>DASXEN010000098.1:0-53327 GCA_036490095.1 Caulobacteraceae bacterium
CCTCCATCAACAGCACCGAAACCACGCCAACGACCACACAACCGCCTCGCCCGCGGCGACCGCACACGCCTCAACATCAAAGACCATACGCCTCAGGCCCCAAACCGTACAAACGCGACCCGCGTGAGAAATCCGGGTTAGAGCCGCGTCCAAGGCAAGCTCCACCCCGCACGCCGGCCGAATTAGCTTGACCGCGGCGCCTCCAATCGCGCGCTCGGCGGCGACTAAGGAGGAAGACGGCGGGCGGGCGGCGCGCGCCGGAGAGGAAGGACTTGTCCGATGGCTGCGTTCTGGGACGCCCACCCGTGGCTGATCATCATCCTGGCGATCTTCGCCATTCCACTGGTGCAGGCGCTGCTCGACCCGTGGCGGCGGTTCCTGCTCTACCGCGAGCGGCGCGACGCCATCGAGGCGCTGAAGATCTACGCCGCGCAGGGCCGCGAGCCCCCGGCGGACGTGCTGGCGGCCCTCGGCGGGCGCAAGTGGGCGCGCCGGGCGCTGCGCGCGGCGGCCGGCCGCGGTCCCGGCGCCGGGCCCGGGATCGACATCGACTTCGGCGGCGACGGCGTCGACCGGCTGGATCGCTGGATCGACCTGCACCGCTCGCGCGAGCCGTTCCGGCGCTGGAACGGGGCCATCTTCGCCTGGGCCATCGCCGGCGGCTTCGCCTACGCCTCGCAGCACGTGCACCAGTACGCCGACACCTACCTGGTGATCGCGGCGATCGCCGGGGCGCTGGCGGTGGCCGCGACGCTGACGGCGCTGATGGCGACCTTCTGGCGCGGACGCGGGTGAGCTGCCTGACGCCCGACGCCGAGCTGGTGGCGGCGGCCCGGCGCGGCTCGCCGGCGGCGTTCCGCGAGATCGTCGCGCGCCACCAGCAGGCCGTGCGCAGCTTCCTGCGGCGGGTGCTGGACGAGGCGGCCGACGCCGACGACCTCGCCCAGGAGACCTTCCTCGCCGCCTGGGCGAGCCTGGGGCGGTTCCGCGGCGGCGCGTCGCTGCGCTCGTGGCTGTGCGCCATCGCCTGGAACAAGCGCCTGAGCTTGCTGCGCTCGCGCCGCCGGGCCGTGGACCGCGAGGCGGCGCTGGCGCGCTGGGAGGCGCCGCCCGGTCCGTCGCCCGACCAGTCGCTCGACCTGCAGGCGGCGCTGCGGCGGCTGCCGGAGGCGCAGCGGGCGGCGGTGGCCCTGTGCCTCGGCGGCGGCTTCTCGCACGCCGAGGCCGCGCAGGTGCTGGGCGCGCCGGTCGGCACGATCAAGTCGCATGTGGAGCGCGGGCGCGCTAGGCTGGCCGCCGCGCTCGGAGATGAGCCATGAGTGACACCGACGACCGTTTCGGCGCCCTGTGGGACGCCACCGAGGCCCCCGCCCACGACCTCGCCTTCGCCCTGGCGGTGGAGCAGCGGGTGACGCGCCGGCTGCTGCTGATCGACCTGGCGGCGCGGCTGGCGGCCGCGGCGGCGCTGCTGCTGCTGGCGGTCGCCTTCGCGCCGATGCTGGCGGCCAACGCGCTGGCCGTGGTCGGCTCGCTGGACGCCGCCGGCCCGGCGCTCGCCGCCGCGGCGGCGATCGGCGCGGTGATGCTGTGGTTGAACCGGCCGCCGGTTGAGGTTGAGGTTGAGGCCGAAGCCTGAGCGGCGCCCGCCGTCAGTCCATCCGCTCGACGATGATCGCCGGGGCCATGCCGCCGCCGGCGCACATGGTGACCAGGCCGCGCTTCTTGCCCTGACGCTCCAGCTCGTCGACCATCGTGCCGATCAGCATCGAGCCGGTCGCGCCGATCGGGTGGCCGAGCGCGATCGCGCCGCCGTTGACGTTGACCTTCGCGCGGTCGAGCCCGAGGTCGCGGATCGCCTTCTCCACCACCACGGCGAAGGCCTCGTTGATCTCGAAGAGATCGATGTCCTCCAGGCCGAGCCCGGCCTTGGCCAGCACCTTGCGGATCGCCGGGCCGGGGGCGTTCAGCATCAGCGTCGGGCAGTCGCCCTGGTTGGCCATGGCCACGACCCGGGCCCGCGGCTTCAGCCCGTGGCGCCTGGCGTAATCCGGCGAGGCCAGCAGCACCGCCGCCGCGCCGTCGACCACGCCCGAGGAGTTGCCGGCGTGGTGGACGAACTGGATGTCGACGCCTGGATACTTCTGCAGGATCAGGCTGCGGAAGGTGGCGCCGCTCTCATCGACGGCGATGTCGGCCATGGCCTCGAACGCCGGCTTCAGCCCGGCCAGGCCCTCGGCGGTGGTCTGCGGGCGCGGATACTCCTCGCGGTCGAGTGCGAGCGAGCCGTCCTCGTTGTAGACCGGCGTCAGGCTCTTGGCGAAGCGGCCCTCGGCGATGGCGACGCCGGCGCGGCGCTGGCTTTCCAGCGCCAGGGCGTCGACCGCCGCCCGGTCGATCCCCTCCAGCGTGGCGATGGTGTCGGCGCAGATGCCCTGCTGGGTCTGCGGATGGCTGGCGCGCAGGCGCATGTTGCCCGAGTCAAACACCGGCGAGGCGCCCGGAACCGGCGGCGGGCGGCCCTTGCCGCTCATCATCTCGCAGCCGCCGGCCACCACCAGGTCGGACATGCCCGAGGCGATGGTCGCGGAGGCGAAGTTCACCGCGGTGATGCCGGAGCCGCAGAAGCGGTCGAGGGTCACGCCGCTGGAGCGGACGTCGTAGCCGGCGTCGAGCGCCGACATGCGGCCGAGGTCGCCGCGCTGCGGCCCGACCTGGGACGAGGTGCCCCAGATCACGTCGTCCACCTGGGCGGTGTCGATCCCGTTACGCTCGGCCAGCGCCTTCAGCACCGTGGCCCCGAGTTGCTGCGGATGGATCTCCGCCAACGCCCCCTTGCCAATCTTGCCGATCCCCCGCGGCGTGCGGCACGCATCGATGATCCAGGCTTCGGTCACGGGCTTGCTCCTCTCGGCTGCGCCGGCCGATCGGCCCGCGCCCGGAAACATTGCCGCTCATGACGCTGGGTTCGGCAAGGGCGTCGTGTCGGTCGGCGAGGCCCGATCCCCTCACCCTCCCGCGCCCGTCAGCGACGGGAGGGTGAGGGGTTACGCCGGCCGCCGCACATCAAGCCGTCTCGACCTTGCGGGCGGCTTCGTCGATGGCGGTGATCAGGGCGTCGAGCTGCTCGGCGCTGACCGGGCCGGCGCGCATGCGAAGGCCGATCGCGGCGCCCAGGTTCTGCATCGCCCGGGCGATGCGCGGCGAGGGGCCCTCGAAGCGGTCGTGGATCTCGGCCATGCGGCGAAAGATGCCGTCGATGACGGCCTTCTTCTCCTCCAGCGCGGCCTGGCCGGCCTCGGTGACGCGGTAGAGCTTCTTGCCGCCCTCGGCCGCCTCGACGGTGACATAGCCCAGCTCCTCGAGCAGGGTCAGGGTCGGGTAGATGACGCCGGGGCTGGGCGAGTAGGCGCCGCCGACCGCGTCCTCGATGGCCTTGATGATCTCGTAGCCGTGGCGCGGCGATTCCGAGATCAGCTTCAGGATCACGAAGCGCAGGTCGCCCTGGTCGAACACCCGCTCGGCGCGGCGGCCGTGGCGGTGGCCGAACCCGTGGCGGGCGCCGTGGAAGCCGAACTCGCGCGGCGCGCGGGCTTCGCGGTGGCGGTGGAAGTGGGGGTGCATGAGGATACTCCGATATCAAAAGATATATCTGAATGCTAGATATATCGAAACTTCGGGCGATTGCAAGGGTGTCGCAAAACAATGGCGCCGCTGCGTCCGACTCGGGTGAGATGACGGCCATGAGCGCGCGCCGCATCGCCGTGGTCGGCTGCTCCGGCTCCGGCAAGTCGACGCTGGCGGCGGCGCTGGCCGCGCGGCTCGACCTGCCCTACCTGGCCACCGACGCGGTGTTCTGGACCGGCGACTGGCGGCCGACCCCGGCCGCCGAGGTGCGGGCCTGGCTGGCCGAGGCGACCGCCGCCGAGCGCTGGGTGACCGACGGCAACTTCGACGGCGACCGCGACCTCATCTGGGCCCGCGCCGACGCCATCGTCTGGCTCGACCTGCCGCTCGCGGTGGTGCTGGGCCACGCGCTCGGCCGCAATCTCGGCTGGTGGCTCACCGGCAAGCGGGTCTGGGGCGGGCGACGGATGACGCTGGCCAAGGCGCTGACCGGAGTGCGGCACGTGCTGCGCTCGCACGGCGCCAAGCACGCCGCCTATCCCGCCTGGCTGGCCGAGAGCGGCGCGCGCGTGGTGCGGATCGGCCGGCCGGCGCCGACCGGGGACTGGGTCCGAACCGTGGCCGAGGCGCTATAGTCGGCCCCGCGTGCCGACCATCATCCCGATCGCCGATCCCGCCGACCCGCGCGTCGCCCCCTACGTGGCGGTGCGCGAGCGCGACCTGGTCGGCCGCGGCGACGGCTTCATCGCCGAGGGCGAGGTGGTGCTGCGGGTGCTGCTGGGCGCCGGCGCCAGGGCGCGCGCCGCCTCGCTGCTGGTGGCGGAGAAGCGACTCGCGCGCCTGGCCCCGCTGATCGCGCCGCTGGCGGCCGACACGCCCGTCTATGCGGCGAGCCAGGCGGTGATGGACGCCGCGGTCGGCTTCCACATCCACCGCGGCGTGCTGGCGCATGGCCTCAGGCCGCCCGACCCGGGCGCGGCGGCGCTGCTGGCGGGGCTGCCGCCGCGGGCGCTGGCGGTGGCGCTGTTCGGCGTCGGCAACCACGACAACATGGGCGGGCTGTTTCGCAACGCCGCGGCGTTCGGCGTGGACGCGGTGCTGATCGGCGCCGACTGCTGCGACCCGCTCTATCGCAAGGCCATCCGCGTCTCGGTCGGCGCGGCGCTGACGGTCCCGTTCGCCCGGCTGGGCGCGGACGAGGACGCAGTGGCGCTGCTGCAGGACGCCGGCTTCGACTGCCTCGCCCTGTCGCCGGCCGGCGCCGAGCCGCTCGCCGGCCTCGTCCGCCCGCCCCGCGCGGCGCTGCTGCTCGGCGCCGAAGGGCCGGGCCTGCCGCCCCCGGTGCTGGCCCGCTGCCGCACCGTGGCGATCCGCATGGCGCCAGGCTGGGACTCGCTGAACGTCGCCGCGGCCAGCGCCATCGCCCTCCACGCGCTGGCTTGAGACCTGGGCGAGTAGCGCCGGCAGTCGCACGTGGGTGGCGGTCGGCGGTCGAGCAACTGCTCTCGGCGTTCCTGCAGCCCCTCGCGGGACTCTGCATCGTGCGGCGCGGCTTCAAGAGCGACCGTGACTTCAGAGCGACAAAGGCGCCAGAGTCGGGTGGGCCTCACAGATCGCGTCGGCCCGTGGCGGCGATCCTCTGTTCGCCACTATGTCGTCCTGCTGTCGATCAGACGCGCTGTCGTGGCGATCCAGCACATGACGATGTCCCAATAACGAAAATGCCGGACTGGTGCGACGTCTCGAACTGGCGCCGGCGCGCCATCGATGGCGTGCTTCGAGGCGTCCTCGGCTTGCGCGGCGGTTACTCTTCGGCGTCGCCGTCCGACTCGCTGCCGACGGTCGCCGCGCCGCCGAGGGCCTCGTATCGGCGGCTGGCCAGCCATTGCAGGCGCTTCGCCTGCGTCAGCAGCACCCGGCGCAAGCCCCCTTGCACCTTCCGCTCCGCGATCACCTGCGCCAGCCGCGACAGGATCAACGCCCGCCGCGCCAGGCGGAAGTCGGGGTGCGAGCGCAGCTCGAACACCTGGTCGGACACGATCCGCCCGCGCGCCGACGGCGGCGCCTCGACCGTCAGGCGGCCGGGCGGCGGGTCCTTCTCGTTGAGGATGGCTTTGAACTGCGAGTTGGCGATCGCCTGGTCGGTGATCAGCCGCTCCAGGGCGTCCAGATGCTGGCGCGCGGCGATATCCGTGCGTGGCGCGGCCTGCAGGTGCGGCAGCGGCCAGACCTCGATCTCGAACACCTCGAAGGGGTCGAGCACCGACATCGCCACGGCGTCGGTGCGCTGGTTGGTCAGGTGCCGGCGGATGCGGGTGCGCAATCGCTCGTTGGTCTGGCCGACGTAGATCGGCTCGCCGTCGTAGTCGAAGAAGGCGTAGACGCCCCAGCGGAAGTTGCCGACCGGCGCCGGCGGCCCGCCAGGCTGGCCGAACGGCTGATCGAGGAACCGGGCCAGCTGCCGGCGCAGCTCTTCGGTCTCGAACGGCGGGACGTTCACCGCGTCGGGATTGCGGCCGAAGAGCGGGCCGAAGTCGGTCACGGCGCGTTGGCCGTCCACCGTCCCGTCACGCGGCGGCCTGGGCCGCGTCGTCGAGGCCGACCAGAGGCTCGAAGACGTGCTCGGCCAGGTGCCGCACCACGTGGACCGCCACGCCGTCCCCGGTCAGGTGGTAGGCCTCGTTGTAGTTCCTCGGCAGCTTGTAGTCGTCCCCAAGGCCCATCAGCCGCGCCGTCTCGCGCGCCGAGATCAGGCGGGTGCGCACCTTCTTGCCGTCCACCACCATGATCACCTGGCGGCTGGAGCCGCCAGCGGGGGTGCGAAGGCAGCCGGCCACGTCGTCGAAGCGCACCTCGGCGCGTTGCGCCTTCAGACCGCGCTCGTCGAGCCGCGTGCGCCGATAGACGCCGCCCACCATCCGTCGGCCGGCGCGCTTGGCGGCCTCGACCTTGGCGCGGTTGATCGGCGACATCAGGCCGAGAATCTGGTCGCGCTCGGCGTTGCTGTGCCAGTTTACGCTGTCCGGGCTCTCCTCGATGAGGTCGGCGAAGGTGTCGTTTCGATGCGGCGGCGCCGGCACGTTCCACCAGACCATCCGTTGCAGCGCCGCATCGCTCGTGCGCGCCAGCGCCCGTTGCAGTCCGGGCGTGTGGAAGGGCGCCATCGGCCCCGGGGCCAGCAGCGCGGGGTCGACCGCCACGTCCGCGCGGACGCCGATCATGAACAGGCGCGGCCGCGACTGCGGCACGAACAGCGCCGCGTTGATCACCAGCGCGCCGTAGCGGTAGCCGGCGTCGGAGAAAGTCTTGGAGATGGCCTCGAAGTCGCGCCCGCCGTGGGAGGTGAGCGTGCCCAGCACGTTTTCCAGGGCGATCAGCTTCGGCCCGCGGCCTTCGGCGATCAGCCCGTTCACCAGGTCCCAGAATGGGTAGAAGGTGCCCGAGCGCTCGCCTTTCAGGCCTGCGCCGACGCCGGCCAGGGACAGGTCCTGGCACGGAAACGAGCCCCAGATCAGGTCCGCCGCGCCCGGCAGGTGGGCCGGCGTCAGCCTGCGCACGTCGCCGATCGTGAGCTCGCCGCCAGCACCCCAGTTGGCCTGGTAGGTCAGGCCCTTCTTGGCGTCGAAGTCGTTGGCGAAGAGGCAGGTCCAGCCCTTGCCGAGCCCGGCGCGGGCCATGCCGCCGCCGGCGAAGAACTCATAGAAGCTAGGCATGGGCGCTCACGCCGAGGTCACCGCTTCCGCGCGTCGAATCGAGGCCCATGCCGCCACTTTGGCGCCCCGGCGGCGGCGCGTCGAGTTGCTGATTTGTTCAGGCGTGCAGCGCGCCTCGTCCGGCGATGGGCGCTTACAAATATGGCTGCTCGGTCTAAGTACGAGACACATATAGAGGGCACTTCGTCCCAGGGACGCTCCATGGACACCGCAGCGCACGAGTACGACGCCGCCCGCTACCGGCGGGCCGGGCGGGGCAAGATCTACGACTCCATCCTCGACACCATCGGCGACACGCCGCTGATCCGCCTGCCGCGGCTCAGCGCCGAGCTGAAGCCGAAGGGCGTGGTGCTGGCCAAGCTGGAGTTCTTCAACCCGATCGCCTCGGTGAAGGACCGCATCGGCGTCTCGATGATCGAGGCGATGGAGGCCAAGGGGCTGATCAAGGAGGGCACGACCATCGTCGAGCCCACCAGCGGCAACACCGGCATCGCGCTGGCCTTCGTGGCGGCGGCCAAGGGGCTGAAGCTGATCCTGGTGATGCCCGAGAGCATGTCGGTGGAGCGGCGCAAGATGCTGATCCTGCTGGGCGCGCAGCTGGAGCTGACCCCGGCCGAGCGCGGCATGGCCGGGGCGGTGGCGCGGGCCCGCGAGCTGCTGGGCGAGATCAAGGGCTCGGTAATGCCGCAGCAGTTCGAGAACCCCGCCAATCCGTTGATCCACCGGGTCTCGACCGCCGAGGAGATCTGGAACGACACCGCCGGCGGCGTCGACGCGGTGGTCTCCGGCGTCGGCACCGGCGGCACCATCACCGGCGTCGGCCAGGTGCTGAAGGCGCGGAAGCCCTCGGTGCGGATGATCGCCGTCGAGCCCACCGGCTCGCCGGTGCTGTCCGGCGGCCAGCCGGGCCCGCACAAGATCCAGGGCATCGGCGGCGGCTTCGTGCCGGCGATCCTCGACCGCGGGGTGATGGACGAGGTGGTCCAGGTCTCCAACGACGATTCGTTCGACATGGCCCGCCGCTGCGCGCGGGTGGAGGGCGTGCCGGTCGGCATCTCGTCCGGCGCGGCGCTGGCGGCGGCGTTCGACGTGGCCAGCCGCGACGAGATGGCCGGCAAGATGATCGTCGCCATCATCCCCAGCTTCGCCGAGCGCTACCTGTCGACGCAGCTGTTCGAGGGGCTCTGAGCGGCGGGCCGCGCCCCATGACCCACGCCCCATGACCGGCGTCCCATGACCGACGTATACGGCCCGGAGAAGCGCTCGGCGGTGATGCGCCGGGTCAAGGGCAAGGACACCGGGCCGGAGCGGCAGGTGCGCCGGCTGGTCTGGGGTCTCGGCGGCCGCTACCGGCTGCACCGCGCCGACCTGCCGGGCAAGCCGGACCTGGTGCTGCCCGGCCGGCGCCTGGCGATCTTCGTCCACGGCTGCTTCTGGCACGGCCACGACTGCGCGAGGGGCGCTCGCGTGCCGAAGGCCAACCGCGACTACTGGGTGGGCAAGGTGGGCCGCAACCGGGCGCGCGATGCGGCGAGCGGCGCGGCGCTGGCGGCCAAGGGCTGGCGGGTGGAGATCGTCTGGGAGTGCGAGCTGAAGGACCGCCCGGCGCTGGAGGCGCGGGTGCGGGCCTGGCTCGCTACTTCAGCCCGATCTCCTTCAGCCGCTCCTCCAGGTAGGCGTCGGCGGTGATCGGCGCGGGGTAGCGGTCGGGGCGGTCGGGGGTGACGCAGCCCGGCAGCGTCTCGATCAGATAGTCCGGCGCGAAGTGCAGGAAGAACGGCGTCGAGTAGCGGGCGACGCCGCGCCGCTCGGGCGGCGGGTTCACCACCCGGTGCGTGGTCGACGGCAGCACGTCGTTGGTCAGCCGCTGCAGCATGTCGCCGATGTTGCAGACGACGCTGCCGGGCGGCGGGTTCACCGGCAGCCACTCGCCGCTGCGGTCCAGCAGCTCCAGCCCCGCCTCCTCGGCGCCGAGCAGGAGGGTGATGGTGTTGATGTCCTCATGCGCCGCGGCGCGCACGTTCGGCCCGTCGAACGGGGCGGGCGGATAGTGCAGCAGTCTGAGGACGCTGTTGCCGTCGCGGGTGGTGGGCTCGAAGAAGCCGGGCGCCTCGCCCAGGTAGGCTGCGATGGCGCAGAGCACCTTGTCGCCCAGGTCCTCCAGCGCGCCGTAGAGCCAGCTTTCGTGCTCGCGGAAGCCCGGGATTTCGGCGGGCCAGACGTTGTCGGGCATGGTGGCGCGGTTGGGGTGGCCGGGCGGCAGCTCGCGGCCGACGTGCCAGAACTCCTTCAGGTCGACGTGCGCCGCGCCCTTGGCGATCTCGACCCCGAACGGGGTGTAGCCGCGCTGGCCGAACACGCCCTCGATCTGGTAGCGGCGCTTCACCGCATCCGGCAGGGCGAAGAAGCCCTTGGCGTCGCCCAGCGCCGCGTCGATCTTCGCCTGGTCCAGCCCATGGTCGCCGATCACCGCAAAGCCGTAACGGGCGAACGAGCGGCCGATCGCCTGGGCGAAGGCGGGGAAATCGCGGCCGTAGAGGGAAAACGAGATCGGCTCGATGGCGGCGATGGCGGTGGTCTCGGTCAAGCGGCGGCCTCCTTCCGCCCCCTTATAGCCTCAAGGGCTCGCTCGGCGCGAAGGCCCGGTTGAAATCGCCCCGCATCGGGTTCAGAGGAGCGGCGATTGTGCAGTGCGGGAGACGCCGGTGGTCGACAAGGTGAGGCGGGACGCGGCGGAGGCGCTGGACGGCCTCCTCTTCGACGGCATGACCATCATGGCCGGCGGCTTCGGCCTCTGCGGCATCCCCGAGAACCTGATCGCGGCGATCCGCGCGGCGGGCGTCAAGGACCTGACGGTGATCTCCAACAACTGCGGGATCGACGATTTCGGCCTCGGCGTGCTGCTGGCCGGCGGCCAGATCAGGAAGATGATCTCGTCCTACGTCGGCGAGAACAAGCTGTTCGCCGAGCTCTACCTCGCCGGCAAGCTGGAGCTGGAGTTCAATCCGCAGGGCACGCTGGCCGAGCGCATCCGCGCCGGCGGCGCCGGCATTCCGGCCTTCTTCACCAAGACGGGCGTCGGCACCCAGGTGGCCGAGGGCAAAGAGCTGCGCGACTTCGACGGCGAGACCTACGTGATGGAGCGGGCGCTGAAGGCCGACCTCGCCATCGTCAAGGCCTGGAAGGGCGACGCCGAGGGCAACCTCGCCTACCGGAAGACGGCGCGGAACTTCAACCCGGTGATGGCCACGGCCGGCAAGGCGACGCTGGCCGAAGTCGAGCAGCTGGTCCCGTCCGGCTCGCTCGACAAGGACAACATCCACACGCCCGGCATCTTCGTCGACCGCATCTTCGCCGGCGCGCATTTCGACAAGCGCATCGAGCGGGTGACCACGCGGCCCAGGGCGGTGGTGGGCGCCGGCGCCGGGGAGGAAGTCTGATGGCCTGGACCCGCGAGGACATGGCCGCCCGCGCGGCCAAGGAGCTGCAGGATGGCTTCTACGTCAACCTCGGCATCGGCATCCCGACGCTTGTGGCCAACTACATCCCTGAGGGCGTGCAGGTGACGCTGCAGAGCGAGAACGGCATGCTGGGCATGGGCCCGTTCCCCTACGAGGGCGAGGCCGATCCGGACCTGATCAACGCCGGCAAGCAGACCATCACCGAGCTGGCGTCGTCGTCCTACTTCTCCTCGGCCGACTCGTTCGGGATGATCCGCGGCGGTCACATCGACCTGTCGATCCTGGGCGGCATGCAGGTGGCCGAGAACGGCGACCTGGCCAACTGGATGGTGCCCGGCAAGATGGTCAAGGGCATGGGCGGGGCCATGGACCTGGTGGCCGGCGTGCGCCGCGTGGTGGTGGCTATGGAGCACACCGAGAAGTCCGGCGCGCCGAAGCTGGTGAAGCGCTGCTCGCTGCCGCTGACCGGCGCCGGCGTCGTCGACCTGCTGATCACCGACCTCGGCGTCTTCGAGTTCGGCCCGGGCGGCGTGAAGCTCACCGAGCTGGCGACCGGCGTCAGCCTCGACGAGATCCGCGCCAAGACCGAGGCGACGTTCGACGCGGCTTAGCGGGAAAGTAGGGACACACACGCTTTTTGTGCGCCGCGGCCAAGTCAGGCCGCAAAAAGCGTGTGTGTCCCTACTTTCCCGGCGGCGGCGTGAACCCCTCGCCCACGAACATCTCCACGTGCAGCTGGTTCTTGCGGTCGATCCACTCGTCGGAGAGGTCGGAGGGGCCGGCGCTGTGGAACTGGGCGCGCATGGCCGCCGCGTAGGCGCTGTCCTTGCTCACCGCCAGCACCCGCGCGCCGTCGGCCGCGGTCAGCGGGTCCGACAGCTCCGCCTCGTTCTGCGGATAGGGGCCCGGCCGCCAGGCCTTCAGCGGCGGGCCGTCGTGGCCGAAGAAGTCGCGGCCGTAGTAGGCGACGGTGTTGAAGAGCTCGCGGTTGTCGATGGCGACGGCGCTCAGCGGCCCGCCCAGCATCTCCAGCTTGGCGCGGCCGACGATCATCTCGGTCAGCTCCCGCTCGCCGCGGACGCCGCGGAACGCCTTGGAGAGGCCGATGGCGTCGCCCAGCTGCGGCGCGGTCACCACCACCAGGGCGCATAAGGCGAACGCCGCCTGCAGGCCCAGCACCCAGCCCAGCAGCCGCGGCCGCGCCCAGCGCAGCATCCAGGCCGCCACCAGGATCGAGCCGGGGGCGAACGCGGCGGCCGCCCAGTTGGCCTTGGCGCCGGCCATGAAGGCCTGGACCAGCACGATGAGGAGCGGCGGCGCCGTCCAGGCCAGCAGCAGCCCGTCGGCCGGCGCCAGCCCGCGCCGCGCGCCCAGCCAGGCCGCGCCGCCCAGCAGCACCGCGAACGGCAGCGGGCCGAACACGCCGAACTGGCTGCCGAGGAAGCTGAGCGCCTGCAATGGCCCGCCGCGCCGCGCGCCCCAGGCGGCCTCCTTGGCCAGGTGGCCGAACGAGGCGAGGCCGTTGCCGGCGTTCCAGATGAGGTTCGGGGCGATGACGGCGGCGAACACGCCGGCGGCGATCAGGGCCGCGAGCGGCGTCCAGGCCCGCCGGCCGCCGCGCGACAGCGCCAGGTGCAGCCCCACCCCGATCACCGAATAGAGCGCCGCGTACTTGGCGAGGAAGGCCAGGCCCAGCGCCAGGCCGAGCCCCGCCGCCGCGCCCAGCCGGCCCCGTCCCTGCGCCGTCTGCAGCGCCGCGTAGGCCCAGAGCGCGGCGGCCAGGCAGGCGACCAGCGGCGTGTCGGTGGAGACCACGAACGAGCCCAGCTGCACGGCCGGCATCGTGCCGTAGACCAGCAGGGCGAAGAGGGCGGTGCGCGGATCGTAGAGCCGCTGGGCGGCGCGGTAGAGGAACAGGCCGGCGGCGGCGTGCAGCAACGGCGAGGAGAGCCGCACCAGCGGCTCGGCGCTGCCGCCCCAGGTGGTCAGCCGGATGATCCAGGCCAGCAGCGGCGGCTTGGTGAAGTAGCCGAACGCCAGATGCTGCGACCACAGCCAGTACTGCGCCTCGTCGGCGTAGAGCTGCAGCGGGCTCAGCCGAATCGCGGCCAGCCGCAGCACCGTCATCAACACGGTCGCGCCGACCGCCCAGCTCCACATCGGATCATTTTTTGGCGAGATCGGAACGGACTGTATCTGCGCGGCCACGGGCCGCTTATGGTGGCTTTTGCGACCGTTGGCCACTACCGGCGCCCCGCCGCGGGGCGGGTTGTTTTCGCCGGCCCCGCCGGCCGGTTGTGCGCCTGCTGCAACGTCGCAAAACCGTTACATTTCTGTCTCGCATCGTTCAAACGGTCGAGCTAAATCCGCCCTGTGATGTGCGCCCGTGCGTGGGGCCTCGGCGACATCGCAAGAGGGGATTCCATGCTGATCAGACAGCTCGCCGCCGGCGTAGCTCTGGGCGCGCTTGCGCTCGCCGCCTCGGGCGCCTGCGCCCAGGAAATCACCGGTGGCGTGGCCGGCCACGTGACGGAGAACGGCAAGCCGGTCGCCGGCGCGCAGGTCCAGGTCACCAATGTCGGCACCGGCATCACCACCAGGACCCAGACCTCCGACAGCGGCTTCTACACCGTCCGCAACCTGCCGCCCGGCGGCCCCTACAAGGTCGTGGCCACCGCGCCCGACCACGAGACCTCGACGCAGGAGGTCGACCAGGTGCCGATCGGCGCCCCGGCCTCGGTCGACTTCACCCTCGGCGCGACCGTCTCGGAGGTCACCGTCACCGCCGCCCCGGTGGTCAAGAACCTGACGCTGGCGACCGGCCCGCGCACGGTGCTGACCTCGGGCGACATCCAGCAGCTGCCGTCCTTCGCCCGCGACCTGCACGACCTGGTGCGGCTCAACCCGTTCGTGACGATCGACGAGGCCAACTCCAACGCCCTGATCATCGCCGGCACCAACAACCACTTCAACACCATCTACCTCGACGGCGTGCGCCAGTCGGACGACTTCGGCCTCAACAACAACGGCTATCCGACCCAGCGGACGCCGTTCTCGCTCACCGTCATCCAATCGCTGAACCTGGAAGTCGCGCCCTACGACGTCCAGTACGGCGACTTCGAAGGCGGCATCATCAACGTCGTCACCAAGTCGGGCTCGAACCAGTTCCACGGCACCGCGGACTACGAGTACGACTCCAGCTCCGAGTACGGCCACTTCATCGGCCCGGGCGCGCTGTTCGCCGGCGTGCAGGGCTATGCGCCGAGCCGGATCGCCGCGCGCCAGGTCAACACCACATTCAAGGACCAGGACTCGTCGGTCACCATCGGCGGGCCGCTGTGGCCGGACCACCTGTTCTTCTTCTTCGGCTACGACCGCTTCGTCGGCACCGGCGGCTCGACCTTCGTGCCCTCCGACGTGGCCGGCGCCAACCCGATCCCGGGCGTCACCCAGGCCAACGTCACGCAGATCCAGGGCATCTTCAACAGCTCGACGGCGTCAGGCGGCTACAATTACAACCCGCTGAACTTCGGCGGCACCGCCCCTGTGGTCAACACTGAGTACTTCGGCAAGCTCGACTGGTACATCACCGACAAGCAGCACCTGTGGTTCAGCTACCAGCAGACCCAGGGCACGCAGTACAACACGCCGGACGGCAGCGTCTCCTTCAAGGAGCTGAATCTCGCCTCCAACGACTATGTGCAGGCGCAGAACCTCAACGCCTACACCGGCGACCTGACGTCCCAGTGGACGCCGAACCTGGCGACCGAGCTCGAATACACCTACCGCGACGTCGCCAGCCCCACCGAGATCGTCGGCGGACCGTTCGCCAACGTGCTGGTCCAGTTCCCCACCGGCGGCGAGATCGTGCTGGGGCCGGACATCTCCCGCCAGGCCAACAACCTCGGCGTCCGCGACCTGCAGTTCCAGGGCCGCGCGCACTGGACGGCCGGCGACCACGTCGTCACCGGCGGCTACTCCTGGGAAAAGCTCGGCGAGTTCGACCTGTTCGTCCAGGACGCGACCGGCGCCCTGACCTTCTCGAACGCCTGCGGCCCGGGTCGGGGCCAACTGGACGGCGTGATCACCAACCTGACACAGCACGTCGCCTGCCGCCTCACCTACCAGAACGCCTTCGACAACAATCCGAACACAGCGGCCGCCACCGTCTTCAACTTCACCAACACCGCCTACCTCGAGGATGAGTGGCACGTGTTGCCGGATCTGACCGTCACTGGCGGCGTCCGCTACGAGCGCTATTCGACCAGCCAGAGCCCGCTGCTCAACCCGCGTTTCGTCACCCAGTACGGCTTCGCCAACAACGGCACCATCAACGGCGAAGACATCTGGATGCCGCGCCTCGGGTTCAATTGGCGTCCCACGCCGGACACCACGGTCACCGGCGGCATCGGCCTGTTCTCCGGCGGCAATCCGGGCGTCTACACCTACGACAGCTACGACAACCCCGGGAACCTGCTCGGCATCCACACCTACTCCTGCACGACGGTGGACTGCGCCATCCAGCCCTCGGCCCTGACCGCCGCCGGCACATCGGCGCTGATCGGCGTCACCGGCTCGTCGATCCCGAAGGACGTCCAGGCTGACATCACCAACAGCGCCAACCTCGGCACCGGCAACGTCAACGCGCTGGACCCCCACTTCAAGCCGCCCTCGGAATGGAAGGCGTCGTTCAGCGTACAGCACAGCTTCGACTTCCACGACTTCGACAAGTACCTGAACGGCCTCGGCTGGTTCGGCGACGGCTGGCGGGCGCACGCCGACTTCCTGGCCTCCAAGACCGTCGACGCGGTCATGTGGCAGGACCTCTGGGAGGAGCAATACCAGCTGAACGGAGCCCAGGCGGCGCTGCTCGGCATCGCCTCGCCGAACGGGACCGCGCCGGACGGCCGGCCGCTGTTCAACCCCAACCGCTACACCTGCGGTGCGCCCTCGCCCGCGCAGCCGTCGGGCGCCAGCCCGATCTGCGACGTGTTCGGCCGGCCGGTGACCACGTCTGGCGCGCTGACCGGCGTCAAGAATACGTCGCGCACCTCGGGCAACGACATCGAGCTGATCGACACCAGCAAGGGCTACGGCGTGATCTGGGCGCTGGGCCTGGAGAAGCGGTTCCCGTGGGGCCTGGACGTCGACTACACCTACACCGGCGAAAAGGTGATGGACGTCAACCCCGCCACCAGCTCGGTCGCCAACTCGAACTACATCAACAACATCACCGCCGACCCCAACCATCCGGCGCTGGCCACCTCGAACTACCAGATCCAGTTCGAGAACCGCGTCAGCGTGACCTACCGGCACAAGTTCTTCGGCGACAACAACACCACCATCCGGCTGTTCTTCTACAACCGCGCCGGGCTGCCGTTCAGCTACGCCTTCTGCCCGACGGCGAGCTCCACCTGCGAGTCGGGCGCCATCAACGGCGCGGCCGCACCGTCGGGAGCCAATTTCGACGAGCTGTTCGGCCAGGCTTCGGCCTCGACGCAGCACCAGCTCCTCTATGTGCCCAGCGCCGCGGGCGGCAACGTGACGCTGACCAGCGACCCGCGGGTGACCTACCAGCCGGGCTTCAACATCACCTCGTTCAACGACTTCCTGCACACCAGCGGCCTCATCAAGTATGCCGGCTCGATCGCCCCGCGGAACGCCTTCCACTCCAGCGACGTGAACACCGGCGACGTCCAGTTCTCGCAGGAGCTGCCGGCTCTGTTCCCACGCGGCGCGAAGGGCGAGGTCTACCTGGACGTCATCAATGTGCTGAACCTGATCAACCGCAACTGGGGCATCGATAACCAGGTCGGCTTCCCGTACGTGTTCGCGCCGGTGGCCGCCCTGAACTGCCAATGGTCGGGCCTGGTCCTCGACGGCGTCGTGATGCCGGCCTGCTCCAAGGGGCGCGGCAACTACTACCAGTATGGCATCCCGGCCACGAACTCGCCGAGCGGCGGCGCCAACGGCCTGCGCCTGCCGGTCAACGGCGCCAGCAACCAGTTCAGCACCGTGCAGACGCTGGCCAACCCGCCGGTGCCGACCTGGGTGCTGAAGCTCGGCATCCGCTACAAGTTCTAGGCGGCTGGCCGCGCCGGAGTTTTGAAGCGGCGGGCGGTCCCTTGGGGCCGCCCTTTCTTTCGCGCCAACGATCCTATCTAAGCGGGCCATGACCGCTCCCGTCCCCGCAGAATGGTCGCCGCATCGGGCGATCTGGGTCGGCTTCCCAAGCCACGCCGAGCTCTGGGAGGACGACCTGGCGCCGGCGCAGGCCGAGGCCGCCGCCCTGGCCCGGGCGCTGGCCGAGACGGGGGGCGAGCGGGTGCGGCTGATGACCTGCGGCGAGGCCGCGGCCGCCGCGGCGCGGGCGCTCTGCGGCGAGGCGGTGGAGATCGTCCCCGGCCGCTTCGGCGACGTCTGGCTGCGCGACACCGCGCCGATCTTCACGGCCGGCGGCGCGGCCGGCTTCCGTTTCAACGGCTGGGGCGGCAAATACATCCTCGACGGCGACGAGACGGTGGCGTGCCAGGTGGCCGAGGCCGCCGGGGCGAAGCTGGAGCGGCACGACTTCGTGCTGGAGGGCGGCGCGCTCGACCACGACGGCGAGGGCACGGCGCTGACCACCCGCGAGTGCCTGCTCAACCCCAACCGCAACCGCGGCTGGACCGAAGCGCGGGCCGAGGCGGCGCTGCGCGAGGCGCTGGGCGTCACCAAGGTGATCTGGCTGGAGCGCGGGCTGCTCAACGACCATACCGACGGCCACGTGGACAACCTCGCCCGCTTCGTGGCCCCCGGCGTGGTCGCCATCCCGATCGCGGTCGGCGAGGACGATCCGCACGCGGCGGTCTACGACGACGCGGCCCGCGCCCTGGCCAGCGTGACGGATGCGGCCGGCCGGCGGCTCAAGCTGATGCGCGTCCCGTCGCCCGGCAAGGTGATCGGGCCCGAGCGGCTCGCCGCGCCGGCCTCGCACATGAACTTCGTGATCGCCAACCGGGCCGTGGTCGCGCCCACCTACGACGCGCGCAACGCCCGCCTGGCGCTGCAGGCGCTGGAAGCGCTGTTCCCAGGCCGGTTGGTGATCGGGCTGCCGTCGCGGGCGCTGCTCACCGGCGGCGGCTCGTTCCACTGCATCACCCAGCAGGAGCCGGCCTGATGGCCCGCACGCTGACGCTCGCGGCGCTGCAGACGTCGTACGGCGAGGACCTCGGCGCCAACATCGCCAAGACCTGCGAGCTGATCCGCGCGGCGGCGGCGCTGGGGGCGCAGGTGATCCTGCCCTCGGAGCTGTTCCAGGGGCCGTATTTCTGCGTCAGCCAGGAGGAGCGCTGGTTCGCCGCCGCCCATCCCTGGCGCGAGCATCCGTGCGTGACGGCGCTGGCGCCGCTGGCCGGCGAGCTTGGCGTGGTGCTGCCGATCTCGATCTTCGAGCGCGAGGGGCCGCATTATTTCAACAGCCTGGTGATGGCCGACGCCGACGGCTCGCTGGCCGGGCTCTACCGTAAGAGCCACATCCCCGACGGGCCCGGCTACCAGGAGAAATACTATTTCCGCCCCGGCGACACCGGCTTCCGGGTCTGGGAGACGCGCCATGGCCGGATCGGCGTCGGCATCTGCTGGGACCAGTGGTTCCCGGAGGCCGCGCGGGCGATGGCGCTGATGGGCGCCGAGGCGCTGCTCTACCCCACCGCCATCGGCTCCGAGCCGCACGACCCGACGCTCGACACCGCCGCCCCGTGGCGACGCGCGATGCAGGGCCACGCGGTCGCCAACGTGATCCCGGTGGTGGGCGCCAACCGCACCGGCTTCGAGCCGTGGGAGGACTACCCCGGCGGCGGCCAGCGCTTCTACGGCTCGTCCTTCGTCAGCGACCACCGCGGCGACCTCGTCGCCGAGCTCGGCCGCGACGACGAAGGCGCGATCGCCGCCACCTTCGACCTCGACTTCCTCGCCGCCCACCGCGCCGCCTGGGGGTTCTTCCGCGACCGCCGGCCGGAGCTGTACGGCTCGCTGACCGAGGGCCGGCCGGCGTAGGTCTCTTTCCTTCGCCCCTTGTGCAAGGGGAGAAGGTGCTCGGCGCTACCGCAGCACGGTCAGCCCGTTGCGGATCACCTTGGCGTCGCGGGCCTTCACCCGGGCCTCGAAGGAGATGGTCTTGCCGTCCCGCCAGAGGTCGACGGTGATCACGTCGCCGGGAAACACCGGGGCGGAGAAGCGCACCTGGTGGCTGAGGATCTGGTCGGCATCGTAGTCGAGCAGCTCCTGCAGCACCGCCCGGCAGGTGATGCCGTAGGTGCACAGCCCGTGCAGGATCGGCCGCGGGAAGCCGGAGCGCTTCGCCGAGTCGGGATCGGAGTGCAGCGGGTTGCGGTCGCCGTTGAGGCGGTAGATCAGCGCCTGGTCGGGGCGGGTGGCGATGTCCGCCGAGCGATCGGGCGCGCGGCTCGGAACCTCGTGCGGCTCGGGCTGGCCCTCGGTCGGGCCGCCGAAGCCGCCGTCGCCGCGGGCGAACATCGAGCCGGTGAGGGTGGCGACCAGCTCGCCCTTCTCGTCGGTCCAGGTGGTCTCGTTGACCACCACCGCGCCCTTGCCCTCGCCCTTGTCCCAGGCCCCGACCGTGCGGCCCTCGGCGGTGAAGGTTCCTACGGTCGGCAGCGGCTTGTGCAGCTCCACCTTCTGCTCGCCGTGCACCATCATCAGGTAGTTGATCTGGCTCGGCCGATGGCCCTCGGGCAGCGTCGGCGCGGCCCGGCCCTCGGCGGCGCGGTTGCTCGCCGCCGCCAGCACCGTCGCCGCGGTCGGCACGACCTTCAGGTTGCGCTCATAGACGAACGGCAGCTCCTTCTCGTTCATCGGGTCCGCGCCCAGGCCGATGCCCAGCGCATAGAGCATCACGTCCTTGTCGCCGTAGGTGAAGGTCCGCGCCGCGGTGCGCTGGTCGAGAATGTCGGGATAATAGATCGGCATGAATGGGCGTCTCCTCGCTGAAACGCCGCCATTGAAGCCGCCAGCGCCTGGCGCGCAAGGCCGCATTGCCGGCCCTGGCCCGATCGGCTAGAAGCCGCGGCCTTCCAGCCAGCCGTCCCGGATCGTCATGGCCATCCCTCCCGCCCCGCCGCCGTCGCCCGCCGAGTTCAGCGGCAACGTGCTGTTCTACTCGCAGCCCGAGCCGCTCTCGCGCGAGCTGCACGCCAACATCGGCCTGAAGCGGGTCGACAATCCCTTCAGCTTCGCGGCGATCGCCAACGTGGTGCCGCTGACGGTGGGCGAGTTCCCGCTGGCGGCGCTGTCCTTCCCGATCATCTTCGCCGGCGACCGCCACCAGCCGCTGGCGGTGATGGGCATCACTCAGGGCCGCAACCTGTTCGTCAACGACGAGGGCGCCTTCGACAACGGGGTCTACATTCCCGCCTACATCCGCCGCTATCCGTTCGTGCTGGCCAACGACCAGGGCCGCGGCCAGCTGGTGGTGTGCATCGACCGCGCGGCCAAGATGCTGGGCGAGGACAGCGACCTGCCGTTCTTCGACGAGAAGGGCGAGCCGACCGACTACACCAACGGCTGCATCAAGTTCTGCAACGATTTCGAGGCCGAGGGCCGCCGCACCGAAGCGTTCGTCAACCTGATCAAGGAGCTCGACCTGTTCGAGATCAAGCGCGCCAGCTTCACGCCGGTGCAGCCCGACGGCTCGCAGGGTCAGCCGCAGCCGCTGGCCGAGTACTTCGCCGTCTCCGAGGAGAAGCTGAAGGAACTGCCCGCCGACAAGGTCAAGGAGCTGGTGGGCAACGGCGCGCTGGCGCAGATGCACGCCCACCTGATCTCGCTGAACGGCTGGGACAAGCTGATGGCGATCGCCATGGCCAAATCGGCGACGCCGCCGATCCCCGCCAACGTCAACTAGCGCGCATAGACGCTGCGCGTCAGGCAGGAGAAGACCAGCCGGCCGGCCTCGTCGAGGAGGTCGTGCTGGGCGAACACGATCCCCTTGTCCTCGCCGACCGCGTCCTTGCCCATGATGGTCATGCGGCCGCGCACCAGCTCGCCGGCGGGCGGATTGCGCATCCAGCGCAGGGCGTCGACGCCGAGCCGCTTGGTCTGCGGCCAGTGAGCGGCGCTGTCGCCGTCGAGGCGCGACCACAGCGCATAGATCATTGCGTCCGGCGCGCCGCGATCCAGCGTCCAGCCGGGGGCGAACGCCGCCGCGAAGGCCTCGATCGCGGCCGGGTCGATCCGTACCGCCCCGAGGTCCGCCACATGGCCGATCTCGATGTCGTCGAAGCGGGCGGGCATGGCGCTCTCCGGACGGCCGCGCCGAATCGTGCGCGGGCGTTTGACCTTCCTTCCACTTTCAGGCCATGTGCTCTAGAGGGCCGGTGAGTTTTCTGATGCGACTCTGGCGGTTCTCGATCCCCCTGCGGCTGGTCCTGGCGGCGCTCGCCATCGCGGGCTGCGGCGCGGCGGCGCGCGCCCAGACCCTGGGCGATCACGTGAAGCCCGTGCTGGCCGCGCAGACCGCGGGCGCCGCGCCCGGCTCGACCCTCTACGTAGCGCTGATCCAGCAGATCCAGCCGCACTGGCACACCTACTGGCGCAATCCCGGCGACGCCGGCGAGCCCACCACCATCGCCTGGACGCTGCCGCCGGGCTGGCGGGCCGGCGACATCGTCTGGCCGGCGCCCAAGCGGCTGCCCGTGGGTCCGCTGATGGACTACGGCTACGAGGGCCAGGCGATCCTGGCGACGCCGATCGAGGTTCCGGCGGACGCCAAGGTGGGCTCGACGGCCCACATCGCCGCCAAGGTGGAGATGCTGGTCTGCGCCGAGGTCTGCGTCCCGCAGGACGCGCAACTGGCGCTCGATGTGCCGATCGTCGCCGGCGGCGCGCCCGCCGACCCGGCCTGGGGCGCGGCGATCGGCAAGGCGCTGGCCGCCGCGCCGAAGCCGGCCGGCCTCGCCGCCACCTACCAGCTCGCCGGCGACACGCTGAGGATCGCCGTCGCGGGCGCGCCGCTGGCCGGCCGCAGCGGCGCCGACGCCTACTTCTACCCCGCCCAGCCGGGCATGATCGACCACGCCAAGCCCGAGGCGATCGATCTCGGCGCCGCGGGCCTGACCTTCGCCGCCACCGCCGGCGCGTCGGTGAGGCAGACGCCGGCCCCCGCCAGCATCGTCGGGGTCGTCGAGCTCGGCGACGGGCAGGCGTTCGAGGTGACGGCGACGCCCGGCGCGCCGCCGCCGCAGTCCGGCGGGCTGGGACCGCCAGCCAGGACGCGCGACCTTGGCCTCGCGGTCGCCGCCAGCTTCGCCTTCCTCGGCGGCCTGATCCTCAACCTGATGCCCTGCGTCTTCCCGATCCTGTCGATGAAGGCGGCCTCGCTGATCGCTCGCCCGCACGCGGCGTCGGCGGCGCGGGCGCAGGGGCTGGCCTTCCTGATCGGCGTGCTAGGCGCCTTCCTGGCCCTGGCCGGCGGCCTGATCGCCCTGCGCGGGGCGGGCGAGGCGGTGGGCTGGGGCGCGCAGCTGCAGCCGGCCGTGGTCACCGCGGCGCTGGCGCTGATCCTGCTGGCGGCGGCCCTCGACCTCTCCGGCGTCTATGAGGTCGGCGCGTCGCTGCAGGGCCTGGGCGGCGGACTCGCGGCCCGGGCGGACCTGGCGGGCGCGGTCTTTACCGGCGCGCTGGCAGTGGTGGTCGCCGCGCCCTGCACCGCGCCCTTCATGGGTCCGGCGTTGGGCTACGCGCTGACCCAGCCGGCGCTGCCGGCGCTGGCCGTCTTCACCGCCCTGGCGCTCGGCTTCGCCGCGCCCTTCACCCTGATCGCCTTCACCCCGGCGCTGCTGCGGCGGCTGCCGAAGCCGGGGGCGTGGATGGACGTGCTGAAGAAGGCGCTGGCCTTCCCGATGTACGGCGCGGCCGCCTGGCTCCTGTGGGTGCTGGCCGCGCAGACCGACCGCGGCAGCCTCGCCGCCGCCTTCGCCGCTGCCGTGCTGGTCGGCCTCGCCGCCTGGATCTTCGGCGCGGCGCAGCGGCGCTCGGCGTCGGGGCGGCGGGCGCGGGGCGTCTTCGCCCTGGCGGGGGTCGCCGGCGTGCTGGCCGTCGCCGCCATCGCCGCCGCCCCCTACGGGCCGCCGGCGAGCGCCGCCGGCGCCAGCGTCGCGGTGGCGGCCGGCATTCCGTCCGAGCCCTGGACCCCCGAGCGGGTGGCGACGCTGCGGGCCGAGGGCAAGCCGGTGTTCGTCGACTTCACCGCCGCCTGGTGCGTCACCTGCCAGGTCAACGAGCAGACCGCGCTCAACACCGCCGAAGCGGTGAAGGCGTTCCAGCGCACGGGCGCGGTCTACCTGAAGGCCGACTGGACCAACCGCGACGGCGCCATCGCCAAGGCGCTCGCCGACCAGGGCCGCGTCGGCGTGCCCCTCTACCTCGTCTACGCCCCCGGCGACGGCGCGCCGAAGGTGCTGCCGCAGCTGCTGACGGCGGGGATGGTGGCGCAGGCGCTGGACGCGGCGAGCGGCAAGCGCGCCTAGGTGTCGTGTGGATCGTGCGTGGTTCGAGACGCGCTCTTTCGAGCGCTCCTCACCATGACGAGCCTGGTTGGCGGCCACCCATCTTCGTCATCCTGAGGAGGCCGCGCCAGCGGCCGTCTCGAAGGACGGCAGGGTAGCTGAGCGGAGGGTCAGGCTGCCGGCTGCGGTGGGGCGGTGATCACTTCGACGTTGTCGCGCAGCAGGTAGAACATGTCCTCCAGCGCGGCGTGGCGGGCCTTGGGGTCGGCGGCGGTCTCCAGCGCCTTCATCTTCACCGGCAGGTCCTGCGAGATGCCTTTGAGGATGCACTTCAGGTCGTCGCTGTAGCCGCGGCTGACCAGGAGCACATGGGCCTGCATGTCCAGGCTCGAAAGCTGGCCGATGTCGGTCTCGAACGTCCCCGCGCCGT
This sequence comes from Caulobacteraceae bacterium, assembly GCA_036490095.1. GTDB lineage: Bacteria > Pseudomonadota > Alphaproteobacteria > Caulobacterales > Caulobacteraceae > Acaudatibacter. The sequence continues at coordinate 23,735 of DASXEN010000098.1, forward strand.
CCATGTGCTCGAAGCCGGCGTCGAGCGGGCCCTTCTCATAGGCGGCGGTCTCGGCCTTCAGCGCCCCGGCGCGGTGGACGATGTCGACGAACAGCGGCTCGCCGGCCACCGAGGGCGGGGTCACGCCGCCTTGCGGCATGGCCGGCGGCTGCGGACCGGCGCCGGTGGAGGCGAACCAGAGGGTGGCGGCGAGGGCGACGGCGTCGCAGGACATGGGCGGAAACTCCTGGTGGGGACTCTTTCGCCCGGAGCCTCGCGCCGGAGGGTAAACGATCGCCTACTCGACGACGGCGAATCGGGCCCGGTCGAAGAAACGCAGCACCTGGTCGAGGTCGTGGCCGCGGCGCAGGATGACGCCGGCGTGGCCGATCACCGCCCAGGCGCCCTGGCGGCGGGCCAGCGCCGGCCGCTTCTCGATGCGGTAGAGCGGCGCCTCGGACGCGCGGCGGAAAACCGAGAATACCGCTGCGTCCTGCAGGCCGTCTATTGCGTAGTCGCGCCAGTGCCCGGCGGCGACCATGCGCCCATACAGTCTAAGCAGGCGATCGAGCTCGGGCCGCTCGAAAAAGGTGATGCCTCGACTGGCGGCGGGCGATGAGTCAAAGGCCATGCACTGTCGAAGGTAGGGCGTCTTTGGGATCGTTGCGAGCGTCGCCCATGCAACACTGCGTCCCAACATGAATCAAGCTTCATCTTAGGCCCCGAAAAGACCTTATTTCCGCCCAGCACGCGCCCGCTTGGCCCCCGATCCTGCACTCGTCGGCTGATCGGGAGCCTTGCTGGTCCCGGATCCTGAACAGCCCCCCCAGCCCCCCGAGATCGTGGGGCGCCGGTCGGTCGACACTGCCCTCCAAGTCGCCCCCGCGGCCATCCCCTCCGGCCGCGGGGGTCTGACGTTTCAGGGGATGGGATCGCCGCACCGAGGCGGGCGGCGGTCAGGGCGCGGTGAGCACGCCCAGGATCTTGCCGCCGTTGTCGCCCTGCACCAGCACCAGCGTCTTCAGCCCGTCCTGCGGGGCCGTCGGCAGGCGCAGCCGCGTCGGCCGTCCGCGCCACGCGCCCAGCCGCACCAGCTGCGCCACCACGTTGCGCTCGACCACCTTGTGGCCGCGGTTGTCGCCGTCCTTGACCACTACGTCCTGCTCGCGCGGATCGTAGCGGATCAGCCAGACCCCAGCGCCGCCCTCGGGCCGCCGCCGGCCGGGGCCGATGGCCACGAAGTCGCCGCGCAGGCGCATCTGCGGCGGCTCGATCGCCGTGCGCCGCGCCGCCTTCACCAGCTCGTCGACCTTGTCCGGCTTGACCGCGGCGGTCTGGGTGCGGCCGTCGACCACCACCTGCGGCGTGAACACCTCGGCGACGCCGAAGCGCTTGTCGTAGGCCCGCTGGCGGTCGGCGAACTCCGGCTTGGCGAAGGTGTCCTTCCAGCCGAGGTAGTCCCAATAGTCGACGGCGAAGGTCAGCGGCAGCACGCCCTTCTGGCCGGCGAGGTCGCCGACATAGGCGTTGGCCTTGCTGCAGGAGCCGCAGCCCTGGGCGGTGAACAGCTCCACCAGCACCGGCGGGCGCGCCGCGGCCGGGCGCGTCCTGATCGGGTGCGTCGACGCGGCGCCCGCCGACGCCGCGAGAAGCCCGATCGCCAGCAGCAAACCGCCCCGTCTCATCGAGCGGCTATTAGTCGGAGTTTTCCGCGCCCGCGGTTCACTAAGCCGTGAGCGCAAGGCGGGGAACAGGGCGCCTCAGAGCTGATGGGTATCCCTCTCCCCGCTTGCGGGGAGAGGTCAGGTGAGGGGCTCGGCGCGCAGCGTCGAGGGCGCGCAGGCGCCAGTCCGGCTTCGCCGGCGCCTCGGCTTCGCCGGTGCGAGCCCTCACCCGTCCGACCGCTGGCGGCGCTCGACCGACCTCTCCCGCGAGCGGGAGAGGGATACCCCGAGCCGTGCCGTCGTTTGTGCTCAGTGGGTCTTGGCGAGGTTGCGCAGCACGAAGTTGAGCACGCCGCCGTTCTTGAAATACTCCAGCTCGGTCGGCGTATCGATGCGGCAGCGCACCGGGAAGCGGGCGATCTTGCCGTCCGAGGGGCGGTAGATCTCCACCATCAGCTGCTTGCGCGGCGCCACGTCCTCCAGGTCGCGCAGCGAGACGATCTCCTCGCCGGTGAGGCCCATGCGCTGCCAGCCCTCGTGGATGAACTGCAGCGGCAGCACGCCCATGCCGACCAGGTTGGAGCGGTGGATGCGCTCGAAGGTCTCGGCGATCACCGCCCGCACGCCCAGCAGCCTGGTGCCCTTGGCCGCCCAGTCGCGCGACGAGCCGGTGCCGTACTCCTTGCCGGCGAAGATCACCGCCGGACGGCCCTCGGCCTTGTAGCGCATTGCCGCGTCGTAGATCGGCATCACCTCGCCCGAGGGGTAGTGCTTGGTGACGCCGCCCTCGATCTCCGGGGTGATCTTGTTGCGGATGCGGATGTTGGCGAAGGTGCCCCGCATCATCACCTCGTGGTTGCCGCGGCGCGAGCCGTAGGAGTTGAAGTCCGCCTGGCCGACCTGGTGGGCCGAGAGGTAGTCGCCGGCCGGCGAGGCTTTGCGGATGTTGCCGGCCGGGCTGATGTGGTCGGTGGTGATCGAGTCGCCGAAAATGCCGAGGATGCGGGCCTCGATGATGTCGGTCACCGGATCGGGCGTCATCGCCAGCCCTTCGAAATAGGGTGGGTTCTTCACGTAGGTGGAGCCGACGTCCCAGGCGTAGGTCTGGCCGCCGGCCACCTCGATGCCCTGCCAGTGCTCGTCGCCCTTGAAGACGTCGCCGTAGCGGGCCTCGAACATCGCCTCGCCGACCACCTTTTTCTGCAGCGCCTGGACGTCCTTGGTCGAGGGCCAGATGTCCTTCAGGTAGACGGGCTTGTTGCCCTTGCCGTTCCCCAGCGGCTCGTTCACCAGGTCGGTGTTCATCGAGCCGGCCAGCGCGTAGGCCACCACCAGCGGCGGCGAGGCGAGGTAGTTGGCGCGGGTGTCCGGATTGACCCGGCCCTCGAAGTTGCGGTTGCCGGAGAGCACCGACACCGCCACCAGGTCGCCGTCGGCGATCGCCTTCGACACCGGCTCGGCCAGCGGGCCGGAGTTGCCGATGCAGGTGGTGCAGCCGTAGCCCACGAGGTTGAAGCCGAGCGCGTCGAGCGGCTTGGTCAGGCCGGCCTTGTCCAGGTAGTCGGTCACCACCTGCGAGCCGGGGGCCAGCGAGGTCTTCACCCAGGGCTTGGTCTTCAGCCCCTTGGCGACCGCGTTCTTGGCCAGCAGGCCGGCGGCCAGCAGCACGCTCGGGTTGGAGGTGTTGGTGCAGGAGGTGATGGCCGCGATCACCACGTCGCCGTTGCCGACGTCATGGGTCTCGCCGGCCACCGCCACGCGCTGCCCGGCCGTCTCGTCGGTCTTGCCGAACTCGCTGCCGAGCGCGCCCTTGAAGGCCTCCGCCGCGTCGGCCAGCGCCACCCGGTCCTGCGGCCGCTTCGGCCCGGCCATCGACGGCTGCACGCTGGCGAGGTCGAGCTCCAGCACGTCGGAGAAGACCGGCTCCGGATGGCCGGGCTCGCTCCACAGCCCCTGCTCCCTGGCGTAGGCCTCGACCAGCGCCACGCGCTCCTTGGCGCGGCCGGTGCGGGCCAGGTAGTCGAGCGTCGCCTGGGTGACCGGGAAGAAGCCGCAGGTGGCGCCGTACTCCGGCGCCATGTTGGCGATGGTGGCCTGGTCCTCGATGGTGAGGTTGTCGAGCCCGTCGCCGAAGTATTCCACGAACTTGCCGACCACGCCCTTCTTGCGCAGCATCTGGGTGACGGTCAGCACCATGTCGGTGGCGGTCGCGCCTTCCGGCAGCGCGCCGGTCAGCCTGAAGCCGATCACCTCGGGGATCAGCATCGGGATCGGCTGGCCGAGCATGGCCGCCTCGGCCTCGATGCCGCCGACGCCCCAGCCCAGCACCGACAGGCCGTTGACCATGGTGGTGTGGCTGTCGGTGCCGACCACGGTGTCCGGGTAGGCGAACTCGTCGTCGCCGACGGCATTGGCCCACACGGTCTGGGCCAGGTACTCCAGGTTCACCTGGTGGCAGATGCCGGTGCCCGGCGGCACGACGCGGAAGTTGTCGAAGGCCGACGAGCCCCAGCGCAGGAAGCGGTAGCGCTCCAGGTTGCGCTCGTACTCCTTCTCGACGTTGCGGCCGAAGGCGCTGGGCGCGCCGAAGTAGTCCACCATCACCGAGTGGTCGATGACCAGGTCGACCGGCACCAGCGGATTGATCTTGGCGGCGTCCGAGCCGAGCTTGGCCAGCGCGTCGCGCATGGCGGCGAGGTCGACCACGGCCGGCACGCCGGTGAAGTCCTGCATCAGCACCCGCGCCGGGCGGAAGCTGATCTCGTGCTCGCTCGCGCCCTTGTTGCTCAGCCAGGCGGCGAAGGCCCGAAGGTCGTCCTCGCCCACCGAGATGCCGTCCTCGAAGCGCAGCTGGTTCTCCAGCAGCACCTTCAGCGACACCGGCAAGGTCGAGACGCCGGCGAGGCCCGCCTCTTCCGCGGCGCGCAAGCTATAGTAATGGTAGGTCTTTCCCCCCGCGGTCAGCTCGCGGCGGGTCTTGAGGCTGTCGATAGACGCCATTTGAAGGGTCCTTCCCTGTTCAAGGCCGCCCGAAAATCGGTTCCGGGGTCGCGCGCTGGGACGGGACACACAGCGTTCCGTCTCGCGCCGCGCAAAGCCGATCAGAAACCCCGGATCGCGGCCGCGGGTGTCATAGACGCGGGGACCTGCTTCGTCCATGCAGCGGAGCCGTCGGCGCGCGGGCCGGGCCGATGATCGCCGGCGTGCGGGCGAGCGGGCTGGCGCTGACCCGCGGCGAGCGGCGGCTGATCGCCGGCTTCGACCTCGCTTTGGACGCGGGCGAGGCGGTGGCGCTGACCGGGCCGAACGGGGCCGGCAAGACCACGCTGCTGCGGGCGCTGGCGGGGTTCGTGGCCCCGGCGGCCGGCGAGATCGCCTTCCTGGGCGCGGCCGGCCCGCTGGACGCCGACGACGCGCGCCGCTCGGACCTGCACCTGGTCGGCCACCACGACGGCCTGAAGGCCGGCCGCCTCGCCCGCGACGAGCTGACGTTCCAGGTGGCCTGGACCGGCGGCGACGCCCACGCGGCGCTGGCGGCGGCCGAGACGCTGGAGCTGACCCCGCTGCTCGGGCTCGCCGTGCGCCACCTCTCCGCCGGCCAGCGGCGGCGCCTGGCGTTGGCACGGCTGATCGCCTCGCCCCGCTCTCTATGGCTGCTCGACGAGCCGCTGGCGCCGCTGGACGCGCGCCACCGCGCCCGCTTCGGCGAGGCGATGGCGGCGCACCTGGCGCGGGGCGGGCTGGTGCTGGCGGCGGTGCACGACCCGCTGCCGATCCCCGCCCGGCAGGCGGAGCTGGGCGGATGAGCGCGCTCGCGGCCCTGTTCCGGCGCGAGCTGGCGCTGGCCTGGAGCGGCGGCGGCGGGCCGCTGCTGGCGATCGGCTTCTACGCGGCGGTCACCACCCTGATCCCGCTGGCGGGCGAGCCGGACCTGAAGCGCCTCTCCGGCCTCGCCACCGGCCTTGCCTGGGTGGCGCTGGCGCTGGCTTCGCTGCTGTCGCTGGAGCGGCTGTTCGAGCGCGACTTCGAGGACGGGGCGCTCGACGTGCTGGCGCTCGGCCCGGCGCCGCTGGAGGCGGTCGCGGCGGTCAAGTGCCTGGCGCACTGGATGGCCGTCGCCGCGCCGCTGGCGCTGGCCGCGCCGCTGGCCGCGGTCTCGCTCGGCGCGCCGCTCGGCCTTGCGCCGTTGATCCTGGCGACGGCGGCGATCGGCGGCGTCGCCTTCGCCTTCGTCGGCGGGCTCGGCGCGTCGCTGGCGCTCGGCAGCCGCCGCGGCGGGCTGATCATCGCCCTGATCGTGCTGCCGCTGATCGCCCCGCCGGTGATCTTCGGCGGCGGGGCGCTCTCGGCCCTGGCCGGCGGCCTGCCCTGGATCCCGGGATTGCTGATGCTGGCCGCCTACGCCCTCGGCGCGGCGGCGTTGGCGCCTTTCGCCATGGCCGCCGCCTGCCGCAACGCGGGCTCTTGAGCGGCCGCGCCGCTCAAGGTTGCAACAATCGCGCCTGAAGCGACATCGCCCAGACATCCGCCAGACATCCGCGAGGCTCATCACTGGTGCCCCGACAACGAGGATCGCCCTTCCGCCGATGAACCTCCCCTCCCTTCGGCTGGCGCTGGTCGCCGGCCTGGTGCTGCCGCTGGGTTTGGCGACCGCGAGCCTGGCGCAGGACGCGCCGCCGCCTCCGCCGCCCGGCGCCGACATGCACCGCGACCACCATTTCGACCCGGCCCGGATGCGCGAGCACGTGGCCCGGCGCCTGCGCGCCGAGTTGCAGCTGACGTCCGGCCAGGAGCCGGCGCTCGCCGCCTTCCTCGACGCGATGAAGCCGTCTGGCGACATGCACGGCGGGATGGGCCACGAGCATCAGGACATGCAGGCGATGACCACGCCGCAGCGGCTCGACGCGATGCTGGCCCGCGCCGACCGGATGCACGAGCGCATGGTCGCCCACGTGGCGGCGGTGAAGCAGTTCTACGCCCAGCTGACGCCCAGCCAGCAGCGGGCGTTCGACGCGATGCACATGGGGCACGGCATGGGGGGGCACGGCATGCGGGGTCACGGCATGGGCGGCCACGAGATGGGACCGGGCGGACCGCCGCAAGGCTGACCGTCCGTTTGCCCGGCCTGGGCGGCTTGCCCCCTGCCGCCCAGGCCTTTAATCCGCGGCCATGATCGCGGCGCTCGCCAACCCGCACCGGTTCATGGCTTTCTCCCGCTGGGCCGCGCCGATCTGCGGCCTCGTCGCCGTGCTGCTGATCGTGCCGGGGCTCTGGCTCGGCTTCGCCGCCCCGCCCGACTACCAGCAGGGCACGACGGTGCGGATCATGTTCATCCACGTGCCGGCGGCGATCACCGCGGAGTGGGCCTACGCCTGCCTGGGCGCCGCCAGCTTCTTCTCGCTGATCTTCCGCCACGCGCTGGCCGACGCGGCCGCCCGGGCCGTCGCGCCGCTGGGCGGCGCCTTCACCCTGCTGGCGCTGGTCACCGGCTCGCTCTGGGGCCGGCCGATGTGGGGGGCCTGGTGGGTGTGGGACGCGCGGCTGACCTCGGTGCTGGTGCTGTTCCTGCTGTTCGTCGGCTACATGGCGCTGCGCTCGGCCATCGACGACGAGGTCAAGGCCGGGCGGGCGGCGGCGATCCTGGCGCTCGTCGGCCTGATCAACCTGCCGATCGTCAAGTTCTCGGTCGACTGGTGGAACAGCCTGCACCAGGGCGAATCGATCTTCCGCCCCGGCGGGCCGACCATCGCGCCGGTGTTCCTGCTGCCGCTGGCGCTGATGGCGGCCGGCTACCTCGCGGCCTTCGCGGCGCTGTGGCTGGCGAGGACGCGGGCGGAGGTGTGGCGGCGGCGGGCGCAGAGCCTGGCGCTGCAGGCGGCCCTCGGTTGAGCGACAAGTACGCCGCCTTCGTCTGGCCGGCCTACGCCGTCACCGCGCTGACCTTCATCTGGATGGTGGCCGACACGCTGCTGCGCGCCCGCCGCTGGCGCAAACAGGCCGGCAAGCAGGAGCCGCCGAAATGAGGCGCCTGACATGAAGCGCATTTGGGCCCTCGCCCCGGCGCTGGTGTTCGCCGCCCTGGTCGTGGTGTTCGGCGCCTACGCCCTGCACCACGATCCGCAGGTGATCCCCAGGGCCACGGTCGGCAAGGCCGCGCCGAACGATGCGCTGCCGACCCTGGACGGCGCGCCGCCCGCGCCGCTGCGCACGGCGCTGAAGGGGACCACGCTGGTCAACTTCTTCGCCTCCTGGTGCGTGCCCTGCGCCCAGGAGGCGCCGACGCTGAAGGCGCTGCAGGCCGAGGGCGTGCGGGTGGTGGGCGTCGCCTGGAAGGACGATCCGGCCAAGACCCGCGAGTTCCTCGCCCGCAACGGCGATCCCTACCAGATCATCTTCGTTGACCGCGACGGCCGCGCCGGGATCGACTTCGGCGTCACCGGCGTTCCGGAGACCTACCTGGTCAGCGCCGACGGCCGCATCCTCGACAAGGAAGCCCAGCCGATGACGGCCGCCGACGCCGAGGCCCTGCTCGCCCGCGCGGGCTCTTAACGCCTCATTGACCATAACCGGCGAGCGTGGCCCATTAACCACGTTCGCATTTGAGGTTATCGAGGCCGCATGGCCGCCGCGCCGATCCGCCCGCCCGTCTGGCCCCCGGCCCCGTCCGACATCAAGCCGGGCCGCAACGACGCGCGCGTGGCGGCGCAGAAGGCCTTCTTCGAAGCCGCGCTCGCCGGCCGCCCCGCGCCCCGTCCCGCCGTCCAGGCCGAGCCGGCCCCCGCCACGCCCACCGCCACGCCCGCCCAGGCCATCCGCAGCGCCGCCGCCGTCGAAGCCCGCGCGATGGACAAGCTGCCGCCGCCGGGCTCGATCGTGAACATCCTGGTGTAGGGCGGCGCGCCTGCTTCCGCGGTGACGCGGGAAGGGTGGCTTTTGGTCCACGAACAACACGAACCCCACGAATGGGTTCGCATGGTTTCATCTACCCCCCAACGTCATCCCGGAAGCGAGCGCAGCGAGCTGTCCGGGATCTATTTCCCGCGGCTGTGCTGAGGAGATCCCGGACGAGTCCGCTTCGCGGCTCTCCGGGATGACATCGAAGGGGAGATGCAGGGTTCGAAGCCGTTCGTGGGGTTCGTGTTGTTCGTGGACAAATCTTGAGTGCGTCGCAGCCGCTGGAAAAACGCCGACGCGACCCTACGCCGCCGCCTTCGGCTGTTTCTTCGCCTTCTTGGCCTTCTTCTTCGGCGCGGCCGTCTTGGCGGGCTTCGCGGCCTTGGGCTCCTTCGGGGCCTTGACCGGCGCGCCGCCGGCGTCGGCGGCGGCGGCGAGGGTGGTCAGGGTCTTGACGAAGGAGTCGCGCTTCTTCGGCGGCAGCAGGTCTAAGAGGCGCTCGTCGGAGCGGGACGCGGGTTTGCCGCCATCGGACAGCGCCAGCCTGCCGGCCTCGCTGAGCCGCACGGTGTTGGCCCGCGCGTCGGTGGTGGAACGCTCGCGCTCCAGGAGGCCCTTGCTGATCATCCGGGCGACGAGGTCGGCCAGGGTCGAACGGTCGATGCCGGTGGCGCGCACCAGGTCGCTCTGCGAGACGCCGTCCGAGGCGCCGGCGGCGGCGAGCACTGTGTATTGGCGCTGGGTCAGTCCAGCCGGGCCGGCGGCCTCGGCGTGATAGTCCAGCGCCAGCTGAAGCACGCGGTGCAGCAGATGCGTCACCGAATGCGAAAGACCGCCGTCGGGACTCTTCTGTTTCTTGGCCATGACGCCCCCTTGCCGCGCAGACCGTTGGTCCAGCCCAATAACGGAGACATGCGTCAATTTGAAGACAGACCGTCCGTAGGCGGTGTGGCGCGGCGCTAGAAGCCCGGCTCCGGCGGCTCGGCGGCGCGGGTGGCGTCCGGCTCGCTCCAATACTTGCGCAGCAGCGGGAACTGCGCGGCCCCGAACACCACCGCCGCCACGATCGCCGCCACCCGGAACGTCGCCCACACCTCCGGGGTCTGCGTGCGCCGGATGATCTCGTTGGCGACGGCGGAGGCCCAGAAGAACAGCCCGTAGCGGATCGTCAGCACCCGCCAGGCCTCGTCCGGCAGGCTCATCGCCGTGCCCAGCACCAGCTTCAGCGGGTTGCGCTTCAGGGCGAGGCCGCCGAACAGCGCCGCGCCGAGGCAGCCGTCGACGATGGTCATCTTCATCTGCAGCAGGTCGGCGCGGTGCAGCGCCAGCGAGAGGCCGCCGAACACCAGCGCCGCGATGCCCGAGAAGGCCGGGATCGGCGCGATCCGCCGCTCGATCAGCAGGCTGAGGCCCAGCGCCACGACCGACAGCGCCACCAGCACCCAGGTCGCCTTGCGGAAGTCGTGGGTGACCAGCAGCGTGCCGAGGAAGGCGATCGCCGGGGCCGCGTTGGCGATCTGCCGCACCACCGCGACGGCGTTGTTCTCGGCCATCGCGCTCACGCCTCCAGGCCGACCAGCGAGCGGGAGAAGGCGGCGGCGTCGAACGGCTGCAGGTCGTCGATGCCCTCGCCGACGCCGATCAGCTTGATCGGCGAGTCCGAGGCCTGCGCCACCGGCACCAGCACGCCGCCGCGCGCCGTTCCGTCGAGCTTGGTCATCACGATGCCGGTCACGCCGATCATGTTGCCGAAAACGTTCTCCTGCGCCAGGGCGTTGCGCCCGACCGTGGCGTCCAGCACCAGCAGCACCTCGTGCGGCGCATCCGGATCGATCTTGCGCAGCACCCGGACCATCTTGGTCAGCTCGTCCATCAGGTCCTGCTTGTTCTGCAGCCGCCCGGCGGTGTCGATCAGCACCACGTCGAAGGCTTCGGCCCTGGCCCGCTCCAGCGCGTCGTAGGCGAGGCCGGCCGCGTCGGCGCCCTGCGGGCCGGAGACGAACGCCGCGTCGGCCCGCTCGGCCCAGATGGCCAGCTGCTCGGTGGCGGCGGCGCGGAAGGTGTCGCAGGCGGCGACCAGCACCCGGGCGCCGCGGCCCTTGAGGTCGGCGGCGATCTTGCCGAGCGTGGTGGTCTTGCCCGAGCCGTTGACGCCGATGAACAGCACCACGAACGGGCGGGGTCCGCTGAGCGGATCGAACTCGCCCTGGCGCGGCGCCAGCTCGGCGGCGACCGCGGCGGCCAGCGCCTCCTTCACCTCACGCTCGTCCACCTGCCGCCCGAACCGCTGGGCGCCGAAGGCCTCGGTGATCTTCGCGGCGGCGGCCGGGCCGAGGTCGGCCTCGATCAGCATCTCCTCCAGCGCGTCGAGTTGGTCCTGGTCGAGCGGGCGCTTGGTCACCGCGCCGGCCACCTGCTCGGTCATCTGCCGCGAGGTGCGCGACAGCCCCTCCGACAGGCGCTGGAACCAGCCTTTCTTGGGCTCGGTCATCGCGCCGGCGGCCAAGTGTCTGTGTCGTGGTCGGGGTGCTGATAGGAGGTGCGTGGGCCGTACTTGGCCTCGGCGGCGGCGATCTGCTCGGCGGTCGGCCAGGGCAGCGCCGCGACCTTATCCAGCCAGCCGAGCTTCGCGCCGATGTCGCTCTGGCGCTGCGGCGGCAGGGCGTCGGGCTCGTCGAGCGCGCAGATCGCCAGCGCGATGTGCTCGCCGCCCACCGCCGCCTCGAAGGTCAGCGGCGTGCCGCAGTCGCCGCAGAAGCCGCGCGCGACGTTGTTCGAGCTCTGGAAGCGCTTGCGCGCGCCCCGCGTCCACTCGACGTCGGCGACCGCCACCGAGGCGAAGGCGCCGAACGGCGCGGCGAAGGCCTTCTGGCACATGCGGCAGTGGCAGACGCTGGCATGCCGGATCGGACCGGCGATGCGGAAGCGCACCGCGCCGCACTGGCAGCCGCCGCTGTAGGTCGCGTCCGTCATGCCGGCGCCCCCAACGCCCGGCGCCCGTCGTGGCCGGTCAGCCGGAGCTTGGCAAGCGCACCGACACCCGCCTCGCCCTCGAAGGCGATCTCGGTGAAGTCGGCGGCGCGGGCGCGGCCGGCGCGCTCCACCAGCGCCTCGACCGTGCGCCCCGCCTGCCGCTCAAGGTGGCGGACCAGGGCTGCGTCGCCTGCCGCCCGGAGGCGCGCCGCCCGCTCCTTCACCGCCTCCCGCGGCGTCTGCGGCATCCGCGCCGCCGGCGTGCCGGGCCGGGCGCTGAAGGGGAAGACGTGCAGGTAGGCGAGACCCGCCGCTTCGACGAAGGCGAGGGTGCGCTCGGCGGCGGCGTCGGTCTCGGTGGGGAAGCCGGCGATCAGGTCGGCGCCGAAGGCGGTGTCGGGGCGGGCGCGGCGCACCGCCGCGATCAGGGCGAGCGCGTCCGCGGACGAGTGGCGCCGCTTCATCCGCTTCAGGATCAGGTCGTCGCCGGACTGCAGCGACAGGTGCAGGTGCGGGCAGAGCCGCGGCTCGTCGGCGAAGCCGGCCAGCAGCGTTTCGTCGATCTCGGCGGCGTCGATCGAGGAGAGGCGCAGCCGCGGCAGCTCCGGGACCTCGCGCAGGATGCGCCGCACCAGCTCGCCCAGACGCGGCGCGCCGTCGAGGTCCGCGCCCCAGCTGGTCAGGTCGACGCCGGTCAGCACCACCTCGGCGCAGCCGCCGCGGGCGAGGGCGCGCACCTCGGCGACGACGCGCGCGGCCGGGATCGAGCGCGAGTTCCCGCGCCCGAACGGGATGATGCAGAAGGTGCAGCGATGGTCGCAGCCGTTCTGCACCTCGACGTAGGCGCGCGCCCTCGGGCCGGCCCTCACCTCACCTCTCCCACTGGCGTGGGAGAGGGCTACCGAGAGAGCGGGGTTGCGGAGGGGCAGTTCAGCCGCCGCTCGACCATCCGTAGCCCTCTCCCCGCTTGCGGGGAGAGGTGAGGTGAGGGGCTGGGACGTGAGGGGCAAGGACGTGAGCGGCGGGTGAGCCGCGAAGATGTCCCCGACCTGCACCCCCGACCGCAGCAGCGCCCCGGGCGCGGCCTTGTCGGCGTTGCCGAGCACCAGGTCGACCTCGGGCATGGCGGCGAAGGCGGCGGGGTCGATCTGGGCGGCGCAGCCGGTGACGACCAGCCGGGCGCCGGGCCGCTCGCGCCGCGCCTTGCGGATCGCCTGCCGCGCCTGGCGCACCGCCTCGCCGGTCACCGCGCAGGTGTTGAACACCACCGCGTCCGCCACCCCGTCCGCCGCTGCGCGGACGCGGATGGCGTCGGACTCGTAGGCGTTCAGCCGGCAGCCGAAGGTGACGACATCGACGCTCCTCACCCGCCGGTCTCCCGGGCGAGGAAGTCGGCGAAGGACTGCTGGTAGTCGGGGTGCCAGCGCGAGAGCGGCGGGCGGTTGCGGGTGATGTCCTGCATCGCCCAGGTCATGCGGGCGTTGTCGACCTCGCGGGTGACGTCGTTGTCGGGGCAGATGATGTAGAAGCCGCCGGCGCCCATCCGCTCCAGCATGAAATCCACGACCTGCTCCGGCGTCCAGGCACCCGGCGGCTTCTCGGCCAGGCGCCGGCGGGTCATGCCGGTGAAGGTGAAGCCGGGCACCAGCAGGTGGGCGCTCACCTGGCAGCCGGGAATGTTGCGCAGGGTGTGGGCGAGGCCCTCGGTGGCGACTTTGATGCCGGCCTTGGAGACGTTGTAGGCGGTGTCGCCGGGCGGGCAGGTGATGCCCTGCTTGGAGCCGGTGTTGACGATCGCCGCGGGCTTGCCGGCCTCGACCATCGCCTGGCCGAACACCTGCATCCCGTTGATCACCCCGAACAGGTTGGTCTCGATCACCCGCCGCCAGCCGTCGGGGTTTTCGATCGCGCTTCCGCCCCCGCCGACGCCGGCGTTGTTCATCAGGATGGCGACGTCGCCGAAAAGGCTGAGCGCCTTGTCGCGCAAGCCCACCACGTCGCTTGCCGACGCCACGTCGACCCGCTCCGCCGCGACCTTTGCGCCCGCGTCAGCCAGCTGGCGCCGCGCCTCGTCCAGCGCCGCATCGTTGGCGTCGGCGATCACCACGTTGAGGCCGAGGCCCGCGAACCTCTTCGCCGCCGCGAGGCCAATGCCGCTGGCGCCGCCGGTGATCACCGCAGTGCGGCCGGGCTCGATCGCCGGGTGGGTGGTCATGGCAGCGTCCCCGTGAACTCGACCGCGACCGGGCCGGTCATCAGCACGTGGTCGTCCTCGCGGCGCCATTCGATGACCAGGTCGCCGCCGTCCATCTCCACGGTCGCCTTGCGGCCGGCCAGCCGGCGGCGGTGCGCCGCCACCAGCGCCGCGCAGGCGCCGGTGCCGCAGGCCCGCGTCACCCCCACGCCGCGCTCCCAGACCCGAAGCCGGATGCGGTCCTGGGCTTTCACCTCGGCGAAGCCGACGTTCACCCGTTCGGGGAAGAGCCGGTGGTGCTCGATCATCGAGCCCACCTCGCGCACCGGCGCGGTCTCGGCGTCGGGGACGAAGAACACTACGTGCGGATTGCCCATGGAGACGGCGCCCGGCGTGTGCATGACCGGATTGTCGATGGGTCCGACCTGCAACTCGATCCCGCGCGTATCCATCGGCTCCTCCAGCGGAATCTCGTCCCACTTGAGTCGCGGTGCGCCCATGTCGATGGTCACTTGCTTGGGGCCGGCGCGGCTGACGCAGAGCACGCCGCTGGGGGTGTCGAGGCTGGCCTCGTCGCGCCCGCTAGCCTCCATCAAGAGCCAGCCGACGCAGCGGGCGGCGTTGCCGCAGTGCTCCACCTGGCCGCCGTCGGCGTTCCAGATGCGCATGAAGGCGTCGGCCCTGGGGCTGGCCTCGATGGCGATCAGCTGGTCGCAGCCGATCCCGGCCTCGCGGTCGGCGATGGCGCGGGCCTCGGCTTCGCTCGGCGCGAACGGCCCGAACGGGCCATCGGCGCGGGCCTCGACCACGACAAAATCGTTGCCGAGCCCGTTCATCTTCAGGAACGGACGGCTCATGGCAGGCGCATATAGCGGCTCGACGCTGGACACGCACCCCGCCCTTACGGCAAGGATCGCCCCATGCGCCTGCTCCTCATCGCGGCCTTCGCCGCCCTCGCCTTCCCCGTACTGGCGGACACACCCGTGAAAAGCCACGCCCCTGCCGACCCCTACCTCTGGCTCGAAGACATCCACGGCGCCAAGCCCATGGCGTGGGTGGAGAAGGAGAACGCCCGCTCGCTGGCGGTGCTGAAGGGCGACCCGCGCTACGCGGCCTTCCACCAGGACGTGCTGAAGATCGTCAACGCCGCCGACCGCATCCCAGGCCCCGCCCAGCTGGGCGATACGATCTACAACTTCTGGCAGGACCCGACCAACGTCCACGGCCTGTGGCGGCGCGCCACGCCGGCCAGCTACGCCACGGCGACGCCGGCCTGGGAGACGGTGATCGACCTCGACAAGCTCTCAGCCGACGAGAAGACCAACTGGGTCTGGCACGGCGCCAACTGTCCGCCGCCGGACTACCGCCGCTGCCTGGTCAACCTTTCGGCCGGCGGCGAGGACGCCGACAGCGTCCGCGAGTTCGACCTGGCGACCAGGTCGTTCGTGGACGGCGGCTTCACGCTGCCGCGCGGCAAGCAGAACGCCGACTGGCTCGACCACGACACGCTGCTGGTGTCCCGCGAGTGGGGCCCGGGCACGATGACCGCGTCCGGCTACCCGTTCGTGGTCAAGCTCTTAAAGCGCGGCCAGCCGCTCGATCAGGCCACGGAGGTGTTCCGCGGCAAGCCCGAGGACGTGCAGGCCGGCCCGGCGGTGCTGCACGACGGCGACGGGCGCCAGCTGGTGCTGATCACGCGGGCCACGGACTTTTTCCATCAGGAGACCTACCAGTACACCGCCGCCGGCGTGCGGCGCCTGTTCCTGCCCGCCAAGGTCAACATCGAGGGCCTGGTCGACGGCCAGCTGGTGTTCAGCCCGCTGGAGGACTGGCGCGGCTACAAGGCCGGCGACCTGGTCGCCTTCCGCCCGGAGGACCTGCTGGTCGACACCCCCGCGCCGGCCGGCCCTGACCACCTGCTGTTCTCGCCCGGTCCGCGGCAGTCGGTCGAGCAGGTCGCGGTCACCAAGCATCGGGTGGTGGCCGCCATCTACGACAACGTCCGCGGCAGCCTCGTCGCCTTCGCCCCTGACGGCGGCCGCTGGAGCGCCAGCCGGATTCCGGTCGAGCCCAACTCGTCGGTGAACCTGATCTCCTCCAGCGAGGCCAACGAGGACGTCTACTACGCGGTGCAGGGCTTCCTCTCGCCGACCCACGTGTGGCGGGTCGACGTCGCCAGCGGCGAGCGCGCCGACCTCAAGGACGACCCGGCCCGCTTCGACGCCTCCGGCGACGCCGTCGACCAGTATGAGGCGACGTCCACGGACGGAACCAAGATCCCCTACTTCGTGGTCCACCCGAAGGGCATGAAGCTGGACGGCTCGAACCCGACGGTGCTCTACGCCTACGGCGGCTTCCAGGTGTCGATGCTGCCCACCTACTCGGCCGCCATCGGCAAGCTGTGGCTGGAGCACGGCGGCGTCTACGTGCTGGCCAACATCCGCGGCGGCGGCGAGTTCGGCCCGGCCTGGCACGACGCCGGGCTGAAGACCCACCGGCAGCTGATCTACGACGACTTCGCCGCCGTGGCCAAGGACCTGATCGCCAAAGGCGTGACCTCGCCGCGCCGGCTCGGCATCCAGGGCGGCTCCAACGGCGGCCTCTTGATGGGCGTCGAGTTCGTTCAGCACCCGGAGCTTTGGCATGCGGTCGACATCGAGGTGCCGCTGCTGGACATGCTGCGCTTCGAGCACCTCGGCGCCGGCGCCTCCTGGGTCGGCGAGTACGGCAGCGTCAGCGTGCCGGCCGAGCGGGCCTTCTGGGAGAAGACCTCGCCCTACCAGAACCTGAAGCCGGGGGTTCACTACCCCGAGCCGTTCTTCGTCACCGCCACCAGCGACGACCGGGTGACGCCCGTGCACGCCCGCAAGATGGCCGCCAAGATGAAGGCCATGGGCCTGCCTTTCCTGTTCTTCGAGAACACCAACGGCGGCCATTCGGCTTCGGCCAACCTGCAGGAGCGCGCCGAGCGGGTGGCGCTGGAGTACACCTACCTGGCCCGCAAGCTGATGGATTGATGGACGCGGCGGCGGTCCTCGCCCGCTTCGACGCCGAGATCCGCGCCGACCCGCCGGCCGAGCGGGGCGTCGAGCGCGCCTGGGCCGACGGCGTCTTGCGCACCCTCTCGCCCTACCGCTTCGTCGGCTGGTGGGACTTCCCGGCCGCGCGCGCCGCCGAGATCGCCGCCCGCGAGGCCGCCTTCTTCGCCGGCAAGGACGTGGAGTGGAAGGTGTTCAGCCACGACGGGCCGCCCGGCCTGGAGGCGGCGCTGGCGGCGGCCGGCTGGCGGCCGGACGAGCCTGAGACCTTCCTGGTGCTCGACCTGGATGCGGCCGCGACGCCGGCTGACGCCCCGCCGCCCGGCGTTGTGGTCCGGCAGGTGGCCGACGCGGCCGGCGCCCGCGACCTGGTCGCCGTCAGCGACGCCGCCTTCGGCCGCGCCGAGCCCTGGCGCCTCGACGCCCTGGTCGCCCGGCTGGATGATCCGACCCAGGCCCTGTTCGTCGCCTACGACGCCGGCCGGCCGGTCTCGTCGGGCCGCCTGGAGCTGGCGCCCGGCAAGGCTTTCGCCGGCCTCTACGGCGGCGGCACGGTGCCCGGCCAGCGCAGCCGCGGCGTCTACCGCGCGCTGGTCGCCGCCCGCGCCGCCGAAGCCCGCCGCCACGGGGCCCGCTACCTCACCGTCGACGCCCGCGAGACCAGCCGCCCGATCCTGGAGCGCCTCGGCTTCGTCCCGCTCGCCACGATTCGCGGCTGGACGCTGGGCGAGGGCTGAGACCCGTAGATTCACCGTATCACCGCCGTCGGCGAGACCCAACCTGCGGCGAGCGTCCAAGGAATTTGACCACGAACCTCACGAACCCCACGAACGGTTCGCGCCCACGGTCCACTCGCCAATGTCATCCCGGAGAGCCCGCCGTCAGGCGGGACTCATCCGGGATCTCCTTCCAGCGCAGGCGCTGAGGAGATCCCGGATGAGTCCGCTTCGCGGGTCTCCGGGATGACATGGCTTGGTTGGTGATGAGAGCGGCTATAGAGAAAATTTTCCAATTTCTCTGGCGTGCTACCGTAGATTCTCCGTGCTCAACGGCGATGATCGAGGCACTTCGGCAAGATAATACCCTCGTATTCGGCAAGTCGGAATAAAACGACCAAATGATTCACCCGTAGATTCACCGTATTTTACGGCGCCCGTGCTCGTATTCCCGACCATGTCAAAGACCGCGCTGGCGTCGCCAGCCGGGCCAGCCAACCCTGTCGTTGAGTCGTCGTCAATGCGCCGCGAACGGCTTGCCGCGGGCGAAGCTGTAGAGGTCGTCGATCGCCTTCATGCCGCGCGTCACCGGCAACGGACCGGCGGCCACGGGGTCGTCGAGGTGCAGCGCTGGGCCGTCGCCGCCGTCGTAGCGGGGCCAGGGCGGCAGGCCAGGCCCGTTCGGGTCGCCGGTCCGCGCGAAATTGGTCCAGTAGCCGCCGATGATGTCCGCCAGCCGCCGGTCCGCCGGCCGCCAGGGCCACGGTTCCTGCCCCAGATGGTCGAACACGTACCAGAGCTCGGCGCCGTGGCCGGCGCCCCAGCCGGCCTGCGGCGAGCCGGGCGGAAACGGCGGCGCGTGGTCGAAGCGGTAGAGCCAGACGCCGCCGCGGCCGGTGGCGTGCTGCAGCCGCGCCCAGGCCCACATGTCCCAGCCGAACCGCAGCTCGGTCTCCAGCGCGATCCGCGCCTGGCGCGCCGCCGCGTCGTCGGCGTGCGGATAGGCGGCGAGGAAGCCTTCCGAGCGCAGCGGCGCCGGCCAGAAGGACGGCAGGTCGGCGGCGAAGCTCGCCGCCTTCACGGCGCCGAGGTCGACGAACGCGCGCGCCTCCTCGGCGTTGAAGCCGATCAGCACCGGCACGTCGCTCTGCCGGCCCTGCCGGAAGGCGTCGTAGGGCGCCTCGGGCAGCACCTGCGGCTCGATCACCGGATGCGAGACCGAGAAGGCCTTGCCCTTCAGGAGGTCGGCGGCGGGCAGGCGGCGCAGCTCGGCCAGCGAACGGGCGCCCACCGAGGCGGCGTAGGCGACGCCGTCCTGCTCGGCGCCGGCGAGCCGGTAGTTGGGCGCGATCTCCAGCGGCTCGAACACGGCGCCGCTCTCGCCGATGGCCCGCTGGAAGAGGCCCCGCGCCGCCGGCGAGGCCATCAGCAGGCTCACCGACATGGCGCCGGCCGACTGGCCGAAGATGGTCACCCGCGCCGGATCGCCGCCGAAGCCGCCGATGTTGCGCTTCACCCACCGCAGCGCCGCGATCTGGTCCATCAGCGCGTAGTTGCCCGAGCTGTGGTCCGGCGATTCCGCCGTCAGCTCCGGGTGCGCGAGGAAGCCCAGCGGCCCCAGCCGGTAGGCCACGGTCACCACCACGACGCCCCGGCGCGCCAGCCGGTCGCCCCAATAGAGCGGCATCGAGGCCGAGCCGTTGGTGAAGCCGCCGCCGGGGAACCACACCATCACCGGCAGCGCGGCGCGGGGCCGGCGCGCCGGCGTCCAGACGTTGAGGTAGAGGCAGTCTTCGCTGGTCCGGGGCGGCGCCTCGCCCGGCATTGAGACGCCGACCTGCGGGCAGGCCGGCGTGAAGGCGTCCGCCCGCCGCACGCCGGCCCAGGCCGCCACCGGCCGCGGTGGGCGCCAGCGCAGCTCCCCCACGGGCGGCGCGGCGAACGGCACGCCCTTGTAGACGGTGACCGGCCCGTCGCGGACGCCGAGCAGCGCGCCGGCGTCGGTCGTCACCGGCGCCGCGGCCGCCGGGCCCGCCGCCATGAGCGCCGCCAGCGCCAGCCAACCCCATCGCATCGTTCGCCGCTCCCTGCTCAGCTTCTTCGAGAGCCTGCCGGATCGTGCGGACGGCGCCAGGACGGCGGCTCGCGGTTCGTCACCGGCAAGGTGCGGCCGGTCACAAATTGCGGCTCGGCGCCGGCTGGACGCGCGCCAGGCCGGGCCGCACACTCCGCGCATGACCCGCACGGCGACCCTCGATCTCACCCGCACCCTGGCGCTCGGCTTCGCCTACTGGCTGGCGTTCGACCTGGTGCTGGAGCCGGGCGGCGTCGCCGCGGCCCTGCGCGCCGGCGCCCGCATCGCCTGGGACCAGGAGGCGCTGCGCATCGTCTGCGCCGGGCTGCTGGGCGCTTCGGCGAGCCCGCTGCCGCTGGCCCTCGTCCGCCGCTTCCCGGTCGAGGGGCCGGCGCGCTGGCGCCATGCCGCCTTGCACCTCGTCGCCAGCGCCGCGCTCTCGGTGACGCTGATCGCCATCTCCTGCGTGCTGGCCGACTGGTGGCTGGCCTCGGAGCGGCGGCCGTTCTTCGTCGCGCTGGCGCAGGAGCTGACCGCCAACGCCACGCTGGTCACCTTCTCCATGCTCGGCTTCGTCGCCATCGCCAACGCCCTGCTGCCGCGCCGCCGAGCAGCCGCGCCCGCCGCCGCGCCGCGCCCGCTCACCCACGTGCCGGTTCGGACCCGCGAGGGCCTGGTCATGGTGGAGACCGCCCGCGTCGACTGGATCGAGACGCAGGGCAACTACCTCGCCCTCCACGTCGGCGGGCAGACCCATCTGGTCCGCGCCGCCGCCAAGCGTTTCGCGGCCGAGCTCGATCCCGACCGTTTCGTGCGCGTCCATCGCCGCGCCATCGTCGCGGTGGACCGCGTCCGCGCGCTGACGCCCGCCGGCAGCGGCGACGCCGTCGCGCGCCTCGACACCGGCGCCACGCTGCGCGTCAGCCGCGCCTACCGCGCGCGGCTGCAGGCGCGGCTGCGCTGCGACCCTACGCGGTAGCCGGCGTCTCGGCCCGCAGCACCTCGGCCAGCAGCCGACCCTCGGCGGCGCGGCTGGAGCCGGCGCGCCAGGCGACGACGATCTGGCGGGCCGGGTGCTCGGTGGCGAGCGGGCGCACGCTGACCGCGGCGGCGTCGGCCAGGCCTGCCTCCACCGCCATCGCCGGCAGGAAGGAGACGCCGAGCCCCGAGCCCACCATCTGCACCAGCGTCGGCAGCGAGGTGGCGGCAAAGTCGGCCTCGTCGCGGCGGCGGCCGTCGGCGAGGCCGCAGGCGGCCAGCGCGTGCTCGCGCAGGCAGTGGCCGTCCTCCAGCAAAATCAGCCCCTCGTTCTCCAGCCGTTCGGGCGAGATGCGCCGCTCGGCGCTCAACGGGTGGTTGGCCGGGAAGGCGGCCAGCAGCTCGTCCTCGGCCACCTCGGCGCAGTCGAGCCCGCCCACGTCGTAGGGCAGGGCGATCAGCGCCGCGTCCAGCGCGCCGGACTTCAGCCCGGCGATCAGCCGGCCGGTCAGGTCCTCGCGCAGGAAAAGCCGCAGCTTGGGGAAGCGCTGGCGCAGCGCCGGCAGCGCCCTGGGCAGCAGGAACGGGGCGATGGTGGGGATGACGCCCAGGCGGAAGCGGCCGGCCAGCGGCTGGCTGGCGCCGCGGGCCGCCTGCACCAGGTCCTCCGCCTGGGTCAGGATGGCCTCGGCGCGGGCCACCGCCTCCTCGCCGGCGGCGGTGAGGATGACGCCGGCGCGGCCGCGGTCCACCACCGGCGCGCCGAGGATCTTCTCCAGCTCCTGCACCCCGGCCGAGAGGGTCGGCTGGGTGACGTGGGCCGCCTCGGCGGCGCGGCTGAACGAGCGGTGCTCGGCCAGCAGCTTCAGGTATTGCAGTTGGCGCAGGGTCGGCAGCATGGCGATCACATAGGCGTTTCCGATGCGAAACCCATCTTCCATCGAGCCCGCCCTCATCGGATCATCCGGGTGGCCGGGCGCCGCCGTCGGGTCTATGTCTGCCGGCGCCCGCCACGAAGGACCTGAGCCGCTGCCCGAACCGACCGGCCCCTGGAGCGCCCCGCCGGCGCCGCCGCCCGTCAACCAGCGCCGCCGCAACCTGCGCGGCCTGCTGCTCTGGGTCGGCCTGATCGCCGCGGGCGCCGCCGCCTACGCGGCGCTGGCGCTGATCTTCCCCGGGCAGCTCAGCCGCGACGACCACGTCGACGCGCTACAGCTGATCGGCTGGCTGGCGCTGGTCTCGTCGGGCCTGGTGTTCGCCCGCCGGCTGAAGCTCGGCGAGGTGGTCCGAAACCTCTCGATCTGGGCCGGCGTCGCCGGCGTCTGCATCCTCGGCTACAGCTTCCGCACCGAGCTGGCGGCGGGGTTCGTCCGGGTGCGCGGCGAGCTGATCCCGTCGCTGGCGGTCTCCGACGCGCCGCACGTGATGACCGTCACCGCCAGCGACGACGGCGGCTTCTACGTCATGGGCCAGGTGAACGGCGCGCCGGTGCGCTTCGCCATCGACACCGGCGCCAACGGCGTGCTGCTGAGCCCCGCCGACGCCCAGCGCGCCCACATCGACATGGCGTCGCTGAAGTTCGCCTCGCCCAGCGAGACCGCCAACGGCGTCGGCTACACGGCCGCCGTGACCCTGCCGAGCCTGCAGGTCGGCCAGCTGAAGCTCGCGGGCGTGCGCGCCGCCGTCGACAAGACGCCGATGAGCACCTCGCTGCTCGGCATGGCCTTCCTGCGCCGCCTGGACTCGTTCGAGGTCAAGGGCGACCAGCTGACGCTGAAGTGGAAGGGGTAGCCGGCGGCGCCGGCTGGGTCGCCCGATAAATCCCCAATACGGTCATCGCCGGGCTTTGTCCCGGCGAGCCATGAACACCGACTGTGGAGTGGCCGTGCGGCCGCACGGCCATGGCTGGCTCGGTGTTCATAGGTGGCCGGCACAGAGGCCGGCCAAGACCGACATTGGGGGAAGGGTGGTTATTGCCCGCGGTTCAGAGCTCGCCGTCGAGCGCTTGGAGGCATTTTTTCCGAGGTCCGGTCCGGGTCAAGGATCGCGCCTCCGGCGCGACCGCGGAGCGGCGGCGCTGCGCGCCGTCTTTGACCCGGTCCGGGCCCTCGGAAGAACAATCAGCCAAGCGAACAATGGCGCAGTGTCGCTCGGTGATGTGAGGCGGGCGGCGGCAGGCCGCAAACTCCGTAGATTCACCGTACCCACGGGCCTCCGCGCGCCACGCCACGTGACGCCGCGCCCACCCGGCGATAGAGGAGACACCTTCCCCCACCGGAGCCCAGCCCATGGCCGACGCCGCCAATCCCGTTCTCGCCGAATGGACCGGTCCGCACGGCGGGGCGCCGCCGTTCGATCGGCTGGCGACCGACCAGTTCATCCCGGCGCTGGAGGCGGCGATGGCGGAGAAGCGGCGGCAGGTGGCCGCCATCGCCGACGATCCTGAGCCGCCGAGCTTCGCCAACACCCTGGAGGCGCTGGAGGCCTCCGGGCCGCTGCTGACCCGGGCGGGGCGGCTGCTGAACATCTACGCCTCGACCATGAACACCCCGGCGATGCGCGAGGTGGAGACCTGGGCCTCGCCGAAGCTGGCGGCGCTGCGCGACGAGACCGTGCACAACCCGAAGCTCTTCGCCCGCATCAAGGCCGTCTACGAGGCGCGCGAGACCAGCGGCCTGACCGCCGAGCAGCAGCGCCTCGCCGACGTGATCCACGACCGCTTCGTGCGCCAGGGCGCGGCGCTGTCGGCCGAGGAGAAGGCCAGGCTGGGGGCGATCAACCAGCAGCTCGCCGGCCTCTACACCCGCTTCTCGCAGAACGTGCTGGCCGACGAGGAGGGCCAGGCGCTGGTGCTGGAGCGCGAGGCCGACCTGGAGGGCCTGAGCCAGGGCCAGCGCGAGTCCGCCGCCGCCGAGGCCAGGGCCCGCGGTCTGGACGGCAAATGGGCGATCGCCAACACCCGCTCGGCGATCGAGCCGTTCCTGACCTTCTCGGCCCGCCGCGACCTGCGTGAGAAGGCTTTCAACCTGTTCATCTCCCGTGGCGAACGCGAAGGCGCGCACGACAACCGGCCGCTGATCGGCGAGATCATGGCGCTGCGCGCCCGCAAGGCCGAGCTGCTGGGCCAGCCCACCTTCGCCCACTGGGTCGCCGACGGGCAGATGGCCAAGACCCCGGACGCGGCGATGAAGCTGCTCACCGACGTCTGGGGGCCGGCCCGCGCCAAGGTCGCCGAGGAGGTGGCCGAGATGGAAGACCTGGCCCAGGCCGAGGGCGCCAATGAAAAGGTCGCGCCGTTCGACTACCGCTACTACGGCGAGAAGGTGCGCAGGGCCAAGTACGACCTCGACGAGGACGAGGTGCGCCCCTACCTGCAGCTGCCGCGCCTGCTGGAGGGCATGTTCTGGGCCGCCGGCCAGCTGTTCGGGCTGGAGTTCCGCCCGGTCTCGGACCTGCCGGTCTACCACCCGGACGTGACGGTGTTCGAGGCCGCCCGCGGCGGCGAGCGCGTCGGCCTCTGGTACTTCGACCCCTATGCCCGCGCCGGCAAGCGCTCGGGCGCCTGGATGAACGAGTACCGGACTCAAGCGAAGCTGGGTGGCGTAGCGACGACGCCGATCATCTCCAACAACGAGAACTTCATCCCGCCCACCAGCGACGACCCCTGCCTGATTTCCTGGACCGACGCGGTGACCCTGTTCCATGAGTTCGGCCACGGGCTGCACGGCCTCAACTCCAACGTCACCTACCCGTCGCTGGCCGGCACGGCGGTGCTGCGCGACTTCGTCGAGCTGCCGAGCCAGCTCTTCGAGCACTGGCTGCCGACCCGCGAGCTGCTGGCCCGCTACGCCACCCACTACAGGACCGGCAAGCCGATGCCGCAGGCGCTGGTGGACAAGCTGCTGCGCGCCGAGACCTTCCACCAGGGCTTTAAGACCGTGGAGTACCTGTCCTGCGCCCTGCTGGACCTGAAGGCCCACCTGAAGGGCGACGCCGCCATCGACCCCACCGAGTTCGAGCGCGAGGCGCTGGCGCAGATCGGCATGCCGAAAGAGATGGTGCTGCGCCACCGGCTGCCGCAGTTCATGCACATGTTCTCCAGCGAGGGCTACGCGGCCGGCTACTACAATTACATCTGGGCCGACACGCTCTCGGCCGACGCCGCCGAGGCCTTCGCCGCCGCCCCGGACGGCTTCTACGACCGGTCGCTGGCCCAGCGGCTGCTGGAGGAGGTGCTCAGCGTCGGCAACGTGCGCGAGCCGGGCGAGGCCTACCGCCGCTTCCGCGGCCGCGACGCCGGCATCGACGCGCTGATGCGCGACCGCGGCTTCGCCCCGGCGCTGACGTGAGGCGCATGCCATGGCCCTGAAGGTGCGCGGCCTCGACCACCTGGTGTTGCGGGTCCGCGACGCCGAGGCGATGGAGCGGTTCTACGTCGAGGTGCTGGGCCTGACGGTCGAGCGCCGCCAGCCGCAGGTGGGCCTCGTGCAGCTGCGCGCCGGCGCCCAGCTTGTCGACCTGGTGGCGGTGGACGGCCTGCTCGGCCGCCAGGGCGGCGCCGCGCCGGGACAGGAAGGCCGCAACCTCGACCACTTCTGCCTCAACCTCGAGGATTTCGACCTCGCCGCCGTCGAGGCGCACCTGAAGGCCCACGGCGTCGCCGTCGGCGACAGCGGCATCCGCTACGGCGCCGGCGGGCAGGGAGTGTCGGTGTACCTCAGCGATCCGGAGGGGAATGGGCTGGAGCTGCGGGGATAAAGCGCGCTTATCCCGCACCCCACCGCCCATCGGTTAGGGGAATGGGATCGAGATTTAGCCATTGTTCGCTTGGCTGATTGTTCTTCCGAGGGACCGGACCGCGTCAAGGACGGCGCGAAGCGCCGCCGCTTCGCGGCCACCGCATAGCGGTGGTCCTTGACCCGGCCCGGACCTCGGAAAAAATGCCTCCAAGCGATCGACGGCGGGCTCTGAACGCTGGGGGGCTGGCAGCGGGGGAGGGCGCCCCGCGGATGCGCCGCTCAGCCCGCCGCCCTGCGCCCCATCACCGCCGCGGCCACCACGCCCGCGACCACATACTTCACCAGCTCGATGAAGCCGTTGGCCAGGGTGTAGTCGAGGCCGAAGCCGTACCAGTTCCAGTAGGAGGCGTTGGTGGTGATCGCCGCGATCAGGCCGACCAGCACCGCGATCCCCACGCGCCGGCCGAAGCCGGCCACCGCGGCCAGCGCGAAGGCCAGCAGCACCGCCTCCACCAGCTCCAGCACCAGCTCGGTCACCAGCTGCCGGGGCTGCGGCCCGGCCGCCGCGCCATGCGGGTCGTAGGCGATCATCCCCGCCGGACCGGCGGCGCTGCCCTTGGCGGCCGGCGCGGCGCCGAAGATGTAGACCCCGCCCTTGTCGCCCAGGCTGAGCTGCAGCCCGGCGGTGACCAGCCCCTGGTTGGGGACCGGGTGCGCGCCGACCGTGGCCAGCGGCGAGAGGTGGGCGGCGCTCGCCCAGATGTACATGGCGACGCCGCCGAGGATGCCGGCGATCAGGATACGCATGCTTGCCTCCCAAATGTTGCCGTCCGGAAACAAGCTTAACCCTGACGCGCGGTCGCGTCGAGCGCGCGGGTGGCGGATTGACGGGCGGCGGCCACGGGCGAATGCTGACGCTTGGAAGCTTCGAGGACACCCGGGAGGCCCGATGACGCTCGGCCCGCGCGCCGCCGCGCTGCAGGCGAAGCTCGACGCCAAGCCCGGCGCGGCCAGCGGCGCCGTGAGCGCGCCGCGCGGCCGCGAGCCGCTGGCGCTGATCTACAAGGTGGGCGGCAAGACCTTCGCCATCCTCGGCGCGCGCGCCGACGCGTTCGTGATCCTCAAGTGCGACCCGCACCTGATCGAGATGCTGAAGCAGCAGTACGCCGGCGTCGGCCACCGCTCCCACCTCGACCGCCGCCACTGGATCAGCGTCAGCCTGGACGCCGACGTGCCGGCCGCGGAGGTCGAGCGCCTCGTGGACGGCTCCTACGACCTCGTCCGCGCCAGCCTCACCCGCAAGCAGCAGGCCGCGCTCGCCGGGGCCTGACGGGACGCGGCGGAAAGGCGCGATCCCCTCGCCCTCCCACGATGCTGGCGCATCGCGGGCCCCTCCCTCTCCCGATGGGAGAGGTGTTTTCGCAGCGGCCTCACCTTACCTCTCCCAAAGGGAGAGGGAGGGGCCCAAGCGAAGCTTGGGAGGGTGAGGGGATCGGGCGTCCGACGCCTAGCGGGGCTGCAGCGGGAAGTGCCGAAGCGGCTCGGCAAGCGCGCCATCCTCGAGCCACAGCTCGACCACGTCGCCGTTGCCGATGAAGCGCGGCAGGGTCATCTGCGGGTCCAGCCGGCGCAGCAGCGCCTGGATGGCGTAGCCGTGGCTGACCAGCACCAGCACGCCGCCGTGGCCGCGCCCTGCCTCGTCCAGCGCCTCCCAGACCCGCTCGGCGACGGCGTCCAGCTCGCGCACCTTGCGCTCGGCCATGTGCCGGCCGACCTCCGTGTACGGAAGGTCTTCCATCCAGCCGAGCTCGCCCTCGCGGATGCGGTGATCGTGGGCCGCGACGACCCAGCCGCAAGCCGCGGCAATGGCCGCGGCGGTGGCGATCGCCCGCGCCTGCGAACTGGCGATCAGCCGCACGTCGCCAAGCCCCCGCGCCGCGATCAGCGCCGCCACCGCCTCGGCCTGCCGCTCCCCTTCCTCGGACAGCGGCGAATCCCCCCGCCCCTCGATCCGCCCCTCGGCGTTGGCCTGGGACTGGCAATGGCGGACGAGCAGTATCTGGCGGGGCATGGCGGGCACATTCGCCTTGGAGACGGCGGAAGGGCAAGGGGCGCTGAGGCGGCGATCCTATCTCCAACCGCGGTCATATCGGCTTAGGGGAAAGGGTATCGAGATTGAGCCATTGATCGCTTGGCGGAGCGTGATTCCGGTGTCCGGGTCAGGTCAAGGTTCGTCCCGGCATCGCCGGGACGACCGCGGAGCGGCGGCGCTGCGCGCCGACCTTGACCTGACCCGGACATCGGTGGGGCGCAGCCGCCCATCCTTGACCCCGCCCGCCGCTTGAGCGCATAAGCGCGCCCTTCCGGCGCAGCGCCAGCTACGCCTCCTCCGCCACGACCCCCATATCAGTTGGGACGAGGGCGGCGAGGACCTCCGTCCGCGTGATCGCGCACGGAGGCAGTTGGTGTTTGTGCGATTGGAGCGGCGAATGTTCGACGGCCTGACCGAGCGGCTATCCGGCGTCTTCGACCGGCTCTCCGGGCGCGGCGTCCTCAGTGAGAAGGACGTCGACGAGGCGCTGCGCGAGGTGCGCGTGGCGCTGCTGGAGGCCGACGTCGCGCTGCCGGTGGTGCGCGAGTTCATCGCCAAGGCCAAGGAGGCGGCCGCCGGCGAGGCGGTGATCCGCTCGATCCGGCCGGCCGACCAGGTGGTCAAGATCGTCTACGACGGCCTGATCGACATGCTGGGCGGCGAGGAGCCGGAGCCGCTGCGGCTGGCGCTGAACCCGCCGACGGTGATCCTGATGGCCGGCCTGCAGGGCTCCGGCAAGACCACCATGACTGGCAAGCTGGCCCTGCGGCTGGCGAAGACCGAGCGCAAGAAGGTGATCGTCGCCTCGCTCGACACGCGCCGGCCGGCGGCCATGGAGCAGCTGGCGATCCTGGCCAAGGCGGCGGGCGTCGAGAGCCTGCCGATCGTCGCCGGCCAGGCCGCGCCCGACATCGCCCGCCGCGCCCTCTCGGCCGCGCGGCTGGGCGGCTACGACGTGCTCTTCCTCGACACCGCCGGGCGCACCACGCTCGACGAGGCGATGATGCGCGAGGCGGCCGAGATCGCCCGCATCGCCACGCCCACCGAGACGCTGCTGGTGGCCGACAGCCTCACCGGCCAGGACGCGGTGCGCACCGCCGCCGCCTTCCACGAGCGGCTGCCGCTGACCGGCCTGGTGCTGACCCGCACCGACGGCGACGCGCGCGGCGGCGCGGCGCTCTCGATGCGCCAGGTCACCGGGCTGCCGATCAAGTTCCTCGGCTCGGGCGAGCGCATCGAGCAGCTCGACGTGTTCGACGCCCGCCGCGTCGCCGGCCGCATCCTCGGCCAGGGCGACGTGGTGGCGCTGGTGGAGAAGGCCACCGCCGACCTCGACGTCGCCAAGGCCGAGGCGATGGCGAAGAAGCTGGCCAAGGGCAAGTTCGACCTCGACGACCTCTCCGAGCAGCTGGCGCAGATGGAGAAGATGGGCGGCATGGAGGGCCTGATGGGCCTGCTGCCCGGCGTGCAGAAGATCAAGAAGCAGATGGCCGAGGCCAACGTCAGCGATCGGACGATCAGGCGCCAGCGCGCCATCATCGGCTCGATGACCAAGACCGAGCGCAAGAAGCCCGACATCCTCGCGGCCTCGCGCAAGCGCCGCATCGCCGCCGGCGCCGGCGTCGACGTGGCCGAGATCAACCGGCTGCTGAAACAGCACCGTCAGATGCAGGACGCCTTCAAGTTCATGGCCAAGGACGGCGGCAAGAACCTCGCCCGCATGGCTGGCATGCTGGGCGGCGGCGGCATGGAACGGCTGAAGCAGATGGGCGGCGGCCGCGTGCCCGCGCCCGACCAGGCCGCCGGCCCCGGCCTGCCGTCGATGCTCACCGGCGGCGCGCCCAAGACCCTGCCCGGCCTCGGCGCGCCCGCGTCAGGCCCCGGCGGGCTGCCGGGACTCGGCGGCGCGCCATTCAACCCCGTCAAGAAACCCTGAAACTCCCAGAAAGACACGACGTATGCTGAAAATTCGCCTGACCCGTGGCGGCACCAAGAAGCGGCCCTACTATTCGATCGTGGTGGCCGACAGCCATTCGCCCCGCGACGGCCGGTTCATCGAGAAGGTCGGAACCTACAATCCGCTGCTGAAGCGCGACGACCCCAAGCGCGTCACGCTCAACAACGAGACCATCGGCCAGTGGCTCGGCAAGGGCGCCCAGCCCACCGATCGGGTGGCGCGGTTCCTCGCCGCCGAGGGTCTGGCTCAGTGGTCGCCGAGCAACAATCCGCAGAAGGCCGAGCCACACGCCAAG
>DASXEN010000111.1:0-4292 GCA_036490095.1 Caulobacteraceae bacterium
TCCTCATCGACCGAACCACCAACCGCATCTCCCGCTTCGGAGCCGGGCGGCCGCCCGGCTCCGAAGCGGGCCAACCCCCGCCGCACGGACTGTCAGCGATGTAACCGGACTAAACTGTCAGGCATCTTTCCGGTCGCACAATCGCGCGCCGGCCGATCATGCGAGCGGCGGCTCCACGAACACCACGTCGCTGCCCAGCAAGAGGCCACGCGGCTTGCGCATGGCGAAGATATGCAGGTTCCAGGCGCGGATCTGCTCCATCGCCGCCTCCAGCGGCTCGCCAGGCAGGCCCCGGGCGGCGAGGCCGTCCAGCGTCTCGTCGGGCGCGGGCGTCAGGAAGCGGCGCTGGCGGGCGAGGGTCATGGCGCCATGGTTGGCGCTGGGCGGCCCCGCGTCAACGCAGACGCGAGGGAAGGTCAACCGCCCTTGATGTGCGCGCCCAGCGCCTTCAGCGGCGTCGACTGCTGGGTCAGGACCGAGCCGTCGGCGCGCGGGCCGACGTTGATCAGCAGGTTGCCGCCGCCGCCGGTCACCTCGTCGTAAAGGGCGATCAGGTCGGCGGACGACATGTAGTCCTCGTCGCGCTCGTTGGCGTTGTAGCCGAAGGCTAGGCCGAGGCCGCGGGTCGACTCCCACTTCTGGCCGCCGCCGCTGGCGCCTGCGCCGTACTCGACGGTGCGGAAGTCGCAGTGCGGCGGCCGGGGCGAATACTCCGCATGCGAGGCCAGCCGCGCCTTGTTGCGGTCGTTGAAGGCGCGCCGGACCTGCGGGTCGGCCAGCCCGTCGAACAGCGCCGCCTCGGCCAGCCAGCGGTCGTTGACCACCCCGTCCGGCACGGCCGCGTAGTAGTCGGCGAACAGCGACGGCAGGCCGCGCTTGTCCGGCCAGGCGATGTCGTTCCACAGCACCGAGGGCCGGTAGCGGGCGATCAGCTCGCGCACCTGGGCGTCGGCGTAGGCCTGGTAGTCGGGCGTGGTCGGCACGCAGGCGAACATGTCGCCGACGTCGCGGATCGGGTCGGCCTTGAAGGTCCAGTCGAGGCCGCCGGAGTAGTAGACGCCGAAGCGCAGGCCGCGCGCGCGCACGGCCTGCGCCAACTCCCCGACGTAGTCGCGATCCGAGCGCCAGCCCGGGCGGCGCGGGTTTTCCACGTCGCTCGGCCACAGGCAGTAGCCGTCATGGTGCTTGGTGACGAACACCACGTAGCCGGCCCCGGCCGCGGCGAACAGGTCGGCCCAGGCGCCGGAGTCGAAGGCCGCGGCGGCGCGCTCGAAGTCGTCCCGGAAGCGCTCGTAGGGCCGCCCGCCCCAGGCCTGCGCATGGTGCGCCGCGGTCGGGCTCTCGGGGATGCGCAGCGCGTTGGCGTACCACTCGGCGTAGGGCGCGAGCGTGAACACCTCGTCGTAGCGGTTGAGGGTCAGGTCGGTGATCGAGGCGCCGCGCGGCGCCCACGCCGGCACCGCGAACATGCCCCAGTGGATGAAGACGCCGAGTTGCGGCGCAGCATACCAGGCCGGACAGGGCCGGCCCTGCACTGCGCTGAAGTCCGTCATCGATCCGCCCTCCCGGAATGGCGAGGTTGCCCCACGAGCCTCGCCCGGCGCATCGTCCAATAATGACGGTGCGGCTCGCAATGATGGCGGGCGCGGCGCTGGCGCTCCCGCCGGCGCCCGATTGAAGGGCGGGGAAGTTTCGCGGCCAGATGCGGCGCAGGTCGCGTCACTGGCAGGTCTGCTTCACCTGCTCCCTGTACTGCTCGAAGCTCTGCATGCCGATGGCGGCCAGACGGCGGTCGAGGCCGGCCGGGTCGCGGATCGGGGACCGCGCCCACTCATGCGCGCCCGTGCAGCGGCCCTGGGTGCCGTATTCCTGCGGCTGGTGACGGGCCTGCAGCGCCCGGTCGGTGAGGTAGCCGAGGTCGACGGCCGAGGCGCCGCCCTGCGCCACCGCCGCCTGCATCGACGCCAGCACCCGCGTCTGGAACGCCGGATCGGCGTCGGCGTGCTGCACCAGCAGCCAGGCGTGGTCCTCCGTGTCTGCGCCCCAGGTGGCGCCCGAGAGCCAGCCGCGGGCATCGAGCAGGCGGCGCATGAACCGCGTGGTGGCGCGGTCGACCCGAGCCATTCGCGCGTCGTCGTCGCGCTCGCAGGCGCCGGCGCGGCTGCCCGGACACGAACGGTAGTGGCGGGCGAGCTGGTCGGCGTCCACCAGCAGCGCCAGGCGGCCGACGACGCAGACCGCGGCCTGCGCCGGGCAAGCAGCATCGTGGCGCACCGCCGCCAGCGCGGCGTCGATATAGGCGTCGACGCTCGCCGCATCGGGCGACGCCACGCCCGCCGCCGCCGCGCCCAGCGGCGGGGCGAACACCATCCGCGCGCTCGCCCTGCCGCCCGCCGCCTCGGCCGCCTTGTCCGCCGCCTCCAGCCGCGCCATCAGCGGCGCGGCGGCCGGGCAGCCATCGCCCTGCATGGCCTGAACGCGGGTGCAGCCGGCCGCCTGGACGCCGAGCTCGAAGGCCGACGTGGCCAGCGAGTTGCGGGCCAGCGAGCAGAGCCGGTCGGCCGGCGGGCAGTGCGGCCGCTCGGCCGCGGCGAAGAGGCTCTCGACGGTCTGCCGGTCCCGGCCCAGCCGGCTCGGCGCGGCGGCGGCGCAGGACGCCGCGAGACCGATGGCCGCGACGCAGGCGGCGACCACGACGGCGCGGGTCCTGCGCATACCTGTCCGTGGCGAGTGCGTTGGCGTCGGCATGCGGATCGGGCGCTTCGCCGACGTCGTTGAGTGGCCATGCCGCCGCACGGCCATGGCGAGCACGGTGTTCATGGGTGACCGGCGCAAAGGCCGGTCATGACCGTGAGTTGGGTGACGTGAGGGAGGAGACGCCCCCCTCAGTTCACCTTCTCCAGCACATGGATGGCGCAGGCGGAGCCCATGCCGACCACGTGCGTCAACCCGATGCGGGCGCCTTCGACCTGGCGGGC
The DNA here is from genome assembly GCA_036490095.1 of Caulobacteraceae bacterium. Taxonomy (GTDB): domain Bacteria; phylum Pseudomonadota; class Alphaproteobacteria; order Caulobacterales; family Caulobacteraceae; genus Acaudatibacter. The sequence goes on from DASXEN010000111.1 coordinate 2,979, forward strand.
GCCGGCTTCGCCGCGCAGGTGGGTGGTCACCTCGTAGATGTTGGCGATGCCCGTGGCGCCCAGAGGATGGCCCTTGGAGAGCAGGCCGCCGGAGACGTTCACCGGCACGCGGCCGCCGAGCGCCGTCTCGCCGCTATCGATCAGCCGCCCGCCCTCGCCATCGGCGCAGAGGCCGAGGTTCTCGTAGTGGACGATCTCGGCGGTGGCGAAGCAGTCGTGCAGCTCGACCAGGTTGACGTCCTCCGGCCCGATGCCCGCCTGCTCGTAAGCTTCCTTGGCCGCAAGCCGCGTCACCGCATTGAAGTCCGGCATCACCAGGTTGCGCGGCGTGTAGGGGTCGGAGGTCATCGCCGAGGCGCGCACCCGCACCGCCCGCTTCATCAGCCCGTGCTTCTTGGCGTAGGCCTCCGAGCAGATCACCGCGGCGGCCGAGCCGTCGACGTTCACCGAGCACATCAGCTTGGTGTTCGGATAGGAGATCATCTCCGCGCCCATCACCTCCTGGAGCGGGGTCTCGATCTGGTACATCGCCTTGGGGTTCAGGGTGGAATGGTGGTGGTTCTTCACCGACACCTTGGCGAACTGCTCGAAGGTGGTGCCGTACTGGCGGGTGTGCTCCATGCCGACGTGGGCGAACACCGACGGCATCGTGCCCGAGCCCAGCAGGCCCTCGGTGGGGATGCCGGCGCCGCCGCCACCGCCGCCCAGCAGGCCCTTGCCCATCTGCTCGACGCCGACGCACAGCACCACGTCGTACTGGCCGGCCCTGATGGCCATGTAGCCTTCGCGGAACGCCGTGGCGCCGGTGGCGCAGGCGTTGGCGCAGTTGACCACCGGGATGCCGGTCTGGCCGATCTCGCGCAGGATGCGCTGGCCCGGCATGTTGGAGGCTTCGTAGAGGTTGCCGCAGTAGAGCGCCTGCATGTCCTTGAGGGTCAGGCCGGCGTCGTCGAGGGCCATCAGGGCGGCCTCGGCGCCGATGTTGGGCACGCTCCGGTCAGGGAAGCGGCCGAATTTGATCATGTCGGTTCCGACGACGTAGACTTCGCTCATGGCTTGGGCCTCCTGCCGCGTCTAGGCCGCGGGCGTGAAGAAGTAGGCGAGATAGGAATTGCCGTCCTTGTCCTTCCGGCCGGCGTCGCGGAAGACCACGTTGACGGGCATGTCGAACTTGATGGCCTCGGCCGACGGGATCATGTCGACGAGGTTGCCCTTGACGCAGCCGCCGCCGTCCAGGTCGACGATCGCCGAGATGAACGGCACCGGCACGCCGGGGAAGTTCCGGTGCACGATGGTGAAGTTGTAGAGCTTGCC
>DASXEN010000127.1:0-29057 GCA_036490095.1 Caulobacteraceae bacterium
CAGATCGAACGCTTCACCGTCAACCGCTCGCCGCATATCGACAAGAAGTCGCGCGAGCAGTTCGAGATCCGCACGCACAAGCGCGTGCTCGATATCGTCGATCCCACCCCGCAGACCGTGGACGCGCTGATGAAGCTCGCCCTCTCCGCCGGCGTGGACGTCGAGATCAAGCTCTAGGGCCCGGACCGATGCGAACCGGCTTGATCGCCAAGAAACTCGGGATGACCCGCCTCTTCGACGAGGCCGGAACCCACACGCCGGTGACCGTGCTCAGCCTCGAAGGCTGTGCCGTCACCGCCCACCGCACCAAGGAGAAGGACGGCTACGTGGCCCTCCAGCTCGGCGCGGGCGCCAAGAAGCCGAAGAACACCTCCAAGGCCGAGCGCGGGCACTTCGCCAAGGCGCTGGTCGAGCCGAAGCGGCACGTGGTCGAGTTCCGCGTCTCCGAGGACAACCTGATCGACGTGGGCGCGGAGTTCACCGCCGACCACTTCGTGGCGGGCCAGAAGGTGGACGTATCGGGCGTCACCGTCGGCAAGGGTTTCGCCGGCGCGATCAAGCGATGGAACTTCGGCGGCATGCGCGCCACCCACGGCGTCTCGGTATCGCACCGCGCCCACGGCTCGACCGGGCAGCGACAGGACCCGGGCAAGGTCTTCAAGAACAAGAAGATGGCTGGCCACATGGGCCAGGACAATGTGACCACCCTCAATCTGACCGTGTTCCGCGTGGATGTGGAGCGCGGTCTTATCCTTATTAAGGGGGCGGTTCCGGGGACCGAGGGCGGCTTCGTGAAGATCCGCGACGCCATCAAGAAGGCCCTGCCCGAAGGCGTCCCGACGCCGGGGGCGATCAAGCGGGCCCAAAGCGCTCAGACCGGCCACGACGAGACCGCTGCGCTAGCCGAGACGCCCGCCGAAGAGGCCCCCGCGGCCGCCACTGAAGCCGGGGGCGAAGAGCAATGAAAATCGACGTCATCAGCCTCGACGGCAAGAAGGGCGGCCAGGTCGAGCTGCCGGACGACATCTTCGGCATCGAAGAGATCCGCGGCGACATCCTGCAGCGGTGCGTGACCTGGCAACTGGCCAAGCGCCGCGCCGGCACCCACAAGATCCAGGTGCGCAACGAGGTCTCGCGCACCGGCAAGAAGATGTACCGCCAGAAGGGCACCGGCGGCGCCCGTCACGGCTCGCGCCGGGCGGCCCAGTTCGTCGGCGGCGCCAAGGCCCACGGGCCGGTGGTGCGCAGCCACGAGATCGGCCTGCCCAAGAAGGTCCGGGCGCTGGCGCTGCGGCACGCGCTGTCGTCGAAGGCCAGGGACGGGGCGATCGTGGTGCTGGACGCCGCCACCGTGGAGACGCCGAAGACCGCGGCGCTGCGCGCCAGCCTGGAGAAGATCGGGGTGAAGAACGCCCTGGTGATCGCCGGCGTCGAAGTGGACGCCGGCTTCCGGCTCGCGGCGCGCAACATCCCTGGCGTGGACGTGCTGCCGAACGCCGGCCTCAACGTCTACGACATCCTGCGCCGCGACACGCTGGTGCTGACCCGCGCCGCCATCGACGGCATCGCCGCTCGCTTCTCCGACGGCGCCGCCGAGGAGGCGCCTGAAAAAGCTCCGGCGAAGGCGCCCCGCAAGGCGTCCGCGAAAGCGACCGACAAAGCCGCTGACAAAGACGCTGGGAAGGAAGCCGCCTGATGCCGTCCGCCCGCCACTACGACACCATCCTGTCGCCGGTGATCACCGAGAAGGCGACCATGCTGTCGGAGCACAACAAGGTGGTCTTCCGCGTCGCCGCCGACGCCACCAAGCCGCAGATCGCCGAGGCGGTCGAGAACCTGTTCAAGGTCAACGTGGTCAAGGTCAACACGATCAACGTGAAGGGCAAGACCAAGCGCTTCCGCGGCCGCGTCGGCAGGCGCTCGGACGTGAAGAAGGCCATCGTCACCCTGGCCGAAGGCCAGTCCATCGACATCACGACGGGGCTCTGAAGTCATGGCTCTGAAGCAGTTCAATCCGACGTCGCCGGGCCGCCGCGGCCTGGTGCTGGTCGACAAGCGCGAGCTCCACAAGGGCAAGCCCGAGAAGAGCCTGGTCGAAGGTCTGACCAAGACCGGCGGGCGTGGCGGCGGCGGCCGCGTGGCCGTGCGCTTCCGCGGCGGCGGCGCCAAGCGCCTCTACCGCAACGTCGACTTCAAGCGCCGCAAGTGGAACGTGGCGGGCGTGGTGCAGCGGCTCGAGTACGACCCCAACCGCACCGCCTTCATCGCCCTGGTGAAGTACGCCGACGGCGAGCTCGCCTACATCCTGGCGCCGCAGCGCCTGAAGGCCGGCGACGAGGTGCTCGCCGCCGAGAAGGTCGACCTGAAGCCCGGCAACGCCTCGCCGCTGCGCAGCCTGCCGATCGGCTCGATGGTGCACAACATCGAGCTGAAGCCCGGCAAGGGCGGCCAGATCGCCCGCTCGGCCGGCGCCTACGCGCAGCTGGTCGGCCGCGACGCCGGCTACGCCCAGATCCGCCTCGGCTCGGGCGAGCTCAGAATGGTGCAGGACAGCTGCATGGCGACCGTCGGCGCGGTCTCCAACCCCGACCATATGAACGAGGTGCTCGGCAAGGCCGGCCGCGTTCGCCACATGGGCCGCCGGCCCCACGTGCGCGGCGTCGCCATGAACCCGGTCGACCACCCGCACGGCGGCGGCGAGGGCAAGACCTCGGGCGGCCGTCACCCCGTGACCCCGTGGGGCCAACCCACCAAGGGCCACAAGACCCGGTCCAACAAGGCGACGAGCAAGTTCATCATTCGCAGCCGCCACGTAAGGAAGGCCCGCTGATGACCAGATCAGTTTGGAAAGGCCCGTTCGTCGACGGCTACCTGCTGAAGAAGGCGGAAACCGTGCGGTCGTCCGGCCGCAAGGACGTGATCAAGACCTGGTCGCGCCGCTCGACCATCATGCCGCAGTTCGTCGGCCTGACCTTCGGCGTCCACAACGGCCAGAAGCACGTGCCGGTGCTGGTCAGCGAGGACATGGTCGGCATGAAGTTCGGCGAGTTCGCCCCCACCCGGTACTTCCCTGGCCACGCGGCCGACAAGAAGGCCAAGAGGAAGTAGGCGATGGGCAAGCAAGCCAAACAGCGGCGCCTGAAGCCGGTGGAAGCGATGGCCAAGGTCCGCACGCTGCGCACCAGCGCGCGCAAGCTGAACCTGGTCGCCGCCTCGATCCGCGGCCTGAAGGTGCAGAAGGCGCTGAACGAGCTGGAGTTCAGCCACCGGCGCATCGCCAAGGACGTGCGCAAGGCGCTGAACTCGGCGATCTCCAACGCCGAGAACAACCACAGCCTCGATATCGACGCCCTGGTCGTCGCCGAGGCCTTCGTGGGCAAGAACCTGGTGATGAAGCGCTTCTCCGCCCGTGCACGGGGCCGCGCTTCGCGCATCGAAAAGCCGTTCAGCGAGATCACCATCGTGGTCCGCGAATTGGGTGAGGCTGCGTAATGGGTCAGAAGGTCAATCCGATCGGGCTGCGGCTCGGCATCAACCGCACCTGGGACTCGCGGTGGTTCGCCCGCAAGGACGACTACGCGCGGCTGCTGCATGAAGACATGCGCATGCGCAAGGCGCTGAAGCAGCGCCTGGGCCAGGCCGGCGTCTCGCGGATCATCATCGAGCGCCCGCACAAGCAGTGCCGCGTCACTATCTACGCCGCCCGCCCGGGCGTCATCATCGGCAAGAAGGGCGCGGACATCGACAAGCTGCGCAAGGACCTCGCGGCGATGACCGACGGCGACGTCGCGCTCAACATCGTCGAGGTGCGCAAGCCCGAGACCGACGCCCAGCTGGTGTCCGAGAACATCGCCCAGCAGCTCGAGCGCCGGGTCGCCTTCCGCCGGGCCATGAAGCGCTCGATGCAGAGCGCCACGCGCCTGGGCGCCAAGGGCATCCGGGTGGAGGTGGCCGGCCGGCTCGGGGGCGCCGAGATCGCCCGCACCGAGTCCTACCACGAGGGCCGGGTGCCGCGGCACACGCTGCGCGCCGACATCGACTACGGCTTCACCGAGGCCCACACCACCTACGGCGTCATCGGCGTGAAGGTTTGGATCTTCAAGGGCGAGGTGCTGGAGCACGACCCGATGGCCCAGGACAAGCGCCTGGCGGGCGAGTCCGGTCCGGCCGGCGAGGGCGGCGGGCGCGAGCGTGGCGACCGTCCCGACCGCGATTCCCGCGGCCCGCGCCGCGACCGCGGCCGCGGCGCCGAGGCGAACGCGTAAGGAACCGCCGCCATGATGTCGCCAAAGAAGACCAAGTACCGCAAGCAGTTCAAGGGCCGCATCCACGGGATGACCAAGGCCGGCGCGGCGCTGAACTTCGGCTCGCACGGGCTGAAGACGCTGCAGCCGGAGCGGATCACCGCGCGCCAGATCGAAGCCGCGCGCCGGGCGATCACCCGCCAGATGAAGCGCCAGGGCCGCGTGTGGATCCGCATCTTCCCGGACGTGCCGGTCACCGACAAGCCGGCGGAAGTGCGCATGGGCAAGGGCAAGGGCGCGGTCGAATACTGGGCCGCGCGCGTCGCGCCGGGCCGGATCATGTTCGAGATCGACGGCGTGCCCGACGACATCGCCCGCGAGGCGCTGCGGCTCGGCGCGGCCAAGCTGCCGGTGCGCACGCGGATCGTCACCCGCCTCGACGCCGGCGCGGAGCACGCAGCAGCATGAAGATCGACGAGATCCGCCGCCTGACGAGCGACCAGCTCGCCGACCAGCTGCTGCAGCTGAAGAAGGAGCAGTTCAACCTGCGCTTCCAGGCCGCCACCAGCCAGCTGGAGAAGACCCACCGCGTCGACGAGGTCCGCAAGGACATCGCGCGCATCAAGACCGTGCTGCGCGCCAAGGCGCCGACCGCCGCCTGAGGATGTAGACGAAGATGCCGAAGCGAATTCTCGAGGGCGTGGTGGTTTCCGACAAGGGAAACAAGACGGTGATCGTGAAGGTGGAGCGCACCTTCCTGCACCCGCTGCTGAAGAAGACCGTCCGCCGGTCGAAGAAGTACCACGCCCACGACGAGGCCAATTCCTACAAGGAAGGCGAGCGGGCGCGGATCGTCGAGTGCGCGCCGAAATCGAAGCTGAAGACCTGGGAAGTCCTGCCCAAGGACGTTCCGGCCTCCGCTGCCGCCGCCAACGCCTGAGCCGAGTGGAGAGCCTGCCATGATCCAGATGCAGACCAACCTCGACGTCGCCGACAACTCGGGCGCGCGCCGCGTGATGTGCATCAAGGTGCTGGGCGGCGCCGGGCGCCGTTACGCCTCGGTGGGCGACCGCATCGTCGTCTCGGTGAAGGAAGCCATTCCGCGCGGCCGGGTGAAGAAGGGCGACGTGCTGCAGGCGATCGTGGTGCGCACCAACCAGGCCATCAAGCGCAAGGACGGCTCGGTGATCCGCTTCGACAAGAACGCCGCGGTGATCGTCAACAAGCAATCCGAGCCGATCGGCACCCGCATCTTCGGCCCGGTGCCGCGCGAGCTGCGCGCCAAGAACCACATGAAGATCATCTCGCTCGCGCCGGAGGTGCTGTAGGCCATGGCCGCCAAGATCAAGAAGGGCGACCGCGTGGTCCTGCTGACCGGCAAGGACAAGGGCCGGACGGGCAACGTGCTGCGCGTCATGCCCAAGGACAACCGCGTGGTGGTCTCGGGCCTGAACATGGTCCAGCGCCACACCCGTCCCAGCCAGGGCGACCCTCAGGGGGGCATCAAGCACAAGGAAGCCGCGGTGCACGTCTCCAACGTTGCCATCGTCGATTCCAACGGAAAGGCCACGCGCGTCGGCTTCGAAGTGCGCGACGGCAAGAAGGTCCGCGTGGCCAAGACCACCGGCGAGGTGATCAATGCCTGAACAAGCAACCTACGAGCCGCGGCTGAAGGGCGAATACCGCGCCCGCATCCGCCCGGCCCTCAAGGAAAAATTCAGCTACGGCAACGAGATGCAGATCCCGCGTCTCGACAAGATCGTCGTCAACATGGGCATCGGCGAAGCTGTCGCCGACTCCAAGAAGGTGCAGTCGGCGATCAAGGACCTGACGGCCATCACCGGCCAGAAGCCGGCGCCGACCAAGGCCCGCCAGTCGATCGCCAGCTTCAAGCTGCGCGAGGGCATGACGATCGGCGCCAAGGTGACGCTGCGCAAGGACCGGATGTACGAGTTCCTCGACCGGCTGATCACCATCGCCCTGCCGCGGGTGAAGGACTTCCGGGGCCTCAAGCCCACCAGCTTCGACGGCCGCGGCAACTACGCCATGGGCCTGCGCGAGCACATCGTGTTCCCGGAGATCAACTACGACGAGATCGACCAGATCTGGGGCATGGACATCATCGTCTGCACCACCGCCAAGAGCGACGATGAAGCCCGTGCGCTGCTCAAAGAATTCCAGTTCCCGTTCAACGCCTGACGGGAGAAGAGACCGACAATGGCCAAGAAAAGCGCCGTCAACCGCAACGAGATGGTCCGCCGCCTGGTGAAGGCGAAGGCCGCCAAGCGCAACGCCCTCAAAGCGATCGCCAACGATGAGAACCTGTCGCTGGAGGAGCGCTTCGAAGCGCGCCTGAAGCTCGCCGAGATGCCGCGCAACTCGTCGGCGACGCGGATCCGCAACCGCTGTGAAGTAACCGGCCGCCCGCGCGCCTTCTATCGCAAGCTCAGGATGAGCCGGATCGCGCTGCGGGAACTGGGTTCGCAAGGCCAGATTCCGGGCCTCGTGAAGTCGAGCTGGTGAGGAGGGGCTGATGCCTACGAACGACCCCGTCGGCGACATGATCGCCCGCATCAAGAACGCGGCCGAGCGCCGGCGCTCGAAGGTGGTGACCCCGGCTTCGAAGCTGCGCCAGCGCGTGCTCGACGTGCTGCAGTCGGAAGGCTACATCCGCGGCTACTCGCGCTCGGATTCGGCCGACGGCTTCCCGCAGTTCGAGATCGAGCTGAAGTATTACGACGGCGCGCCGGTGATCGCCGAGATCTCCCGCGTCTCCAAGCCGGGCCGCCGCGTCTACTCCTCGATCGGCGACCTGAAGCCGGTGAAGAACGGCCTCGGCATCTCGATCCTGTCGACGTCCAAGGGCGTCATGTCCGACACCGCCGCCCGTGACGCCAACGTCGGCGGCGAAGTGCTCTGCCGCGTCTACTAGGCAGGGAAGGAGCAACCAGCGATGTCGCGCATCGGCAAGAAGGCCATCCCGATCCCCGCCGGCGTCACCCTGACGGTGGACGGGCAGAAGGTCAGCGTCAAAGGTCCCAAGGGCGAGCTCGCCTGGACCGTCGTCGACGAGATCGAGGTGTCCAAGGGCGACGACGGCCTCAGCTTCGCGCCGCGGAGCGACACCCAGCGCGCCCGCGCCATGTGGGGCCTGTCGCGCACGCTGGTGGCCAACATGGTCCAGGGCGTCACCCAGGGCTATGAGCAGACCCTGGAGCTGGTCGGCGTCGGCTACCGTGCGCAGATGAAGGGGCAGGCGCTGTCGATGCAACTCGGCTTCTCGCACGAGGTAGACATCCCGGCCCCGAGCGGCATCACCTTCGCCACGCCCCGGCAGACGGCGATCATCATCAGCGGCATCGACAAGCAGTTGGTGGGCGAGACCGCCGCCCGCATCCGCAAGATCCGCCCGCCCGAGCCCTACAAGGGCAAGGGCGTCCGCTACGCCGGCGAAAAGGTTCGCCGCAAGGAAGGCAAGAAGAAGTAAGTCCCATGGCGCTTTCCAAACGCAAACCTGCCGTGCGCCGCGCCGCCCGCGTGCGCCTGCGCCTCAAGCAGCTGGCCGCCGGCCGGCCGCGCCTTTCCGTGCATCGCTCGGCGAAGAACATCTACGCCCAGGTGATCGACGACGCCCGCGGCGTCACCCTGGCCCATGCCTCCACGCTGGAGGAAAAGGGCCAGAAGGGCGCCGACAAGGCCGCCGCCGCCAAGGTCGGCGAGCTGATCGCCAAGCGCGCGCTCGACAAGGGCGTGAAGGCCGTCGTGTTCGACCGCGGCAGCTATCTCTATCACGGCCGGGTGAAGGCGCTGGCGGACGCCGCGCGCGAAGCCGGCCTGGATTTCTGAGGAACCATCGATGGCTCGTGGACCCGAGAACAGAGAACGCCGCCGCGACCGGAACAACCCGGACGACCGCGCCGACAGCGACATCGTCGAGAAGCTGGTCTACATCAACCGCGTCGCCGCGACGGTGAAGGGCGGGCGCCGCTTCTCGTTCGCCGCGCTGATGGTGGTGGGCGACCAGAAGGGCCGCGTCGGCTACGGCCACGGCAAGGCCCGCGAGGTGCCGGAAGCCATCCGCAAGGCGACCGAGGAAGCCAAGAAGTCGATGATCCGCGTGCCGCTGCGCGAGAGCCGCACGCTGCACCACGACGGCGCCGGGCGCTGGGGCGCCGGCAAGATCATGGTGCGCGCGGCGCCGCCCGGAACCGGCATCATCGCCGGCGGTCCGATGCGCGCGGTGCTGGAGGCGCTCGGTGTGCAGGACGTGGTCGGCAAGCGCCTCGGCTCGTCCAACCCCTACAACATGGTGCGCGCCACCTTCGAGGCGCTGAAGCAGCAGGCCTCGCCGCGGCAGGTCGCCGCCAAGCGCGGCAAGAAGGTCGCCGACATCATCGGCCGCCGCGCCGACAGCGCCGGCGCCGAGGCGGAGGCGTAAGCGTCATGGCGAAAGTCACCGTCCGCCAGACCGGCAGCCCGATCCGCCGCACCAAGGACCAGCGCGCGACCCTGATCGGCCTCGGCCTCAACAAGCAGGGCCGCACCTCGACCCTGGAAGACACCCCCTCGGTCCGCGGCATGATCGCCAAGGTCGCGCACATGATCGAGGTGGTGGAGTAAGCTCTGCTTCCTCTGCTCCCCCTCCGGGGGAGCTCCCGGCGAAGCCGGGTGAGGGGGCCTAGGGCGCCCGAAGCCCCCTGCGTCGCGCCTTCCGCGCGACGCTTCCCCCGAAGGGGGAAGACAAGCCGAGTCGGGCCTCGCCCGGCGCAGACTCCGAGGAGAAGGCACATGACCAAGCTCAACGAGCTCAGCCCCCGCGAGGGCTCCACCAAGAACCGCATGCGGGTCGGCCGCGGGCCGGGCTCGGGCAAGGGCAAGACCGCCGGGCGCGGCGTGAAGGGCCAGAAGTCGCGCTCCGGCGTCGCCATCGCGGGCTTCGAGGGCGGCCAGATGCCGCTGCACATGCGCATGCCCAAGCGCGGCTTCAACAAGCCGAACCGCAAGGAATACGCCGAGGTCAACCTCTGGCGGATCGAGCAGGCGATCGCCGCCGGCAAGCTCGACGCGGGGCAGCCGATCGACGCCGCGGCGCTGGTCAAGGCCGGCGTGGTGCGCCGCGCCAGGGACGGCGTGCGGCTGCTCGGCAAGGGCGAGCTGACCAGCAAGATCGAGATCAGCGTCCACGCCGCCACCGCCTCGGCCCGCGCCGCGGTGGAGAAGGCCGGCGGCAGCCTCACCACCACCAAGCCTGCGGCGGCGGAAGCCGAAGCCGAGGCTTAAAGGGCGGCTTCACGTTTCGCAGGGTCCGCGCCGGCCAGATGACGAAGGCCGCGCGACGCCCTATGTGTGGTCGCGCATCTCGCTAAGGGGTCCTAGATGGCTTCGGCCGCCGAGCAACTCGCCGCCAACCTCGACGTCGGCGCCTTCCAGAAGGCCACCGAGCTCCACAAGCGCCTGCTGTTCACCCTGGGGGCGATGATCGTCTATCGCCTCGGGACCTTCATCCCGATCCCGGGCGTCGACCCGGTGGCGATCGCCCAGCTGATCGACCGCCAGCAGGGCCTGCTGGGGATGGCCAACCTGTTCTCTGGTGGGGCGGTGTCGCGGATGGCGATCTTCGCCCTCAACGTGATGCCCTACATCTCGGCGTCGATCATCGTGCAGCTATTGGGCACCATGTATCCGCCCTGGGAGAAGCTGCGGAAGGAAGGCGGCGAGGCCGGCCGCAAGCAGCTGAACCAGTACACCCGCTACCTCACCGTGGCGCTGGCGGTGTTCCAGGCCGGCGGGGTCGCCATCGCGCTGCAGTCCAGCCAGGGGGCGGTGCTCAATCCGGGCCCGTTCTTCATCCTCTCGACGATCGTCACGCTTTCCACCGGGACCATGTTCCTGATGTGGCTGGGCGAGCAGGTGACCAGCCGCGGGGTCGGCAACGGCGTCTCGCTGATCATCTTCGCCGGCATCGTCGCGCGCCTGCCGACGGCGCTGTTCCAGCTGCTCTCGCAGACCCGCACCGGCACCCTGGGCGGCGGCACGCTGATCTTCTTCCTGGCGCTGGCCGTGGGCGTGATCATCTTCATCGTCTTCATGGAGCGCGCCCAGCGGCGCCTCCTGGTGCAGTACCCGAAGCGCCAGCAGGGCAACCGCATGTTCGGCGGCGAGACCAGCTTCCTGCCGCTGAAGCTCAACGTCTCCGGCGTGATCCCACCGATCTTCGCGTCGTCGCTGCTGGCGCTGCCCTACACGATCACCAGCTTCCTCAACCAGGCGCACCTGCCGAGCTGGCTGCAATGGCTGCCGGGCATCGCCGGCTCGCTGCAGCACGGCCAGCCGCTCTACATGGTCGCCTACGGGCTGATGATCATCTTCTTCTGCTTCTTCTACACCTCGGTGCAGATGGACCCGACCGACACGGCGGAGAACCTGCGCAAGTACGGCGGCTTCCTGCCGGGCATCCGGCCCGGCAAGCGCACCGCGGAGTACATCGACTATGTGCTGACCCGCCTGACGGTGGTCGGCTCGCTCTACATCACCGCCGTCTGCCTGCTGCCCGAGGCGCTGATGGCCTCCAACCAGGTCAGCACCTACTATTTCGGCGGCACCTCGATCCTGATCGTGGTCTCGGTGACCATGGACACGGTGGCGCAGATCCAGTCGCACCTGCTGGCGCACCAGTACGAGGGCCTGATCAAGAAGTCGAAGCTGCGCGGCGGGCGCCGCTAGGCCTGGAGGCTCTTGCCTGCCCCGGCGGCGGGCGGCCACAGTAGGACCAAGCAACAAAGGCTCGCGAAGGCCGCCTCCGTCGGCGGACGAACCGCAGCGTAGACATCCAAGGGGGGTCGATGAACCTGATCCTGTTCGGCCCGCCGGCGGCCGGCAAGGGGACGCAGGCCAAGCGTCTGGTCGAGACGCGCGGCATGGTCCAGCTCTCCACCGGCGACATGCTGCGCGCGGCGATCGCCTCCGGCTCCGAGCTCGGCCAGCGGGTCGACGGGGTGATGAAGCGCGGCGACCTGGTATCCGACGAGATCGTCATCGAGCTGATCGAGGAGCGGCTGCCGCAGGCGGAGGCGGCCGGCGGGGCCATCTTCGACGGCTTCCCGCGCACCATCGCCCAGGCCCAGGCGCTCGACGCCATGCTCGACGGCCGCCGCCGCCCGATCGACCTGGTGATCCGCCTGAAGGTCGACGACGCGGCGCTGCTCAAGCGCGTCGCCGGCCGCTACGCCGAGTCCGGCCGCCCGGACGACAATCCCGAAGCCTTCAAGGTGCGGCTCGGCGCCTACAACCAGCAGACCGCGCCGCTGCTGCCCTACTACGAGACCCACAACAAGCTGGTGCAGGTCGACGGCATGGGCTCGATCGAAGAGGTCGCCGCCGCCATCGACGCGGTGATCGACGGGCCGCGGTTCTAGCGGCCGCGCGGCGCGGGCGCGCTTTCGGTCTATAAGCCAGCCATGGCTGAGGACGTCGCGGCCCAGATCGCCGAGCTGAAGCGGGCGCTCGATGCGTTGCGACCCTTGAGCGGCGCGGCGCTGGCGCAGCTGCAGAAACATTTCGACGTCGAGCTCACCTTCACCTCGAACGCCATCGAGGGGAACACGCTGACGCTGCGCGAGACGGCGGAGGTGATCGAGCACGGCATCACCGTCGGCGGCAAGTCGCTGCGCGAGCACCTGGAGGCCCTCGACCACTACGACGCGCTGCTCTGGATGCGCGAGCTGGCCTCGGGCGCCGCGCCGGTCGGGGAGGGGACGATCTGCGAGCTGCACCGCCGCATCGTCGCCCGCAGCCGCCCGCAGATCGCCGGCGTCTATTCGCTCCTGCCGCGGCGGGTGGCCGGCTCGCCGGCCGTCTTCCCCAACCCGGCGAAGATCCCGGACCTGATGGCGGCGCTGGGGCGCTGGCTGGAGGCGGCCGAGGCCTCGCCCGAGGTGGCGTTCGAGGCCCACTTCCGGCTCACCGCCATCCATCCGTTCGCCGACGGCAACGGCCGCACCGCCCGGCTGCTGATGAACCTGGTGCTGCTCAGGGCCGGCTATCCGCCGCTGGCCATCCGGCCGGAGGACCGGGCGGCCTATCTGGCGGCGCTCGAAACCGGGTCGACCACGGACGATCTGCGGCCCTACCATGCGCTGATGTCACGCCGCCTCGCCGAGACCCTGGCGGCCTACGTCACCGTGCTCGAAGAAAGCGCAGGCTAAGCAGCCGCTTCGGCCGCTTCGGCATTGACTGGCGCCCTGTCATTCCTATATCGGGACCCTTCCGCGAAAGGGCGCGTCGCCGCGCCGGCGCCCGCGCCTGCCAAGGTGTGGAAGCCGGACGCGTGCTTCGCGCTTCTTGTCGTACCAGGAGAAGATCGCGCGTGGCCCGTATCGCAGGCGTAAACATACCCACCAACAAGCGCGTCGTCATCGCGCTTCAGTACATCCACGGCATCGGCTCGACCAAGGCCCGGGAAATCGTTCACAAGGTCGGCATCGAAGACGCCCGCCGGGTCAACGAGCTGACCGACGCCGAGGTGCTGCAGATTCGCGAGACCATCGACCGCGACTACCAGGTCGAAGGCGACCTGCGCCGCGAGACCGCCGTCAACATCAAGCGGCTGATGGACCTGGCCTGCTACCGCGGCCTGCGGCATCGCCGGGGCCTGCCGGTGCGCGGCCAGCGCACCCACACCAACGCCCGCACCCGCAAGGGTCCGGCCAAGCCGATCGCCGGCAAGAAGAAGTAAGAGGCGCCAGAAGAGCCCATGGCCAAGGAACCGGCCCGCGTCAAAAAGCGCGAGCGCAAGAACATCACGTCGGGCGTGGCGCATGTGAACGCCTCGTTCAACAACACCATGATCACCATCACCGACGCGCAGGGCAACACCATCTCCTGGTCGAGCTCGGGCATGATGGGCTTCAAGGGCTCGCGCAAATCGACGCCCTATGCGGCCCAGATGGCCGCCGAGGACGCCGGCAAGAAGGCCGCCGAGCACGGCGTGCGCACCCTGGAGGTCAACGTCTCCGGCCCCGGCTCCGGCCGCGAGAGCGCGCTGCGCGCGCTGCAGGCCGCCGGCATGACCATCACCACCATCCGCGACGTCACCCCGATTCCGCACAACGGCTGCCGGCCGCCTAAGCGCCGGCGCGTCTAGAGTAACCGCCCCAACCCCGCCCCCCGTCGCCGGCGCGGCCCACTCGCGGCCGGCGATCTCCCGTCCGAGGGAAATTCGCCTGTGATTGAACGAAACTGGAACGAGCTGATCCGTCCCGAGAAGCCGCAGATCGAGTCCGGCGCCGACGGCGTGCGCAAGGCGCGCATCGTCGCCGAGCCGCTCGAGCGCGGCTTCGGGGTGACGCTCGGCAACTCCCTGCGCCGCGTGCTGCTGTCGTCGCTGCAAGGCGCGGCGGTGACCGGCATCCAGATCGACGGCGTCGTCCACGAATTCTCGCCGCTCGAAGGCGTGCGCGAGGACGTCGTCGACATCGTGCTGAACATCAAGCAGCTGGCGCTGCGGATGCACGCCGACGGTCCCAAGCGCATGACGCTGCGGGCCACCGGCCCCGGGCCGGTCACCGCCAGCCAGATCGAGGCGCCGTCGGACATCGAGATCCTCAACGGCGACCACGTGCTGCTGACGCTGGACGGCGGCGCTTCGGTGCGCATCGAGTTCACCGTGCAGACCGGCAAGGGCTATGTGCCGGCCGAGCGCAACCGTCCCGAGGACGCGCCGATCGGCCTGATCTCGGTCGACGCGGTCTATTCGCCGGTGCGCCGCGTCGCCTACCGCGTCGAGCCGACCCGCCAGGGCCAGAGCCTCGACTACGACAAGCTGGTGATGGAGGTGGAGACCAACGGCGCGGTGACGCCCGTGGACGCCGTCGCCTACGCCGCGCGCATCCTGCAAGACCAACTGCAGGTGTTCATCACCTTCGAGGAGCCGAAGAAGAAGCTCGAAGGCGAGGCCAAGCCGGAGCTGCCGTTCAACCCGGCCCTCCTGAAGAAGGTCGACGAGCTGGAGCTATCGGTCCGCTCGGCCAACTGCCTGAAGAACGACAACATCGTCTACATCGGCGACCTCATCCAGAAGACCGAGGCCGAGATGCTCCGCACGCCGAACTTCGGGCGCAAGTCGCTGAACGAGATCAAGGAGGTGCTGGCCAACATGGAGCTGCACCTCGGCATGGACGTGCCCAACTGGCCGCCCGAGAACATCGAAGAGCTGGCCAAGAAGTTCGAAGACCAGATTTAAGGATTGGGTCCCGGCGTACGCCGGGACGAGCGGGAGTTAGGAAGTCATGCGCCACGGATATGCGCACCGTAAGCTGGGCCGCACCACGGCGCATCGGACGTCCATGTTCGCCAACATGGCCGCCTCGCTGATCAAGCACGAGCAGATCGTCACCACCCTGCCGAAGGCTAAGGAGCTGCGGCCGTTCGTCGAGAAGCTGGTGACGCTGGCCAAGAAGGGCGACCTGCACGCGCGCCGGATCGCCATCTCCCGCGTCCGCGACGTCGACCAGGTGGGCAAGCTCTTCGCCACCCTCGGCCCGCGCTACAAGGCCCGCAACGGCGGCTACATCCGCGTGCTCAAGGCCGGATTCCGCCACGGCGACAACGCCCCGATGGCGGTGATCGAGTTCGTCGACCGCGACGTCGCCGAAAAGGGCAAGGACTCCGGCCCGGTCCAGTCGCTGGGCGCCGACGACTAGCGTTTTTCTCCTCCCCCACGGGGAGGGGGACCGCCGCAGGCGGTGGCGGGGGCCTCGGGCGCCTTCCTAAATCCATTCACGCATAGGTCGCCAGCCGCCTCAGGCCGTTGGCCCCACCACCACGTCGTGGTCCCGCTGCGCCTGGGGAGCAGAAGCGCTTGACGAAATAATTGCGTCATGAGTTAAATATTGCGTCACGCACGCAGATGGAGCCCGCGCCATGGCCTCGCCCTTCACCCCCGTGGTGTTCTACCGCGACCCGATGGCCGCGCTGAAATGGCTGGAGGCGGCGTTCGGGTTCGAGACCAGCCTGCTGGTCACCGACGAGGCCGGCAATGTCGGCCACGCGGAGATGAAGCTGGGCGACGGCCACATCGGCGTTGGCGGGGAGTGGGGCGCGGCAGAGCTGATCGGGCCGGCGCGGATGCGCAGCCCCGCCTCGCTCGACGGGCAGGGCACCCAGTTCGTCCGCATCGCCCTGGAGGACGGCATCGACGCGCACTGCGCCAAGGCCGAGGCGGCGGGCGCGAAGATCACCCAGCGCCCCGCGGACCAGTTCTACGGCGCGCGGGTCTACCGGGCGCTCGACCCGGAGGGCCACGTCTGGTGCTTCGACCAGACCATCGCCGACCTCTCGCTCGCCGACATGGAAAAGGCCAGCGGCCTTACCCTGAAGACCTCGCTGGAGGGCTGAACCATGGACGTGCCGCCGATCTCGCCGCTGATCTTCTATCGCGACGCCCGCGCCGCGCTCGACTTCATGGAGCGCGCCTTCGGCTTCGAGACCCGCATGGTGGTCGACGGCCAGGGCGGCGTCATCCACTCCGAGAGCGCCTTCGAGGGCCATGTGGTGATGGTCTGCGGGCCGCCGCCCGGGACCTACGCCTCGCCGCTGGACCTCGGCGGCCGGCGCACCGGCTCGATCCACGTGCAGCTGAAGGACGGCCTCGACGCCGTCTGCGAACAGGCCCGCGCGGCCGGCGCCACGATCGAGCGCGAGCCGGCCGACCAGGCCTACGGCGACCGCGTCTTCACCTGCCTCGACCCGGAGGGCCACTCGTGGTCGTTCGGCCAGGAGATCAAGGCTATGACAGCGGACGAGATGACCCGGGCCACCGGCCACAAGGTCACCCAGTCGCTGGACGGAGCTTGATGGCCAAGATCGATCCGAAGGAGGCCGAGGCCGAGCTGATCGCCTACGCGGCGACCTATCCCGGCGCCTGGGAGGACCATCCCTGGGACCACACGGTGATGAAGGTGGGCATGAAGGTCTTCGTCTTCTTCGGCGGCGCCGCCTCGCCGCCGGGCGAGATCTCGGTCACCGTCAAGCTGCCGGTCTCCTACGAGATGGCGCTGACGCTGCCCTGCATGTCCCCGGCCGGGCATGGCCTGTGGAAAGGCGGCTGGGCGGCGCTGCGCCAGCACGACGGCGACGACATCGACCTGGAGACCATCCGCGGTTGGATCGACCAGAGCTACCGCGCCGTCGCGACCAAGAAGCTGGTTAAGCAGCTCGACGAGGCCCTCGCATGACCCAGCCCAGCCTTACTCCCTATCCCACCTACCTGGATGCCAGGGCGGCGCTCACCTTCCTGGAGGCGGCGTTCGGGTTCGAGACCGAGGTGCTGGTGCTCGGCGAAGCGGACGAGGTGGCCCACGCCGAGATGCGCGTCGGCGACGGCCGCATCGGCATCGGCGCGGCCTGGGAGGGCCGGATCGCCAGCCCGACGGCGCTGGGCGGCATGTCGAGCAGCTACGTCCACGTCCATGTCGAGACCGACCTCGACGCCCACTGCGCCCGCGCCCGGGCGGCCGGCGCAGCGATCCTGCGCGAGCCGGCGACGCAGCCCTACGGCGACCGCACCTACGTGGCGGCCGATCCGGAGGGCAACGTCTGGAGCTTCGGCCAGACGGTCGACGCCGCAGTGCGGGCTGCCTGGGACCGGCCGGGCGGCGTCGCGCGGAAGAGCGCGGCGTGAGCGTGGCGGCCAGGGCGGGCGGGGGCGTCGACGCCATCCTGGCGGCGTTGGCCGATCCGCACCGGCGCCATGCCGTCGACATCCTCAGCCGCGGCCCGCGGCCGGCCGGCGAGATCGCCCGCGAGGTGGGCCTCGCGCCGCCGGCGATGAGCCGCCACCTGCGCACCCTGCGCCGCGCCGGCATGGTCGAGGAGTTCCACCCCGAGTTCGACGCGCGGGTGCGGGTCTACAGGCTGAGGGCGCAGGCGATGGACGAGCTGAAGCAGTGGCTGGAGGAGACCGAGCGCCTGTGGGCCGAGCAGCTGGCCGCCTTCAAGGCGCACCTGGAGCAGGGCGCGGCGTGAGCGGGAAAGTGGGGACACACACGCTTTTCCACCACGGATGCAGCGCCTCGGTGGCGCGGACCGGAAAAGCGTGTGTGTCCCCACGTTCCCCACGTCCGCCAAGCTCGCGATGACGGGATCGAAAGTCATGGTCGCGCTCAGGGTGCGGGCGACGCCGGAGCGGGCGTTCGAGGCCTTCGTCGGCGAGATCGGGGCCTGGTGGCGGGCCAGTCCGCTGTTCGCCTTCACGCCGCGCGATCCGGGCCGGCTGGCGTTCGAGCCGGGCGAGAACGGGCGGCTGATCGAGACGCTGCCGAGCGGCAAGGTGTTCGAGATCGGCCGCATCCGCGCCTGGGAGCCGCCGCGGCGGCTGGTGTTCGGCTGGCGCCAGGCGACGTTCGCCGCCGGCCAGGACACCGAGGTCGAAGTTCGCTTCGACCCGGTCGGCGAGGAGACGCGGGTGACGGTGGAGCACGTCGGCTGGGACAGCGTGCCGGCCAGCCACGTGGCGCGCCACGGCTTCGCCAACGCCCTCTTCCTGACACGCCATGGCGAATGGTGGCGCACCCTGCTGGCGTCGTACGGTGCGGCCTTGGGGGAAGACGGGCGATGAACGCGGCGGCGGAAGAGACGGCGGATCGATCGCCGACGGTGGCGCCGACGCGGCGCGGCCGCCAGGCGGCGTTCGGCTTCATCTTCGCCACCTCGGTGATGAACGCCATCTCGTTCGGGCTGATGATCCCGGTGCTGCCGGGCCTGATCCGCTCCTTCTTCGGCGGCGACACCGCCTCGGCCACCGCCTCGGCGTCGGACTGGCAGTTCGTCTTCACCCTCACCTGGGGGGTGATGCAGTTCTTCTCTGGGCCGGTGCTCGGCATGCTTTCCGATCGCTTCGGCCGCCGGCCGGTGATGCTGATCGCCATCCTCGGCCTCTCGATCGACTTCATGGTGATGGCGCTGGCGCCGACCCTGGCCTGGCTGCTGATCGGCCGCGTCGTCAACGGCGCGACGGCCGCCAGCTTCTCCACCGCCAACGCCTATGTGGCCGACATCTCGACGCCGCAGACCCGCGCCCGCAATTTCGGCTGGATGGGCGCGGCGTTCAGCGTCGGCTTCGTGCTCGGCCCGACCATGGGCGGGGTCTTGACCGGCTACGCGATCCATATCGGCGGGTTCCACCTCGACGCCATCCGTACGCCGTTCGTGGTCGCCGCGGCCCTCTGCGCCGTGAACTGGATCTACGGCCTGTTCGTGCTGCCGGAGTCGCTGCCGCCGGAGCGGCGCATCGCGGCGTTCGAGTGGCGGCGCGCCAACCCGGTCGCCAGCCTCTCGCTGCTGCGCGCCCACCACGACCTGCTGCCGCTGGCGACCATCAACTTCCTCAACCAGCTCGCCCAGCAGGTGCTGCCGGGCATCTTCGTGCTCTACACGCAGCTGCGCTACCACTGGTCGCTGCAGTTCCTGGGCTTCACCTTCCTGTTCACCGGCATCCTCGGCATCCTGGTGCAGGCGCTGGTGGTGGGGCCGGTGGTGCGCCGCCTGGGCGAGCGCGGCGCGGTGATCGTCGGGGCCGCCTGCGGCGCGGCGGGCTTCGCCATCTACGCCTTCGCCTCGACGCAGATGGAGTACTTCGTCGGCATGCCGGTGTTCGCGCTCAGCGGGCTGATGCAGCCGGGCATGCAGGGGCTGATGACCCAGCACGTCACCGGCTCGGAGCAGGGGCGGCTGCAGGGCGCCACCCAGTCCACCAACGGCATCGCCTCGATCATCGGCCCGATCTTCCCGCTGCTGTTCGCCTTCGCGCTGCGCAACGTGGCGGGCCTGCCCGGCCTGCCTATCCTGGTCGCCGCGGCGCTGATGGGACTGGCGCTGCTGCTGGCGGTCCGCTTCGCCAGGAAGTAGGCGCAGGCGCGCCACAGCCGGCCGGATTCGGCCCGCCGGGCTTACGCAACGCCGCCCGCCACCCTAGGTTTGCGCCCGGCGGCGGGGGCGATCAGGGAGGCGCGTCGTGAGCGAGACGACGCGAGCCTTTCCCGCCTTCAGGCGGCGAGAGCGGCCGGCTGCGCTCGGCTTCATCTACGCGGCCATCATGATGAACACGGTCTCGATGGGTGTGATCGTGCCGGTGTTCCCGGTGCTGGTGAAGAGTCTCACCGGCCAGGGCGACGCCGGCGCGGCGCAGATCATGGGCGTGTTCGGCGCGGTCTGGGCGTTGATGAACCTCATCTGCGCGCCGATCTTCGGCAACCTCTCGGACCGCTTCGGCCGGCGCCCGGTGCTGCTGGTGTCGATGTTCGGGCTGGCCTTCGACTACCTGGTGATGGCGCTGGCGCCCAACATCGCCTGGCTGTTCATCGGCCGGGTGATCTCGGGCATCACCGCTTCCAGCGGCTCGGCCGCCGGCGCCTACGTGGCCGACATCTCGACGCCGGAGAACCGCGCCCGCAACTTCGGCCGCTTCCAGGCCGCGGCCAACGCCGGGATCCTGCTGGGGCCGGCGCTGGGCGGCTTCGTCGGCGTGCTGGACCCGCGCGCGCCGTTCTGGATCGCCTCGCTGCTGGCCTTCGCCAACGGCCTCTACGGCCTCTTCTTCGTGCCGGAGTCGCTGGGCCACGACCGGCGCGCCCCGTTCCGCTGGCGCCGCGCCAACCCGATCGGCGCGGTGGCGCTGCTGGTCGGCCGCAAGGGCCTGCTGGGCATGGCGGCGATCCTCTTCATCGCCCAGTTCGCCGGCTCGTCGTTCAACAGCGTCTTCCAGTTCTACACCCACTACCGCTACGGCTGGGGCCCGGCGCAGATCGGGCTGCTGCTGATGGTGCTGGGCGGCGGCAGCATCGTGGTGCAGAGCTTCTTCGCCGGCTGGTCGAGCGCGCGGATCGGCGAGCGGGGCTCGGTGATCCTCGGCATGCTGATCAACGTGGTCGGCTTCGCCTGCATTGGCCTGGCGCCGAGCGCGGTGCTGTTCTGGGCATCGCTCGCGCCGCTGATCCTGGCCGGGATCGCCTTCCCGAACCTGATGTCGCTGCTCTCCAAGCGTGTCGGCGTCGACCAGCAGGGGCAGCTGCAGGGGGCGCTGGCGATCCTGTTCGGCGCCAGCCAGCTGGTCGGGCCGATCTTCTACACCAACGTCTTCGCCTGGTCGGTGAAGGCCGGGGCGAGCCTGCACCTGCCGGGCCTGACCATGCTGGTGGGCTCAGGCCTGCTGTTGATCGGCGTCGGCCTCGCGATCGGCTATGCGCGGCCCGCGCAGCCGGCTATGGGGTCGGACGGCGACTGACGCCATCTTTGCGCCCGGAACATCCGCCTTTCTTGATCCGATGAAGCCAAGCTACCGACCCCTACTCTTCGCCTGCCTCGCCGCCGCCTCGCTGAGCGCCGCCTCCTGCGCCAGGTCACAGCCGGCCAACCTGCCGCCCGCCGAGCAGCGCCTCACGCCGACCAATGCGGCGGCCGTGAAGCTTTCGTTCTCCGCAGTGGTGAAGAAGGCCGCGCCGGCGGTGGTCAACGTCTATTCCAAGCGGGTGGTGCGCACCCAGGTGGACCCGTTCTGGGGCATGTTCATGGGCGGCGGCGGCGTTCCGCAGGAGCGGGTGGCGCAGTCGCTGGGCTCCGGCTCGATCGTCCGCAGCGACGGGGTGATCCTCACCAACCACCACGTCATCGCCGGCGCGCAGGAGATCACCGTGGTCACCGCCGACCGCCGCGAATGGCCGGCCAAGGTGCTGCTCGACGACGCCCGCGCCGACCTGGCGGTGCTGAAGATCGACACCGGCGGCGCGCCGCTGCCGTCGATCGCCATCGACGACGGGTCCGACGTGCAGGTGGGCGACCTGGTGCTGGCGATCGGCGACCCGTTCGGTGTCGGCCAGACGGTGACCAACGGCATCGTCTCGGCGCTCTCGCGCTCCGGCGTCGGGGCCAGCGACTTCTCGTCATTCATCCAGACCGACGCGGCGATCAACCCGGGCAACTCCGGCGGGCCGCTGGTCGACATGAACGGCAACCTGATCGGGGTGAACACCGCCATCCTCTCCGGCTCCGGCACCTCGTCCGGGGTCGGCTTCGCCATCCCCGCGGCGCTGGCCAAGCAGGTGGTGACCACGGCGGTCGGCGGCGGCCACCAGGTGGTGCGCCCGTGGCTGGGGGTGAAGGCGCAGGCGCTGACCGGCGAGATGGCGCGCAGCTTCGGCCTGGCCGCGCCGCAAGGGGTGGTGGCGGCCGACGTCTGGCCCGGCGGGCCGGCGGCGCGCGCCGGCGTCGGCGCCGGCGACGTGATCGTCTCGGTCGGCGGCCATCCGGTGAACGACCCGGCCGCGCTCAACTACAGCGTCGCCACCCTCGCGCCCGGCGCCAGCGTGCCGATGGTGATCCGCAAGACCGGCGGGGCGGAGCGCACCGTCGAGGCCCGCCTGGAGTCGCCGCCCGACACGCCAGCCAAGGACCAGCAGACCATCAGCGGCCGCAATCCGCTGAACGGCGCGACGGTGATCAACCTCTCGCCGGCCGCGGCCACCGACCTCGGCCTCGATCCCTTCGCCGGGACCGGGGTGGTGGTGACCGCCGTCTCGGGTGGCTACGCGGCCAACCTCGGCCTGCAGCCCGGCGACTTCGTGCGCAAGGTCAACGGCCAGTCGGTGGCCACCGTCGCCCAGCTCTCGGCGGCGCTCGCCACCTCCGCCAGCGCCTGGACCATCACCATCGAACGCGGCGGCCAGACGCTGACGGTGCAGGTGAGGGCGTAGGGGCTCAGCTTCCCGCCCAGGCTTGCCGGTGAGGCTTGGGTCGTCCACGAACAACACGGACGACACAAACGCTCGCTCGCCCACACCCCCACAGTGTCATCCCGGAGAGCCGCGAAGCGGACTCATCCGGGATCTCCTCAGCGCCGCCGTGCGAAGTAGATCCCGGACGAGTCCCGCCTGACGGCGGGCTCTCCGGGATGACACTGTAGGGTTGGTTGGGGCCGTTCGTGTCGTTCTTGAGGTTCTAGACAAATCCAAAAGCCTCGCCGCCGCTTGGCTCTCGCAGAACGGCCCGAATCCCAGCCCGCGCGGAGGCGGCGCGTCAGCTCACCCCTTCTTCGAGCTGCCGACCGACCAGGCGTGGCCGAACGGGTCGCGCAGGTGGCCGTAGCGGTCGCCCCAGAACATGTCGGCGATCGGCATGGTGATCTCGGCGCCGGCGGCGGTGGCGCGGCTGGCCCAGGCGTCGGCGTCGTCGACCTGCAGGTGCAGCGTCACCGAGGCCGGGGCCGGCGATTCGACGCCGCCGCGCATGTCCGGGAAGTCGTCGGAGAGCATGACCACGGCGCCGTTGATCTCGACGCGGGCATGCAGCAGCCGCTTGCCGTCGTCGGCGAGGGTGCGGAACAGCTGCTTGCCGCCAAACGCCGTCTCGTAGAAGGCCACGGCCTCCTGCCCGCGGCCGCCGCGAATGGTCAGGTAGGGTGTCAGGCCCTCCGGTGTGGGTGGTGGCAGCTCGGGCATGGCGGCGCTCCGTAATGCTGGATGTTTGCGGCGTCGTTCTTAGATACCCTGGCGCCATGACCGATCTTTTCCAAGCCGCGGGGCTGGAGCCGGAGGCGCCGCGGCCGCTGGCCGATCGCCTGCGGCCGCAGAGCCTCGACGAGGTGGTCGGCCAGGACCACCTGCTCGGCCCCGACGGGCCGATCCGGCGGATGGCCACGGCGCGGCGGCTGGCCTCGATGATCCTCTGGGGTCCGCCCGGCACCGGCAAGACCACCATCGCCCGGCTGCTGGCCAAGGAGGCCGGCTACGAGTTCCAGCAGCTGTCGGCGGTGTTCTCCGGCGTCGCCGACCTGAAGAAGGCGTTCGAGACCGCCCGCACCCGCCGCCTTGCCGGCCAGGCGACGCTGCTGTTCGTCGACGAGATCCACCGCTTCAACCGCGCCCAGCAGGACGGCTTCCTGCCGTTCGTCGAGGCGGGGGTGGTGACGCTGGTGGGCGCCACCACCGAGAACCCGTCGTTCGAGCTGAACGGGGCGCTGCTGTCGCGCTGCCAGGTGTTCGTGCTGAAACGGCTGGACGACGCGGCGCTGGAGAGCCTCTTGGCCAAGGCCGAGGCGCACGAGGGCCGGGCCTTGCCGCTGGCGCCCGAGGCGCGCTCGGCGATGGTGGCCATGGCCGACGGCGACGGCCGCTACGTGCTCTCGCTGGCCGAGACCCTGTTCAACATCGCCGCGCCGACGCCGCTCTCCACCAAGCAGCTGGCGACGGTGCTGCAGAAGCGCAGCCCCGCCTACGACAAGGACCGCGAGGAACACTACAACCTGATCTCGGCGCTGCATAAGTCGGTGCGCGGCTCCGATCCGGACGCGGCGCTCTACTGGCTGGCGCGGATGCTGGAGGGCGGCGAGGACCCGCTCTACATCGCCCGCCGGCTGGTCAGGATGGCCAGCGAGGACATCGGCGAGGCCGACCCCACCTCGCTGATCCTGGCGATCGCGGCCAAGGACGCCTACGACTTCCTCGGCAGCCCCGAGGGCGAGCTCGCCCTGGCGCAGGTGTGCGTGCACATGGCCGCCGCGCCCAAGTCGGTGGCCGCCTACAAGGCCTTCGGCGCCGCCCGCAAGATGGCCCGCGAGACCGGCTCGCTGATCCCGCCGGCCCACATCCGCAACGCGCCGACCCGGCTGATGAAGGACCTCGGCTACGGCAAGGGCTACAAGTACGACCCCGACACCGAAGAGGGCTTCTCCGGCCAGAGCTACTTCCCGGACGGCGTCGGGCGGCAGGTCTTCTACCAGCCGACGGGCGAGGGCGCCGAGGCGCGCATCAAGGAGCGCCTCGACCGCTGGGCCGAGCTGCGGGCGAAGAAGGGCGGGGCGTGAGGCCGATCACCGCCGAGGAGGCGGCCTTCATCCGCGCCCGCGTGATCCACGAGGACGACGAGCTGCTTGCCCTCGACAAGCCCGCCGGCCTCTCCAGCCAGGGCGGGCGGATCGCGGCGGCGACGCTGGACGACCTGCTGGCCGCGTTCGCCCGCTCCAACGGCAAGCGGCCGAGCCTGGTCCACCGGCTCGACCGCGACACTTCCGGCGTGATCCTGGCCGCCAAGACCAGGCCCGCCGCCGCCTTCCTCGGCATGGCGCTGATGGGCCGGCGGGTGAAGAAGACCTACCTGGCGGTGGTGGCGCCGGGCGCGCCCAGCCCCCGCGACGGGCGCATCGAGACGCCGCTGCGGCGGGTCTCGCAGGGGCGCGAGGTCCACATGCAAGCCTGCGCGCCGGATCACGCGGACGCCGAGACCGCCGTCACCGGCTATCGCACCCTGGCGGCGGGCGACGAGGCGGCGCTGGCGGAGCTGCGCCCGCACACCGGGCGCATGCACCAGCTGCGCGTCCACATGGCCGGCGTGGGCCGGCCGATCGCCGGGGATTCGCGCTACGGCGGGGCGCTGGCGCTGGGCGGCGCGGCCGTGCCGCGGCTGATGCTGCATGCGCGGGCGATCACCTTCCCGCACCCGGCCGGCGGCGAGCGCACCCTCGAGGCGCCGATCCCGGACGACCTGGCCGCGCTGATCGAGCGGCTGGGGCTGGCGGCGCCGGCGCCGGCCGCGGCGCTCTGATGGCCGAGGTTCGCACCCTGATGGTCGCCGACGCCGAGGACGGGGTGCGGCTCGACCGCTGGTTCCGCCGCCGCTGGCCGCACCTCTCCAACGTGCAGATCCAGAAGCTGGCCCGCAGCGGCCAGATCCGCGTCGACGGCGCGCGGGCCAAGGCCGAGACGCGGCTCATTGCCGGTGCGCAGGTGCGCGTGCCGCCGCTGCCCCCCGCCGGGCCGGCCGAGCCGCGCGACACGCTCTCCAGCCACGACCGGGCGTTCGTGCGCGGCCTGGTGCTCTACGAGGACGACGAGGTGCTGGCGCTGAACAAGCCGGCCGGCATCGCCGTGCAGGGCGGCACCAAGACCCACCGCCACATCGACCGGCTGCTGGCCGCCTGGGGCGACGGCCCGAAGCGGCCGCGGCTGGTGCACCGCCTCGACCGCGACACCTCCGGCGTGCTGGTGCTCGGCAAGTCGCCGGCGGCGGCGGCGAGGCTCGCCGGCGCCTTCGCGCGGCGCCGCTCGCAGAAGACCTACTGGGCGATCGTCGCCGGCACGCCCAAGCCCGGCGAGGGCGTGATCGACATCCCGCTGGCCAAGCAGGGCTTCGGCGACCGCGAGCTGGTGGCCCCGGCCGAGCCGAAGGACCCGCGCGCAGAGTCGGCGCAGACCGAGTTCGTCACCATCTCGCGCGCCGCCCAGACTGCCGCCTGGCTGGCGCTGAAGCCGGTCACCGGCCGCACCCACCAGCTGCGGGCGCACATGCTGGCCGTCGGCCACCCGATCCTCGGCGATCCCAAGTACAACACCGAAGCCTCGGACGTGCTGTCGGGCGAACTGAAGCTGCAGCTGCATGCGCGGCGGATCGTGCTGCCGCACCCCGGCGGCGGCGATCTGGTGCTGGAGGCGCCGATAAGTCCCGAATTGCGCGCCGGCTTCGAGCGCTTCGGCTTCGAGGAGCACGAGGCCTCCGACGACCCGTTCGGGTGATTGTTCGGGTCCCGCTCATGCACCTTCTCCCGCAAGAAGGGGAGAAGGACATCTCAGGCGGCCAACTCACAGGCGAGGGTCAGGCGATCAGCCCGTCCATCGGCGCCGCGTCGGCGCTGGCGGGGAAGACGACGGTGTCCAGCGCCCGGCGGTCGAGGCCGAACTGGCCGGCCAGCAGGCCCTTGAAGAGGCCGCGCATGTCGAGCGTCGGGGCGGTGTCGCGGTGCTCGAACAGCCTGGCGTCGGCGAGGGTCGGCCAGTCGCCGACGATGCCGCCGCTCTTCAGCGCGCCGCCGAGCAGCAGGGCGGTGGAGGCGGTGCCGTGGTCGGTCCCATTGGTGCCGTTGACGCGGGCCGTGCGGCCGAACTCGGTGGCCACCACGACGACGGTGTCCTTCCAGGCGCCGCCCATGCCCTCGGCGAGGCCGCCCAGCGCCGCGTCGAGATAGGCCAGGCGGGTCGCCAGCTGGCCCTGGCTGGCCCCCTGGTTGGCGTGGGTGTCGAAGCCGTCGACCGAGACCGCCGCCACCTGCGGCCCGCCCGGCTGGATCATGAAGCCGGCCAGCGTCGCGCCGAGCTGGCGGGCCACGGGCAGGCCCTGGCGCAGGGTCTGGCGATAGCCGGCGGCGCCGGCATTGGCCGGGTCCGCCATCGCCCCCGGCGCGCCTGCCGCCGGCCTGGCCGCGCTGCTCGCCATGTCGCCGTCGGCCGGCTGGGCGAGCGCGGCCTTGGCGTCGGCGCTGGCGACCTTGGCCATGGATTCGGTGGCGAGGCCGGCGGCGAGCGCCCGGCTCAGCTGCGGATCGTGGGCGTAGAGGTCCTGCAGGATGCCGGGCAGGCGCGGATCGCGGCCGACGCCCGGGCCGGGCGACCAGGACGCGGCCTCTACCGGCCCGCGCAGGATCAGCGGCGCGGTGGCGCCGACCGAGATCGCCTTCACCCTGCCGGGCCCCATCGCCTCCAGCGCCCGGTTCAGCCAGCCGGAGTCCGTGCCGTAGGCGGCGTTGGCGCCGTTCTCCAGCACGTCCTGGGCCTCGAAGTGGGAGCGGGCGCGGTCGGGGGTGGCGACCGCCGGCGCGATGCGCGCCTCGCCCTTCAGGGCCAGTCGGTGGACGGTTGCCAGCGACGGGTGCAGGCCGAAGGTGTCGTCCAGCTTCAGCGCGCCGCCCGGCTGGCCGAAGCCGGGGATGGCGATCGGCCCGCGCAGGGCGGCGTAGGCGCCGTCGCCCACCGGCGGCGACAGCGACAGGCCGTCGAGGCCGCCGCGGCAGACGAAGACGATCAGCTTGCGGCGCTCGGCGGCGCCCTCGGCCGCGGCGAAGGCCTTGCGGCCGAGGAACTCGATCGAGAGGCCGAAGCCCAGCGCGCCGATCAGCGCCTGGCGGCGGGAGGAGGAGGGATCGCTCATCGACGCAGGAACTCCGGGCTCATCAGCAGCACCGCCAGGCCTTCTTCGCGGGTCTCGGCCCGGGCGATGGCGGTGGCGACGAGGGGGGTGAGGCGCTGACCGAGGGCGTCGCGGGCCAACTGGGACGGGTCACGGCCGTTGAGCGACTGGGCGGCGAGGGCCTGCGCCCAGGCCATCCGCTTGATCACCGCGTCCGGCGCGCACCAGACCTGCGCCTCGTCCGGCCAGCCCTTCGGCGAGGGGGCGCTGAACGGCTTCTGGCCGAGCGCATTCAGGATCGCCACGTCGGGCAGCGCCTGCGGCGCGACGCCGGCGGCCCGCCAGGCCGAGACGGTGAACTCGTACGGCGTCTTGAACTTGACGGCGTCGGGCGCCCAGGCCTCGGGCGACAGCACCAGCGTCTTGGCCACTTCGCCGAGGTCGCCGCCGGTCCCCTGGAAGGTGTGCTCGAGCCGCGCCACCAGCGCCGGCGGCGGATCGTCGGCGACGAAGTGGCGGGCCAGCTTCACCGCGATGTGGCGGGCTGTGTGGGGGCTGGCGGCGAGATCCTTCATCACCGCCAGCGCCTGCTGCATGCCGGATTGCGGGTATTGCCGGCCCATGATGGTGCGCACGCCGCCCTCGTGGGCGGCCGGGCGGAACTTGAACCGGCCGGCGACGGCGTCGCCTTCCTTGAAGCCGCCGATGCTCCAGCCGGTCATGGCGCGGGCGAACTCGGTGACGTCTGCCTGCGTGTAGCCGGCGTCGACGCCGACCGTGTGCAGCTCCATGATCTCGCGGGCCAGGTTCTCGTTCAGTCCCGCCTTCTTGCCGCCGCGCGAGAGCAGCATGGCGGCCATGGTGTCGGGCCCGACCGACTGGGCCTGGTCGAGGTAGAGCAGCATCGCCGGGTGGCTGGAGGAGGCCACCAGCATGTCCTCGAAGCGGCCGAACACGTGCGGGCGGATCGCCGCCTGCTCGAACGGGCCGACCAGCGTCGCCACCTGCGCCTTGGCGGCCGAGACGGTGAAGTGGTTGCACCAGAACAGCGCCCAGCGCTCGCGGAAGCCGGCCTCGGTGGTCGCGGCCAGCTGCGTGCGGGCCAGGAAGTCCTGGCCGGCGTCGGCGACGATCAGCCTGGTGACCACCTTCACCGGGTCGAAGTCCTCGTGGGCCAGCTCCGCCTGGCGCTTCTGGCGCCGGTAGTCGCGGAACTCGATCAGCCGCTGGGCGGCGTCGGGGGCGGGGGTCTCGGGCTGGTCGGCGCCGAGGCTGGGGCGGATCTGGGCGAGCAGCCAGGCCTGCGGGTCGTCGCGGGCGGTGAGAATCTCGCCCGGCCAGGCGCCGAGGCCGAAGCGGGTGGCGGCGATGGCCGCGGCAAGGTCGCGATCGAGGGCCAAGGCGCGGAACTCCTTGCGTGCGGCGGCCAGTTTTGCTCGTTGCACGATGGCGCGCCACGCTTCCGTCGCGGCGTACTGACGCACCACTGGCGCAGCTTGGGGAGACACCATGGCTTTGCCCGGCCACGCGATCGAGCGTCGGCGGCGGTTCTACAAGGCGGCGGACACCGCGCCGGCCGAGGGCGGCGGCGTCGCGGTGCGGCTCGACGGGCGCACGCCGCGCTCGCCGGAGGGCGCGGCGCTGGTGCTGCCGACCGCGGGCCTTGCCGAACTGGTCGCCGCGGAGTGGGCCGCGCAGGGCGAGGAGCTGCTGCCGGCGACCATGCCCGCCACCCAGCTCGCTTGGGCGGCGCTGGCGGCGGACCGCGAGGGCGCGCGGCGGGCGGCGGTGGCGCGCGTGGCCGGCTTCGCCGCCTCTGACCTGCTCTGCTACTTCGCCGACGGACCGGCCCCGCTGGTCGAGCGGCAG
>DASXEN010000167.1:0-28771 GCA_036490095.1 Caulobacteraceae bacterium
ACCGCCGGCGGCGGCGCCGACACCCTCTACCAGGTCGGAACCGACCATCAGCTGCTGGTGGCCTCCTACCCGCTCGGCGGCGAGGCGCTGGACCTGGCGATCTCGCCGGACGGCCAGCACATCTACGTCGTGGTCTCGCCCACGACGCCCGGGCCGCCGCAGCTCAACGTGTTCGCACCGGCCGCCGGCAGCGCCTTCGCCGCGCCGGCCGTGGGGACGCTGGGCGCGAGCGCCGAGCCGCAGGTCTCGCTGACCGTGGCGGCGGACGGGCGCGTGATGGCGGTGGCCAACGCCAGCGGCGGCGTCTGGCTGTTCGCGGCCGGCGTGCCGGACCCCACCGCGCCGACGCTGACCGGCTCGGCCGGCGGCAAGCGCAGCGCCGCGGCCTTCTCCACCGACGGCGCCACCGCCTGGCTGGGCCAGCCCGGCGCCGGCGCGCTCGACGCCGTCGACCTGACCCAGGCGACCTTCACCAGCGCCACCGTCAACCTCGCCGGCGTCGCCTCGGCGGACGGCGTGGCGGTGGTCTCGGCCGGGTCGGGCCCGGACCAGCTGGCGGTGATCGACCAGACGGCGCCCGGCGCGCTGCACCTCGTGGACCCGGCGACCTCGACCGTCGTGGCCACGGCCACGCTCGCCGATCCGCCGCTGTCGGTGCTGATCGGCCAGGGCGGCGGCTTCGCCCTCGCCCTCAGCGCCAAGGCCGCGCAGCCGGTGGACCTGGGCGCGCTGGCGAGCGGCGCGGCGAACGCCGTCGGCCCCGAGTTCGCGCTGCAGCCCACCGTCGGCCGCGCCGCCCTCGCGCCGGACGCCCAGACCCTCTACGCGCCCTACGGCGGGACCGGCCCCGACACCGGTGCGGTCGCGGTGGTCAGGCTGACCGGCGACGGCGGCTGCTGCGACGCGCTGGCCGGCGGCGACTGCCCGAGCTGCGACGCAGGCGACTGCCTGGTGCTGGCCACCGTCACCGGCTGGCGCGTCGGCTTCTCGCTCGAAGACGCCATCGATCCGGCCGATCCGACCGGCGACACCACCGCCAAGATCGCCCGCCTGGACAACAGCGCCCGCGCCGTCCTGCCCAGCACCGCGGCCCTGGCGGAGGCGGTCAGATGCCTCTGCGCCCGGGGCGGCGGCGGCGGGCCGGGCCCGAAAGGCGACGCTGGCCCCAAGGGCGACGCTGGCCCCAAGGGCGACGCGGGGCCGAAGGGCGATCCCGGGCCGAAGGGCGATCCCGGCCCGAAAGGCGATCCTGGGCCGAAAGGCGACACCGGACCTAAGGGTGACAAGGGCGACCCCGGCCTGCAGGCCAACCTCACCGGCATCTGCGCAGTCAGCTGGATCCAGAACGGCGGGACCCAGCCGGTCGACGCCGAGCGCACCGACATCGTCGTCGCCTTCAACGGCCCCGTGCGCTCCGAATTCCTCACCGACCAGACGGTGATGCTGCTGCTGCCCTACAAGACCCCGAGCGTGGCCGGGCTGGTCGCCTGGTCGCAGTTCCCGGCCAAGCCGTCCCCGGCCAAGGCGGCGCTGGCCGACCACGCCACCGCCCCGGTGGTGACCATCACCGGCGCCGCGCCGGTGGGCACGGCCACCTGCAACGCCGTGCTGTTCGCCCTGACCCCGGCCCAGTTGCGGGTGATCGGCGACGGGCAGAAGGCCGCGGGCGACACCACCATCCGCATCCAGATCCACGGCGACCTGATCGCGGACGCCAAAGGGCTCGGCCTCGACGGCAACCACCTGCCGCCCTGGGTGCAGAACAAGGCCACCGGCGACGGCCTGCCCGGCGGGCTGTTCGAGAGCTGGTTCACCATGAACGTCAATCCGTAGAGGGAGCCCGACATGCCGCAGGACGCACCCAGCCAGGGCGTGACCTACAAACCCGGTCCGGCATGGGCCGGGGTCGCCGCTCCAATGACCGCGCCGAGGACCGGCCTCCTGCCGCCCGGCGCGGCCTGCCAGCCCTGTCCCGACTGCGGCGGGCTGGAGTGCCTGTGCCGGCCGCGGTTCTTCGCCGGCCAGCTGCTCACCGAGCAGGACCTCAACCGGCTCGACGAGTACATCGTCGCCAAGAACCGGCTGCACAACCGCTACCTGGTGGGGACCGGAGTCGTCTGTGGACTGAACGTCACCTGCAGCCCCTGCGGCGACACGGTCAGCGTTTCGTCCGGGTACGCCATCGACACCTGCGGCAACGACATCATCGTCTGCTCGCCGGACACCGTGGACGTCTGCAAGCTGATCAACGCCTGCACGCCGAAGAGCCAGTTCAACTGCGCGCCCTACAAGGTCGACGCCGCCTGCAAGGAGGCCAACCAGACCTGGATCCTGGCGGTCAGCTACCAGGAGGCGCCGTCGCGCGGGGTGACGCCGCTGACCGGCCCCTCGCAGTGCTCGTGCGGCGCCGGTTCGTCGTGCAGCTGCGGCGGCTCGTCGACGAAGGGATGCAGCTGCGGCAGCGGCATGCCGGCCAGCTCGTGCTGCGGCCACACCAAGGCCGCCAGGCCGGCCGGCTCGACCCTGACGCCGCGCCGCGGCGCGGCCACCCAGTGCGAGCCGACCGTCACCTGCGAGGGCTACCGCTACGAGGTGTTCCTGGCGCCCGACCCGCCGGCGCCGCCGAGCCGCGACCCGGTGAAGGGCGTCGGCGGCCTCGCCGGCCTGATCAAGGGCGAGATGTTCGAGCGGATGTGGTGCTGCCTGCAGGGCCTGCTGGCAGTGGTGCCGCCGCTGCCCGGCAGCTCCGACCAGACCACCCTGTCGAACTGGTGCTGCAACCTGCGCCTGGGCCTGGTGCAGTATGTGATGCAGCAGGGCGGCACGGACTGCCAGGCGATGGCCAAGCTGCAGTCGATCGCCTGCCCGAGCCCGACCGACGCCAACTTCGACAACGATTTCGAGACGGCCGTCATCGACCTGGCCATCGTCGGGCTGGAGCTGGGGCTGGACTGCGTCTGCCAGAACGCGCTGCCGCCCTGCCCGATCGCCGGCGACGCACGCGTGCCGCTGGCGGCCGTCACGGTCCGCGCGTCCGACTGCACGGTGCTGTCGGTGTGCGACTGGACGCCCCTGCGCAAGCACGTCGTGACCAACCGCACGCTCGGCTACTGGCTGGGCTGGCTGCCGTTCGTGCCGATGATCCGCACCTTCATGCACAACCTCTGCTGCGAGGTGCTGAGCCTGCGCCGGCAGGTCCCGGGGACGGCGACCTTCGTCAACACCCACGGCGACACGACGGCCGACCTGGCGGCCGGGAAGGACGAGGCGGCCGCGCCGCAGTCGCCGTTCGAGCAACCGATCCTGGTGGGGCGGCAGACCTACCGCACCAGCAACCCGATCTCCGAGGCGGTGGTCGCCAACCTGGCCGGCCGGCAGAACAGCATCACCTTCGGCGACCTGCGCGACGCGCTCTTCACGTCGATCGATCCGGGGACGGAGGGCGAGGACGCATCGGCCCAGCGGCTGGCGGCGACGCCGCACGCCAGGGTGCTGGCCGAGCTCGCCCGGCCGCTGATCGCCGGCTTCGCGCCGCTGGCGCGCGCCGCCACCGGCAAGCTCGGCGACGGCCAGACCACGGCGAGCCGGGACGACATCGCCGGCATGCGCGCCGACATCGAGGCCCTGCGCAACACCGTCAGCACCCAGCAGGCGGCGCTCGACGCGTTGCGGGCCCCGCCCGCGGCGGCGCCGCCCCCGGCCGGCCAGGGCTGACCCACCCGAGAGGCGAGAGCCATGTCCGACATCCTGCCGCCGCGCCCGACCTTCTCGAACGGCCAGTACATCGGCGCCGACGACCTCAACGCCGCCGTCGACTACGCCCGCGACGAGACCCGCCGGCTGGCGCTGTCGTCGCGCAACTGGGGCATCGTCACCGGCCTCGCCCTGGTCGAGCGCACCGACGCGGCCGGCGCGGTGCAGATGTACGTCGAGCCCGGCATCGCCTGGGACGGCTACGGCCGTCCGGTGGTGGTGCTGGCGCCGGCGCCGGTGACGCCGGACCTGTTCGCCGACCTGAAGAGCGGCAACCAGGTCGTCTGGCTGCGCTATTCGGCGCTCGACGAGCGGGCGATCGAGGCCGGCTTCCGCACCTGCGGCCACGGCGATCCCATCACCCGGGTGGCGGAGACCTACGCCATCGTCGCCGGCCGCGAGAGCGTCGGCCAGCAGAGCGACGGCGTCGACGTCGGCGGGGCCAGCGTCGCCGACCCGGCCGACATGCTGATCGCCGTCGACCAGGCCGCCCCGGCGGTGCTCGACGCCGCCGCCGCCCACCAGGTGTTCCAGGACGACGACGCCCGCTGGCTGATCCCGGTCGGCGTCGCGGCCTACGTCGCCGGCGCGCCCGGCTCGTTCGCCCATCGCAGCGCCGCCCAGCTGGTGCAGGACCGGCTGGCGCGCCGCTACGTCGGCGTGGTGGCCGAGCAGCTGCTGGCGGCCGACGGGGTGCTGCGGCTGCGCGACCGGCTGACCGACCAGGCCGCCGGCGAGACCGATGACGACTTCGCCAAGGCCGCGGCGGTCGGCGAGGACGACGTCGAGCCCAACACGGCGGGCCGCCTGGTGGGCACCGAACTGGTCTGGGTCGAGGGCAAGCTGCGGGTCACCGACGACGCGCGCATCTGGGGCGCGCGGCTGGAATTCCGCAACGCCAAGGGCCGCGAGGCCGGCCACGCGCCGCTGTTCGCCCGCCGCGGGACCAGCGCCGGCAACAGCAAGGGCGGCCAGGACCTGCAGGTCGCCATCGGCAGCGCCACCGGCACGGCCGGCAAGGACCGCTTCACCATCGGCGTCATCGACGCGCCCACCACCGCCCAGCCCGACGGCGTGCTCGACGAGCGGATGGTGGTGCGCAGCGACGGCCGCGCCGCCATCGGCACGAACGAGATCGACGGCTACGACCACAACGGCAACCAGCTGGTGGTGGCCTCGCAGAACGACGCCGGCGTCACCGTGGTCAGCGATGCAACGTCCAGCGGCCACCTGTTCTTCGCCCACGGCACCGGCGCCACCGCGCAGAAGGCCGGCTTCCTCACCTACGACCACGGCTCGCAGCTGCTGACGCTGGGCGCCAACGCCCAGACGGTGATGAGCCTCACCGGCGGCGCCCAGGTGGCGATCGGCCCGGCCGACCCGACCAAATACCTGTCCGACGCCAACCAGCTGGTCGTCTCCTCCGACGGCGGCGCGGCGGGAATCACCATCGTCGGCGAGAAGGGCACCACCGCGCGCCTCAACTTCGCCGACGGCGACGCGACGCCCAACGCCGGCTTCATTCGCTACGACCTCGCCAACAAGCGCATGGAGCTGGGGGCCGACTCCGAGAAGCGCGTCTGGCTCGACGACCAGGGCCGCGTCGGCGTCGGCACGGAGACGCCGCGCGCGCCGATCGAGGTGGGGAGCGACGTCAACGACCACGCGCTGCTGCTCGATCTCGACTCGGTTCAGGCGCTGGCGGGGAGCAACGCCACCACGCTGCGGCTCAATCCGCAGGGCGGCAATGTCGGCGTGGGGCTGACCTCGCCCATCGCGGCCCTGCAGGTGCGCGCCAAGTCCGGCGACATCGGCCTGATCGTCGACGACGCCAACGGGACGGCCCTGCGCGCCGCCGACGGCAAGGTCTCGATCGGCTTCGGCGCCGGCGCGCAGACCACGCTCGACGTCAGGAGCGACGGCGGCTCGACGTCGCAGAACATCGCCGCCGCGTCCGCCCACGTGGCCTTCTTCGAGAACACCAATCCCCAGACCGGCCCGGTGCTGGCGCTGCAGATCGACGGCGCCCTCGCCGGCTACGCCGGCGACGCCACCGCCTCTGACTACGTCAACTGCCTGGACGGCGGCGGCAACTGGCTGGGCGGGGTCGAGGGCGGAACCTACTTTTTCGGGAGCTTCGCCACCTGGGTGACGGCCGGCGGCGACTACGCCGAGGCGGTCCCGCGGGCGGACGGCCAGGCGGCGATCAAGTCCGGCTCGGTGGTCGGCGTGAAGGACGGCCGCGTCTCGCTCGCCACCGACGGCGCCGACGCCGTGCTGCTGACCACCTCGGGACCGTCGGTGCTGGGCAAGGCGCCGCCGCGCGGCCAGCGCGCCGCCTACGAGATCGTGGCGATGCTGGGCCAGGTGACGGTGACCGTGTCCGGGGGTGCGCGGGCCGGCGACCTGATCCTGCCCTCGGGCAAGGGCGATGGGCTTGGCCGGGCCGCGCCCGCCGACGAGGTCAGCACCCACGAGCTGACGCAGGTGATCGGCCAGGCCTGGGCCACGGCCCCGGCGTCGGCCGACGGGACGGCGCAGGTGAACACCCTGGTGGGGCCGGGCGTCGCGACCGCCGCCGTCTCGGCGGCGCTGCTGCGCCGCCAGGCGCACGAGATCGCGCGGCTCGCCGCCGAGGTCTCGGCGCTCAAGGCCGCGCCGCGCAGCCGGCCCGCCAAGCCGCGGGCATGACGCGGCGACTGGCCATCCGGCGCGTGCGGCTCAACGGCCTGACGGCGCGCGACCACCCTGATCCTGGCTCGCTGGAGCGGCGGCTGGCCGACGCGGCCCGCTCCTACCTGGCGCCGGCGCTGGCCGACGCGGCCGCGAGCTGGTCCGGCCCCGAGGTGCTGCGCGTGCGCCGCCTCAGCATCGACGTGACGCTGGACGCCGGCTTCGACCCCGAGGCCTTCGCCGCCCTGGCGGCGCGCCAGATCATCGCCGCGCTGAACCAGGCGGACGGCCCCGCCGGCGGCGCCCCGGCCATCGACCAGGCCGTCGCCTATCCGAGCCGCAGCGCCTATGTCGCGGCCCTGGTCGAGGCGCTGGCGGCCGGGCGCACCGCGGCCGACAGCTGGTGGCTGAGCGACGCCGAGGGCCTGCGCTTCCTGCCGCCCGCCGCGGCGATCCGCACGGTGCTGGCCGACGAGCCGGCGGCCGGGCTGGAAGCGTTGCTGCAACTGCCGCCGACGCGCCTCGCCCGCGTGCTGGCCGCGCTCGGCGAGCGCGAGAGCGAGCGGGTGCTGGACAGCCTGGCCGCCACTGCGAGCGCAACCGACGCCGGCTGGGAGGCGTGCCTGGCCGCCCTCGCCGCGCCGCCGAAGCAGGCTCCGCTCTTCGCCTCGCCCACAGCGCTCGCGCTCTTCCTGCAGGCCGCGCTCGACCAGCCGGCGCTCGCCGGCCCGCGCCTCGCCGAAGCCGCGCGGCTGTGGCTGCGCCTCGCGCGCCGGGGCGAGGGCGCCGCGCCGGCGCAGGCCGCGGCGCTGGCGGCGCAGCTTCTGGCCGGCGACGCGCCCGGCGAGCCGGCCGTCGCCGCGATGAGCCCGGCCGCCCGCACCCTGCTGGCAGGCGCACTGCAGGCCCCCGCGCTGGCGGGCGCGAACGCGTCCGACGCCGCGCCCGACTGGGTGCTGAGCCGGTTCGGCGGCCTGCTGCTGGTGCTGCCGTCGCTGGAACTGCCGGCGATCCGCGCGGCGATCGAAGCTACGGCCGAACAGACGACGCAGGCCGCGTGGGGCACGGCCAGGCTCGTCGCCTACGCGGCGCTGGGCGCCTGCGCCGGGCGGGCGCAGCTCGGGGCCTGGCTGGGCGAGCCGGTGTGGCGCGAGCTG
The DNA here is from genome assembly GCA_036490095.1 of Caulobacteraceae bacterium. GTDB lineage: Bacteria > Pseudomonadota > Alphaproteobacteria > Caulobacterales > Caulobacteraceae > Acaudatibacter. Next base: position 7,584 of record DASXEN010000167.1, read on the forward strand.
TTCGGCCTCGACCCGCGCACGTCCGCGGCCGAGGCGACCCGGCAGTTGGCCGCCGTCGATCCGGCCGTGTGGGCGGCGCTGGCGGCGTTGGGCGAGACGCCGGAGCGGGCGGGCGACGCCCGCTTCCTGCTGGCGCCGCGGCGGCTGACCGGCTCGCCGGCGGCGAGCCGCGCGCTGGCCGCCCTGGCCAACGCCGCGCTCAGCCGCTTCGCCCGCCGCCTGCCCGCGTTCGGCGGCTCGTCGGCCCCGTTCCTGTGGACCAACCTGCTGGGCGCCGGGGCGGCGCTGGCGCGGACCCGGCCCGGCCAGTGGGACGCCCGGCTGAGCCGCCCGCCGCTCGACGTGCTGCTCTCGCTCTCGCGGCTCGCCGAGGGCGAGATCGCCCTGCCCGGCGGCGGCGCGGTGCGGCTGTCGCGGGTAGCGCCATGACGCCGCGGGCCGAGCTGGAGCGGGCGCTGCGGCGGCTGGACGCGCGGCTGGCCCGCGAAGTGGTGCGGCTGCGCGCCCGCTACCAGCTGTCGCTCGACGAGTTCCGCGGCCTCTACGTCAGCGACGCGCGCATCGACGAGGTGCTGGGCGCGGCCGCGCCCGCCGCCCTGGACCTGCCGCCGCTGCCGAAGCTGGCGATCGGGCCGCGGCTGGGCGCGCTGGCCCGGCGCTTCGCCCTGGCTGCGCCGGCGGTCGAGCTGCTGCTGCTGGCGCTGGCGGCGGACCTCGACCCCAAGTACGCGGTGCTCACCGCCTACCTGAACGACGACGTGCAGCGCCGCCTGCCGACCTTCGACCTGGCCCGGCGGCTGTTCGGCGACCAGCCGGCGCTGACCTCGCCGGCCGGGCCGCTGTTCGGGTCCGGCCTCGTGCGCCGGGTGGAGCCGGGCGCCGAGCCCTGCCCGCGGCCGCTGCAGGCCTTCGCCGCGCATCCGTTCGTGATCGCCTGGCTGCTGGGCGACGGCGCCGTGTCCGCCCCGGGACTGACGCTGCTCGAGCCCCAAGCGTCGCCGTGCGAGGCCGGCCGCCTCGCCGACCTGGCGCCGATCTTCCGCGACGGCGCGCCGCCGGCGCTGGCGGTGCTGCGCGGCCCGGTCATGAGCGGCCGGGCGGCGGCGGCGGCGGCGCTCGCCGGCGCGCTAGGCCGGCCGCTGGTGCAGCTCGACCTCGCAGCGTCGTTCGGCGCGCCGGAGCCGCGGCTGCGCGAGGCGGTGCTGGCGGCGCGGCTGGCGGGCGCGATCCTGGTGCTGGAGCCACCGCCGGGCCGCCTGGCCGGGCTGGCGCCGGCGCTGCGCGAGCCGCAGGTCCCGACCCTGCTGATGGTCGGCGAGGACGGCGAATGGCGCCAGGACCTGGGCGGCTGCGGCTTCGCCGAGGTCGCCTTCGCCCTGCCCGCCGCGCCGGAGCGCCGGACCCTGTGGAGCGAGGCGCTGGCCGGCGCGCGGCTGGACGCCGACGCGCACGACGTCACCGCCGTCGCCGACCGCTTCCGCCTCTCCAGCCGGCAGATCGCCGCCTCGGCCGCCAGCCTGCGGCTGGAATCGCGGCTGGCGCCGGGCGCGGCCGGCCGCGTCGACGCCGAGGCGCTGGCCGCCGCGGCGCGGGCGCAGTCGTCGGCGGGGCTCGCCGACCTGGCGACGCGGATGGCCCCCGCGCACCGGTGGGACGACCTGGTGCTGCCGGCCGCCACCCGCCGCCAGCTGGCCAGGTTCGGCGCGGCCATCCGCCACCGCGAGACGGTGTTCGCCGGCTGGGGCTTCGCCCGCGGCGCCGACTGCGGCCTGATCGCCCTCTTCAGCGGCGCCTCGGGCACCGGCAAGTCGATGGCCGCCAGCGTGCTCGGCCGCGGCGCCGGCCTGGAGGTCTGGCGCATCGACCTCTCGGCGGTGGTCAGCAAGTACATCGGCGAGACCGAGAAGCAGCTGGAGCGCATCTTCAGCCTCGCCCGCGCCGGCAACGCCATCCTGTTCTTCGACGAGGCCGACGCCCTCTTCGGCAAGCGCAGCGAGGTCAAGGACGCCCACGACCGCTACGCCAACATCGAGGTGGCCTTCCTGCTGCAGCGCATGGAGGCCTACGACGGGGTCGCCATCCTGGCGACCAACCTCGCCCGCAACATCGACCGCGCCTTCAGCCGCCGCACCCACTTCATCATCGAGTTCCCGATGCCCGACCCGATGCTGCGCGAGCGGCTGTGGCGCCACGCGCTGCCGGCGGCCGCGCCGCTGGCCGACGACATCGACTTCACCTTCCTGGCCCGCCAGTTCGCCTTCGCCGGCGGCGACATCCGCGTCGCCGCCCTGGACGCCGCCTTCGCCGCGGCGGCCGACGACGCGCCGATCGACATGGCGCGGCTGCTGCAGGCGGTGGCGCGGCAGCTGCAGAAGCAGGGCAAGGTCGCCCAGGCGCCGACTTCCGCCCCTACCAGGCGCTGCTCGCCGAGGCCGAGGCGCCGGCGCGGCTGGCCGCCGAGTGACCGCCGCCGCCCGCTGACGGCCGGCGCCGGCGCGTCACGCTTCCGCCATCGCGCCGCCTTATCCGACGCCCGGCGCTCAAGGGGCTGACGGCTTCAGGCATGGGATCGAGACGGCAGGACGCGACCTCGGCAGGATCATCTCCGGCGCAACGAAGCTTGGGCGCGGCTGCGGCGTCGGCGCTCGCCGCGCTGGCGCTGGCGGCTGGCTCGGCGTCGGCCGACCCCGCGCCGTTCGACCTCCAGGGGCCCGGCCTGCAGGTCAAGGTCACCCATGCCGGCGCCAGCCTGCCGATCGCCGAGGTTCCGAACCTGGCGGCGGGCGACAAGCTCGGCTTCGGCGGCGAGGCGGCGCTCGGGCAGGGCCGCTACCTGATCGTCGTCGCCTTCCTTCGCGGCGCCACCGATCCGCCGCCGCGGCAGTGGTTCTTTCAGATCCGGCCGGGGAAGAAGGGCGCGCCGCCGGCGCCGGTCACCACCCCGGCGGGCGCGCGGCAGGCGATCGTGCTGATGGCGCCCAGGACCGCCGGCGCCTTCGCCGCCCTGGTCGAGGCGGTGCGCGGCCGCCCTGGCGTCTTCGTGCGGGCGTCGCAAGACCTGAACCAGGCCTCGCAGGACCGCTCGCGCCTCGACGCCTACCTCGCCGGCGTGCGCGCTTCCGAGCAAGACGACCCGGCGGCGCTGAAGTCGACGGCGCCGCTGATGGCGCGCAGCCTGATGATCAAGCTCAACGACGACTGCTTCCAGAAGATGCCGGAGTTGCAGGCGGCCTGCCTGGCGCAGGGTAAGGAAGCGCTGGTGCTGGCCGACTCCGAAAGCGCCTCGCTGTTCGACACCCTGACGTCCGGGGCCTCGGCCGACCTGGCGCTGCAGATCAGCGACTCGCCGCAGATGCGGTTCGGCTACTACAGCTCCTACGTCGGCGCCGCGATCGACCTGGTGCGGATCCTCAACTCCTTCCGCACCGCGCACTTCCAGTACATCCCGGCCCTGGCCACGGTGCGCGACGACCGCGTCAGCCTGCTGCTCAACAGCCCGCCGTCGTTCGGCGACCCCAAGTCGGTGCTGGTGGCGGCGCTGCCGCCGGTCGAGGCGCCGCAGACGCCGGCGCTGAGGGCCGTCGATCCGAAAGAGACCTATTGCGCCTACCGGCCCGGCCTGGTGCTGCCGGTCGAAGGCGCGCCGCTGGTCTACTCGACCCGCTACGCCCACGACCTGGTGCTGCGCATCAGGCTGAAGGGCGGCCAGTCGGTGGACACCCCGGTGCGCGCGCAGGCGCAGAAGGGCGGGCTGGTGGTCGAGACCGCCGGCCTGGCCGGCGCGTCGCTCGGCGAAGGTGCGGAGGGCGTGCTGCACGGGGTTTGGGGCTTCACCCCGTTCGACGGGCCGAAGTTCTCGCTGCGGGCCGAGCCGGCGCCGGCCTGGACGCTGTCCGACGAGGCGCGGCGCGCCATCGTCGCCGGGCGCACCGACGCGGTCACGCTCGACGGCGAGGCGGCCTGCGTCGAGAGCGTCGCCCTGCAGCCGCCGGCCGGGCCGCCTATCCCAGTCGCCTGGAAGCCTGCCGGCCCCGGCAAGCTGGCGCTGACCCTGGCGCTGGGCAAGCACGAGCCGGGACCGCTGCGGCTGGCGGTGCGGGCGTACGGCGCGGCCCGGCCGCAGCTGGTCGACCTGCAGGCCTATCCGCCGCCGAGCCGGATCGACGCGTTCGTGTTCCACGCCGGCGACCATGGCGGCGTCCTCAAGGGCGACAAGCTGGATCAGGTCGCGGCCTTGCGGGTCGATGGCGCGACCCTGACGCCGGACGCCGCCCAGCCCGTCGAGGGCGAGCTGGCGCTGAGCGCCGCCAAGCCCGCTGCCCTGGCCGCGCTGCCGCCCGGCCGGGCGCTGAAGGTCGGCGTCGAGCTGAAGGACGGCCGCAACGAGCAGGTCGAGGCGACTGTGGCCTCGCCGCGGCCGGTCGTGGCGCTAATCGCCAAGGACGTCCGCCGCCCGGCGAGCGCCGGCGCGCTGGCCATCAGCCTCGGCGACGCGTCCGAGGCGCCGCACGACGGCGTGCTCGCCTTCTCGTTCAAGGCGCAGCAGCCGCTGGGACCACCGGACGCATTGCGCGTGGAAGTCGCGACCGCGAACGGCGCGGGCGCGGTCTCGCTGACGCCGAAGGATGGCCTGGTGCTGGAGGACGCCAACATCGCCGTCGCCACGGTCGACCTCGCCAAGGCGTTCGACGCCTCGGCGTTCGGCCCGCTACGGTTTCGGGTGGTGGAGGGTGACGCGGCCAGCGACTGGACGCCGCTCGGCGCGCTGGTGCGCCTGCCGACGATCAAGCGGCTGCGCTGTCCGAAGGCGCAGGGCGACTGCGCGCTGACGGGCGAGCGGCTCTTCCTGCTGTCGGCGGTGTCCGCCGATCCCAGCTTCGCGCGGTCGGCGGCGGTGCAGCCCGGCTTCACCGGCCGGGCCATCGACGTGCCGCGGCCCAGCTCGGGCATCCTCTACGCCCGGCTGCGCGACGCGCCGGAGGTGGTCAACACGGTGCAGGTTGCCGGGCCAGCGCCGCGCGCGGCGGGCCGCGCTGACTGACGCGCCGGCCGACGCCGAGCTTGGCTGGCGTCAGTCCCGCCTGAAGCTGCCGCGCACGTGGCGCAGCGTCATCCCGGCGACGCCCGCGGCGACGTCCAGCCCGGTGTTGCCCGAGACGCTGAGCGGCTGCAGCGCGATGGTCCTGCCCGAGCCGCCGACCAGGGCGTTGGCGCTGAGGCCGACCCCGATCGCGCCGCCGGCCGTGGCGCCGCCGTAGCTGCCGCTGAGCGCGCCGGGACCCACGTCGCTGGTCGGCGCGAACACCGCCCAGACCAGGTCGCTCGATCCATGGTAGCCGACGTCGACGCCGGCGTCGGTGATCCGTCCGGTGTAGCGGCTGCGCCCGGCCGGCCCCGAATAGACGCAGGAGACGCGCCGCGACGAGCCGAGGATCATGCCCCAGCCGCTTTGCTCGTGGCAGGAGAGGGTGCCGATCTGGACGCCGGCATTGTCGTAGGCGAGCGCCGATGGCCCGAGGGCCAGGGCGGCCGCGAAGGATGCGCAAGCAAGCAAGGCTTTCATGGATCGAAAATCCCGTTCGTGTCCAAGCCCCTGCCGTAATCCCCGCTGGAGAACACCCGGTCGGACATCACCGTTCCTAGAAGTGATCGGGCCTGGAGCGTTGATGTGCGCTCGGCCAACAGTTCCCCCTCTGAGGCAAAGCGGCGTCCGCCATCAGGCGGGACTCAGCCGGAATCTACTTCGAGCGAAGGCGCCGAGGAGATCCCGGACGACTCCTCCCGGATCAAGTCCGGGACGGTCTGCGGGATGACATGGTCGGGGAATGAGGGGTCTGGTGGGGTGCAGCGTCCGTGTTTGCCGTGTTTTCCGTGGCTCATTGGATACCTGCGGCGCAGCCCAACGACGGTGGCTTACCCCGCGTGACGGTTGCGGAGGCGGCGGCGAGGTCGCAACAATCGGGCCTGGGAGAACGCCGGCATGAGTGATGACGCAAAGGGGCGAGGCCCCCTCGCAGGAATCCGCGTCGCCGAGTTCGGGCGCGGGCAGGCGCTCGCCTATTGCGGCAAGCTGTTCGCGGATTTCGGCGCGGAGGTGGTGAAGGTCGAGCCGCCGGGCGGCGATCCGGACCGGCGCCTGCCGCCGCTGGTGGATGTCGGCGGCGGGGCCATGGAGAGCGCGCTGTTCGCCTGGCTCAACACCAACAAGGCGAGCGTGACCGCGGCCCCCGATGACGCCGCGCGGCTGGCAGAGATCGCCGCCGGCGCCGACGTGCTGATCGACGCCCGCCGCGGCGCCTGGGACGATGCGGGACCGGCCGGCCACGCGGCGCTGCGCGCCGCCAATCCCGGCCTCGTCATCGCGGCGATCAGCTGGTTCGGCGAGAGCGGGCCCTACAGGGACTACGCCGGCGCCGACGCCGTGGTGCGGGCGCTGGCCGGGCTGGTGCGCGGCGTCGGCCCGGCCGAGGCGCCGGTGATGCTGAGCGAGCACCAGTCCTACCTGCCGGCCGCCCTCAGCGCCTTCAGCGCCGCGCTGGCGGCGCTGATCGGCGGCGGCCCCGGGCGCAGGTTCGAGATCAGCACCCATGACGCCAATATGCTGGTGGGCGAGTTCCAGGATGCGGTCACCACCCAGACCGGGTTCGAGGAGATGCGCTGGGGCCACAACCACTTCTTCCCGGTGTTCCCCACCGGCGTCTATCCGACCAGGGACGGCTGGCTCGGCGTCACCGCCTTCTCCGCCGACCAGTGGCGCGGCTTCTGCGACATGCTGGGGATGCCGGAGCTGGTGAGCCGGTCGGGCTTCGCCACCGCCAACGAGCGGCTGCTGGTGGGCCACGAGCTGGACGCCATCGTCGCCGAGAAGCTCATGGCGCGCACCGCCCGCGACTGGGCCGACGAGGCGATCCGCCGCCGCGTGCCGCTGGTGGTGGCGCCGGACATGGCCGGGCTGCTGGCCAGCCCGGTCCACAACGCGCACGGCGCGTTCGGCGAGGTGCGGATCGGCGCGGCGCGCTTCACCGCCCCGGTGCTGCCGCTGCGGCTGACCGCGACGCCGCCCAAGGCCGTCGGCCTCGCGCCGCTGGCCGGCGAGCACTCGCAGAGCTGGCGGCCGGCGCCGCCGCAGCCGCGGCCGGCGCGCGCCGAGCCCGGCGCGCTGCCGCTGGCCGGGTTGCGGATCATCGACCTCACCATGGGCTGGGCCGGCCCGGTCGGCACCCGCCAGCTCGCCGACCTCGGCGCTGAGGTGATCAAGGTCGAGGGCCGCGCCTATCCGGACTGGTGGCGCGGCGCCGACTACAGCGACGAGGGCATCGCCGCCTTCGGCTACGAGAAGCCGCTCTATTTCAACTGGGTGAACCGCAACAAGACCGGCGTCACTCTCGACCTCACCCAAGCCGACGGCGTCGAGCTGCTGCTGCGCCTGGTCGCCACCGCCGACGCGGTGGTGGAGAACTACGGCCAGGGGGTGCTGGCCGGCTTCGGGCTGGGCTACGACGCCTTCCGCGCGGCGCGGCCCGACATCGTCTTCATGTCGATGCCGGCGTTCGGCGCGCAGACGCCGTGGGCGCAGACGCGGGCCTATGGCTCGACCCTGGAGCAGGCCGCCGGCCTGCCGCTGCTGACCGGCGCCCCGGACGATCCGCCGACCATGAACCACATCGCCTATGGCGACCCGATCGGCGGCCTCTCCGCCTGCCCGGCGCTGCTCACCGCGCTGCTGCACCGCCAGCGCACCGGCGAGGGGCAGTACATCGACCTCAGCCAGGTCGAGTGCCTGTTCCCGCTGGTCGCGCCCTGGATGATCGAGCAGTCGGTGACCGGCGAGACCTCGCCGCGCACCGGCAATCGCCACCCGCGCTTCGTCCCGCATGGCTGCTTCCCCTGCGAGGGCCACGACGCCTGGGTGGTGGTGGCGGTGACCGACGACGGCGCCTGGCGCGCGCTCTGCGGCGTGATCGGCCGCGCCGACCTGGCGGATGATCCGGCGCTGGCGACGGCGGCCGGCCGGCGGGCGCGGGAGGGCCAGCTGGAGGCGGCGATCGAGGCGTGGACCCGCGGCCGCTCGCCCGACGAGGCCATGGAGGCGCTGCAGGCGGCCGGCGTCGCCGCCGGGGCGGCGCGCGGCCTGGTCGAAGTCACCCTCTACGAGCCGCACCTGACGGCGCGCGGCTACTGGCAGGAGGTGGAGCGGCCGCACATGGACTGGCCGCAACAGCCCTCCGCGGTGTTCCGCGAGGAAGGCCGCCCCTACCCGATCCGCCGCGCCGCGCCCACCCTCGGCCAGTCGAGCCGCGAGGTGCTGGGCCGCATCCTCGGCCTCCAGGGCGCCGAGCTCGACCGCCTGGAAGCCGCCGCCGTCATCGGCGAGACCCCGATCCCCGCCAGCGCCCGCAAGCCGCGCAGCTCGGCTCTGATCCACGCGGCGGCCAGCGCGGACGAAGGATAGATCTTTCAACCGCTCTTCCCCGCGGAAGCGGGGACCCAGGCGTTTTATCGTGGGGCGCGAGACTTTCAGAAAAAGCCTGGGCCCCCGCTTTCGCGGGGGAAAGCGGGATGGGCTGGCCGCCTGATTCAGATCGCTTTCAGCCTGGTCACCCGGCCCCCGGGCGCAGCCCTACGGACCAAGGCCGATCGCCTTGTCGAGCTCCGCATCGGCGATCGCCCTGGCCATGTCCCTCGCGCTCTGGCCGGCGTGGTTCTTGCGGTCGAGGCTGGCGCCGTAGCGGACCAGGAGGGCGGCGGCCGCGGGGTGGTCGGCCTGGACGCTCTTCATCAGCGCCGTGTCACCCTCGGCGTCCGGGGAGTCGACGGGCGCGTCGCGACGCAGGAGCGCTTCCACGTCCGCCGTGCGGCCGGCGGCGGCGGCGGCGCGAAGCCGCGCGCCGGGATCGGCCAGGTCGCGCCGCGCGGACGACGTGAAGGCGCTAGTGGCGACCGGCGCCGACTGCAGGCGCGACTCCCGCCGCTCGGCCGTCACGGTGATGTCCCGCGCCCTGCCCGCCGCCTCGCTGGTGGCGGGAGGCGCGGGAGGCGGCGGCGAAGGTGGGGGCGGCGGCGGAGGCGGCGGCTCGGGAGCTTCGCTCAACGCGACCGGAGGCGCGCCGCTCGGGGACGTGGCGCGGCCGGCCGCGCTGTCGGCTGCGCCGCGCTCGGAGTCCGCGGGCGCTGCGGTGGGCGGCGACTTCGCCCGTCGCGGCGCGGGCTCCGACGGCGCCAAAGTCTGCGGCCCGGACGGCGCCCGCTGGGCGGCGACCCCGGGCCGGCCTGCCGCCGGCGGAGGCGCGGCGACGGGGCCTGCGGGGGCGGCGCTCGGCTGCCTCGGCGCCTGGATCGGAGGCCGGTAGACCTGGACCGCCAGGAAGACACCGAGCGCCGAGACGCTGGCGGCGACCAGCCAGCCGCCGCGCCGCCACAGTCCGGGCCGCGCGATCGGCGCCGGCGCTTGCGGCGCGCCTTCGCGGGCGACGGCGGCCAGCACCCGCGCTCGCCGGGCCGTCCGCGCCGCGTCGTCGCTCAGCACGGCCTCGGCCTCCACGTAGGCCCTGTCGATCGGGTCTGGCGCGGCGTCGGGATCAGACATGGACCGACCTCTCGCCCGCGAACACCTGCCTCAGCTTGGCGCGGGCGTAGCGCAGGCGGCTCTTGGCCGTCTCGACCGCGACCCCAGTGGCGGCGGCGATCTCCTCCAGCGACAGCCCGGCGCCGGCGAACATGATCAGCGCGCCGCGCTGCTCCAGCGGCAACGCCTCGACCGCGGTGATGATCCGCTGCGCCAGCTCGCGCGATTCCACCGCCTGCAGGGGGCTCGCGGCCGGGTCGGGCGCCAGCATCATCGCCGCATCGTCGCCCGATCCGGCCAGCACCGCCACTCGTTGGCGCCGGAAATGGTCGAAGACCTTGTGGCGCGCGACGGTGAAGAGCCAGGCGGCGAACCTGGCCTTGGCCGGATCGAACGCGGCCGCGTTTCTGGAGATCGCGATCCAGGTCTCCTGGTGCAGGTCCTCCGCGGCGTCGGCGTGCGCGCCGCCCAGCAGCCGGCGGATGAAGTGGAAGCATGGTCGGTCGTAGCGGTCGTAGAGGCGTGCGAAAGCGTGCGCGTCACCGGCGGCGTGTGCGGCGATGAGCTCGGCGTCGTCCGCCTGGTCCGACTCCATCAGGCGCAGTCTAGCCGAGGCAAGGCTGGTCGCGCGACGGCTCAAGGATCGAAGGGCGGATCGGGGACGAACCCTGGCTCCGCGCCGCTCGAAGGGAACGGCCGCGGCCGGCGCTCGCCGTCGCGCCGCACCGGGATCACCCCCATCGCGACGAGGTTGGCCCGCGTGTCGTAGGCGATCTCCTGCCGGTACTGCGGATAGGACGTCGCCCGCTCGAACGGCTCGATGGTCATCACCGACCATTCGCGCGCGCCATGGCCGGTGCCTAGCTTCTCCTCGCGGCGCTCGGGCGCTGCGGCCGCATCCCGCATTGGACCCGTGTAGGCGGTGATCGCGGTGGGCGGTGGCGGTGCGGGCGGCGGCGGGGGCGCCTCGCGCATGGCGAGCGGCGGCGGCGCGTTATGTGGCATGGCGCGCGCGGCCGCATCGTCGACGGCGGCGCGCTCGGACTCGTCCGGCGGCGGCGCCGGCTGCTCGGCGGCCACGGGCTGGGCGCGCTCGTTGAAGACGGCGATGCCGATCACGCCGACGTTGGCCGGCCGTCCGGTGAGCGCCGCGTAGGAGTTCGGCAGCCGCGCGAAGGTGAAGTCGGCGATCTCGTTCAGCGACTTGCGCCAGCCGTTGAGCACATAGGTCTCGTGCGGCGCGAAGATGTAGCCGCGCTGGTCGTAGCCGGCGGTCTCGCCGCTGATGATGTTGACGCCGTCGACCGACAACACCACCAGCACGCGGCCATCGGTGTGGTTGGTCACACGCAGCCCATAGCGGTCGCCCACTGCCCCGGCCACGTAGCTGCGTCCGTCGTGGCGCCAGACCCGCAGCGGCTGGCCGGTCGTGCGGTCGACGACCTGCAGATCGACCGGCGCGGCGCGGACCTGGCTCCCCGCCGCTGCGCAGGCCAGGATGGCCGCCGCCAGCGCCGCCGCCAGGGCGGGGCCGCGCCGCGCAGCCGTTTGCCCGCTGTCCGTTGTCGTCATGTGCGCCTCCCAGCGTTCTTCCACATGAGCGACTACGCAGCCACGCGACGGACGGGGTTAGCGAGCGGCGATGTTTTTTGGCGCAAGCCTTTGGCGGCCTTGCAAGACGGCGCCGAAGCGCCGGCCAGGTCCGAACCGGCGTCACGATCGTTCTGCATGAAGGAGACCCGGCCGCCAGGAGACGCCGCCCATGTCCTATCGCAATCCGCGCACCCATCTGGCCACGCACGAGGTGACGAACCAGGCGGCGCCGCTGGAGGACGTCAACCTCTATGCCGCCGACGAGATCCTGACGTCTGCCTGCGCCTGGTCCGGAGCTGACCGTCACGTGGCGCGGCTCCAGGCATTCGGCGCCGAGGTCGGCGCGGCCGAGACGCAAGGCCTGGCGGCGCAGGCGAACCGCAGCCCGCCGGTGCTCACGCCGTTCGACCGGTTCGGCGAGCGGATCGACGAGGTCGAGTTCCACCCGGCCTATCACCGGCTGATGGCGATGGGGCTGCAGGCCGGCGTCTCCGGAGCAGCGTGGAACGTCGCCGACGCCGGCCATGCCCTGCACGCGGCGCTGCTGTTCCTGATGGGCGAGGCCGACTGCGGGGTCTGCTGCCCGATGTCGATGACCTACGCCGTGGTCCCGGCGCTGCGCGTCGAGGCGAGCGTGGCGGCAGAGTGGATCCCCCGCGTCACCGCCGAGGCCTACGACCCGCGCTTCATCCCGGCGCCCGAGAAGCGCGCCGCCACGATGGGGATGGCGATGACCGAGAAGCAGGGCGGCTCGGACGTGCGCGCCAACACCACCCGCGCCGAGCGCCAGGGCGACGGCAGCTACCGCCTCGTCGGCCACAAGTGGTTCTGCTCCGCGCCGATGTCCGACGCCTTCCTGACCCTGGCCTATGCCGACGGCGGCCTCACCTGCTTCCTCGCGCCGCGCTGGACGCCGGCCGGCGAGCGCAACGAGATCGAGATCCAGCGCCTGAAGGACAAGCTGGGCGACCGCTCCAACGCCTCGTCGGAGATCGAGTACCGGGGCGCCTACGCCGTGCGGGTCGGCGAGGAGGGCCGCGGCGTGCGCACCATCATCGAGATGGTGCAGCTCACCCGGCTCGACTGCATCGTCGGCTCGGCGACGCAGATGCGGCAGGCTGCGGCGCTGGCGATGTGGCACGTGCAGCGCCGCTCGGCGTTCCAGCGCCGGCTGATCGACCAGCCGCTGATGCGCGCGGTGCTGGCCGACCTCGCCCTGGACGTCGAAGCGGCGGTGGCGCTGGCGTTCCGGCTGGCCGGCGCGCTCGACCACGCGGACGACCCGCACGAGGCGGCGCTGGCGCGCGTCGGCCTGACTTTGGCGAAATACCTGGTGACCAAGCGCTGCCCGACGGTGGTCGCCGAGGCGATGGAGTGCCTGGGCGGCGGCGGCTACGTGGAGGAGAGCCCGATGGCGCGCATCTTCCGCCAGTCGCCGCTGAACGCGATCTGGGAAGGCAGCGGCAACGTCATCGCCCTCGACCTGCTGCGGGCCTTGCAGCGCGATCCCGAGGTGCGCGAGGCGCTGGCCCGGGAGCTGCGCGCGGGGGACGTGGGGCAGCTGCTGTCCACGCCGCTGCCGGAGGCCGGCGCGCGCCACGCGGTGGAGCGGCTGGCCGTGGCGCTCGCCGCCGCGACGCTGGCGCAGCACGCGCCCGCGGCGGTCAGCGACGGCTTCGTGGCGCGCCGCCTTCGATCCTCCAACCTCACCTTCGGCGCCGGCGAAGGCGCGATCGACGAAGCGGCGATCCTGGAGCGCCTGGCGCTGAGGGGCTGAGCGCCCGCGGGGTGCGAAGCGCGGTCCCGGGCTTGTTCCGGGAAGGGGAGAGCCGCGCCGGCCGGCAAATCTCCGGGCGCCGTCGGGGGAATGTCAAAACGCCATTGGACAAGCCCGGCGCGGCCACGCGAAGTGTCAGGGCGGTCGGGACAAAGGACAGTCGGTGATGGCGGAGCTGGAGCAGACGGCGGCGAGCGGGGCCTATCCGCTAGCAGGGCTGAAGGTGCTCGATTTCTCGCGGGTGCTCGCCGGCCCGTTCGCCGGGCGGATGCTGAGCGACCTGGGCGCCGACGTCGTCAAGGTCGAGCCGCCCGACGGCGACGTCACCCGCCAGTGGGGCAAGGTGATCGGCGGGTTGCCCGGCTACTTCTTCCAGCAGAACGCCGGCAAGCGGAACATCTCGATCGATCTCAGGGCGCCCGGCGCGCGCGAGCTGGTGCTGCAGCTGGTCCGCCGGACCGACGTACTGATCGAGAACTACCGGCCCGACGTGATGCCCAGGCTTGGCCTCGGCTGGGACGACCTCAAGGCCGTCAATCCGAGGCTGATCATGCTGTCGATCTCCGGCTTCGGACAGGGCGGGCCGGAATCGCATCGCGCCGCCTACGCGCCGATCGTCCACGCCGAGGCGGGCCTCACCGAGCGCCAGGCGCGGCGCAGCGGCCTGCCGCGCCGCGAGCTGCCGCTCTCGGTCGCCGACACCAACGCCTCGCTGCATGGCCTGGTGGGGCTGCTGGCCGCGGTGATCATGCGCGGCCGCACCGGCGAGGGTCAGCACATCGACATCGCCATGATCGACGCCACGGTCGCCACCGACGACCAGCTGCATTACGACCTCGACGACGCCGAGGCGACGGCGCCGCTGCCGAGCGACACCTGGGAGACCGGCGCCGGGCCGATCCTGCTCTCCGGCGATTTCCGCTACATCTGGCGCCTGGTCACCGCCCGGCTCGGCGTCGCCGAGGTCGCGACCGCCGAGATGGACCTGCCAACCAAGATCGCCGCGCGCCGCGCCGCCCTCGGCGCCTTCCTCGCCTCGCTCGAGACCTTCGAGGAGATCGAGACGGCCTTCGCCAAGGTCAACGTCGCCTGGGGCCGCGTGCGTCCCGCCGCCAGCCTGCGCGAGCAGCCGACGCTGGTCCACCGCCGCGCGTTCGCCGACGTGGACGACCGCGCCGGCGGCGTCCGTCCGGTCGCCCAGTCGCCCTACCGCTTCTCCGACGCCGCCAGCGGCATCCGCGGGCCCGCCGCCCACCGCGGCGAGCACAACAGCGAGGTGCTGGCCGACTGGCTGGGGCTGTCGGCGGGCGAGGTGGGCCAGCTCACCGACACCGGCGTGCTGCAGCAGGACGAGGCGGCGCGCGCCGCCAATTGAGCGGTGGCGTGACGCGGTGAGTGGAAGAGCCTAGCGTTTCCGCCGCAAGCAAGCCCGGGAGACCAGGATGACCTATGCGCCGGCGGGCCGCGCCATCTACGACGCCGACAGCCACATCATGGAGCTGCCCGACTTCCTGAAGACGTACGCGGATCCTGAGCTGCGGGCCGACATCCCCGAGGTGAGCTATGCCGCTTCCCTGGTCACCGACGAGGAGGTGGCGGTGATCGTCGGCCAGGGCGGGCGCCACTCGCCCGAGCACGTCGCCGCGCAGATCGCGCTGGGTGACAAGCTGATCGAATCCTCGAAGGAGATCCAAGCGCTGGGCGCCTTCAGCGGCGCCGACCGCTCGACGGCGCTGGACCTACTGGGCTTCGCCAGGCAGCTGGTGTTCGCGACCCACAGCGTCGCCTTCCCGTTCTCCGCCAGCAGCCGGCTCGACCCCAAGCTGCGCTACGGCGCGGCGCGCGCCCACAACCGCCACATGGCCGACTTCTGCGCCGGCGACGAGCGGCTGATGGGGGTCGCCATCGTGCCGCTGGACGAGCCGGACCTCGCCATGGCCGAACTGGACTTCGTGCTGGAGCGCGGCCTCGCGGCGGTCTGGGTCCCGCACCGGCCGCCGGGCGAGCGCCCGCCCGGCCACGTCGACCTCGACCCTTTCTGGGCGCGGCTGGCGCAGACCGGCACGCCGTTCGTGCTGCACGTCGGCGGCGCGCCGCTGCAGCTCGCCAAGGCCTGGATGAACAACGGCCGCGCCCCGACCAGGGACTGGATGGGCGGCGGCGAGAACCTGCGCACCAAGGACATCGCCCTGCTGCACGAAGGCCCGGAGCAGTTCCTCTCGATGCTGGTGCTCGACGGCGTGCTGGAGCGTCACCCCACGTTGCGAGGCGCGAGCGTGGAGCTGGGCGCCGGCTGGGTCCCCGAGCTGCTGCGGCGGCTCGACTGGGTGGTGAAGATCTGGGGCCGCACCGACACCAGCCTGCAGGGCTGGTCGCGCACGCCATCCCGCCAGATCATCGAGCAGCTGGCGTTCACCCCTTACGTGTTCGAGCAGGTCGGCGATTTGATCGACCAGTCGAGCGACGAGCTCTACCTCTTCTCCACCGACTATCCGCACGTCGAGGGCGGCCGCAATCCGCTCGGCCGCTTCGAAGCTGCGCTGGGCGAGCGCGACCCGGCCGTGCGCGACAGGTTCTATGCGGAGAACTTCCTGCGCATCTTCCCGAAGGCGCGCGTCCGGGCGCCGGCCCCGACCATCGCCGCCTGACGGGAGCGGGCGTCGCAAGCGGCGGCGGCGTCTGCTAGGACGCGCCGCACCGCTTCGAGGAACCCCCATGCGCAGAGCCGCCATCGTCGCCCCGATCCGCACCGCCGTCGGCAAGTTCCAGGGCGCGCTTGCGCCGCTGACGGCCGGCGAGCTGGGCGCGGTGATCCTCAAGGCGCTGGTGGAACGGACGAAGATCGATCCGGCGGTGGTCGACGACGTGATCTTCGCGCAGGGCTACGGCAGCGGCGAGGCGCCCTGCATCGCCCGCTGGGCGGCGCTGGCGGCGGACTTTCCGATCGAGACGCCCGGCTACCAGCTCGACCGGCGTTGCGGCTCCGGCCTGCAGGCGGTGATCGATGCGGCGATGATGGTGCAGACCGGCGCGGCCGACGTGGTGGTGGCCGGCGGCGTCGAGAGCATGAGCAACGTCGAATACTATTCGCTCGACATGCGCTCCGGCGCCCGGGCCGGCTCGGTGACCATGCACGACCGGCTGGCGCGTGGGCGGGTGATGAGCCAGCCGATCAGCCGCTTCGGCGTCATCTCCGGCATGATCGAGACCGCCGACAACCTGGCCCGCGACTACCAGATCAGCCGCGAGGCCTGCGACGAGTACGCCGCCATGAGCCACCAGCGCGCCGCGGCGGCCTGGGCGGCTGGCAAGTTCGACGACGAGCTGGTCCCGGTCAGCGTGCCGCAGCGGCGCGGCGATCCGGTGCTGTTCAAGGAGGACGAGGGCGTGCGCGCCGACGCCACGCCCGAAAGCCTCGCCAAGCTCAGGCCCATCGAGAAGGACGGCGTGGTCACCGCCGGCAACGCCAGCCAGCAGAACGACGCGGCCGCCGCCTGCCTGGTGGTGGCCGAGGACAAGCTGGCCGAGCTGGGCCTGGAGCCGATGGGCTGGCTGGTGGGCTGGGCCGCGGCCGGCTGCGACCCTTCACGCATGGGCATCGGCCCGGTGCCGGCGGTGAAGCGGCTCTTCGAGCGCACCGGCCTTTCCTGGGACGACATCGACCTCGTCGAGCTGAACGAGGCGTTCGCGCCGCAGGTGCTGGCGGTGCTGAGGGGCTGGGGCTGGGACGAGCGGGATAGGCTGAACGTCAACGGCTCGGGCATCAGCCTCGGCCACCCGATCGGCGCCACCGGCGGGCGCATCCTGGCCAACCTGCTGCGCGAGTTGAAGCGGCGGGACGGCAGGTACGGGCTGGAGACCATGTGCATCGGCGGCGGCCAGGGCATCGCCGCGGTGTTCGAGAGCGCCTGAGCGGGAGATGAGCCATGACCGACCTGGTGCTGCGCGAGCGGCGCGGACCTGCCGAGCACCTGGTGCTCAATCGGCCCGACAAGCTGAACGCCCTCAACGTCGAGCTTTTCCAGGCGCTGGATGCGCATGTGCGGGCGATCGCCGCCGAGCCGTCGGACGCCGCCGTGGTGGTGCTGCGCGGGGCCGGCCGCTGCTTCTCCGCCGGGCACGACCTCGGCGACATCGCCGCCGGCGAGGCGCTGCCGACGCCCAACTTCCAGGCCAAGGTGATCGAGCGGCTGGCGGGCCTGCCGCTGCCGGTGATCACGGCCGTGCACGGCCACTGCTACACCGGCGCGCTGGAGCTGGCTTTGGCCGGCGACGTGATCATCGCCGCCGAGGGGGCGAAGCTGGGCGACACCCACGCGAGGTGGGCGCTGACCCCGGTCTGGGGGCTCAGCCAGCGGCTGCCGCGCCGCGTCGGCGTCGCCAAGGCCAAGGAGATGATGTTCACCTGCCGCACCTACTCCGGCCGCGAGGCCGAGCAGATGGGCCTCGCCAACGCCTGCGTCCCCGACGACGCCTTCGAGGCGGCGATCGACGCCTGGGCCGAGGAGATCGCCGCCAACTCGTCGTTCAGCCATGCCGCCAACAAGCGGCTGATCGACCAGACCGACGGCCTGCCGCTCACCGCCGGCCTCTCGCACGAGATCTTCCGCGCCGCCGGCGTCGGCCCCGACATGCGCGAGCGCATCGCCGCCTTCGCCAGCCGCAAGCGCTAACCGGCGGCCACGGTCGCTTGACAGCGGCGCCTGCGGGCGGCCACCTTCGCGCGAAGGTTGAACCATCCGCCCACAAGGAGACGCCATGAGCCCAGGTCCGGCGAAGGCCGACGCGCGCATCATCAGCGCCGCCATCTATCCCTCCATCGGCGTCGCGCGGGTCGGCAACAGCAAGACCGAATGGTATCTCGGACCCGAGGTCCCGAACCCGCCGCCGCATCCGCCCGGCTTCTACCGGGACGGCGCCGGCGCGCTGAAGCGGGAGGCGGCGAAGTTCCGCGTCTATGGGCTCGACGCCGGCGGCAAGGTCGTCCGTGAGCTGACGGAGGCCGACGCGGCCATCACCTGGACCGTCCGCCTCGCCAACACCAAGGCCGCCTGGTACGGCTTCCAGCTGGCGCTGGACATCCCCGAAGCCTCGGCCCCCGGGTCGACGCCGACGACGCTGCGCAATCCCCTGGTGACCGACCGCGCCGGCCTGGCGATCACGCCCTCGCCGCAGAGCATCTGCGGCGCCGACCGGCCCGAGCAGCGCTTCGACGACGGCGCCTTCATGGGCACGTCCGTCTACCTCGGATCGATCCTCACCGACGAGCAGGGCCGGCTGATCGTGCTGGGCGGCCACGGCGTCTCGGCCTCCTACACCCACGCCGTCGCCATCACCTTCGCCAACAACGACACCTGGCATGACGACGTGGCCGACGGGCCGGTGACCGCGACGGTCGAGCTGGGCGGGGCCAAGCTGCCGGTCGAGCCGGCCTGGGTGGTCGTCGCGCCGCCCAATTACGGGCCTTGCCGCAAGTCCGTGCGCACCATGTGGGACCTGATGCGCGACCTGGCGGTGCAGAACGGCTGGACGGTCAAGCCGAAACGCCCGTCGTTTGCCGAGGACATCCTGCCGATCTTCCAGCGCATGGCCGGCCTGCAGTGGGTCAACGAGGGCTTCGCCGCCGGGTTCGGCTGGCGGGGGCTGTTCGATCTGACGCCGCAGACGATCGCGCGGCTCGCCAGCGCCGACCCGTCGGACGCCGAATGGCGCCGGGTGATCCTCAACCAGTTCCGCACCCCGAGCCTCGACGGCGCCGACACCGTCGACAGCTGGTCGCCGGTGCCGTGGCCGTGGATCTACGGCGATGCGATGAACCAGCCGCCGGCCCTGTCGCCGCGCCAGCATTCGGCGGTGTCGCAGTTGCAGCTGTCACAGCTGCGGCAGTGGGCGGCAGGCGACTTCGAGGCGGATTACGACCCCGAGCACGCCGAGCCGCGGCGCATCGAGGACGTGCCGGTGGCCGAGCAGGGCGACACCCTCACCAAGGCGGCGCTGGAGTGGTGCCTGGCGGACGCCTTCCACCCCGGCTGCGAGATGACCTGGCCGGTGCGCCAGCCGACCATGTACCGTTCGCCGTTCCGCTTCGCCCACGCGCCGGCCGGCTGGGTCGAGCCCGACTACGGCCTCACCCTGGATTTCGCCATCGCCTCCGGCCCGCAGGGCTGCCTGGGGCCGCAGAGCCCCGGCGACATCAGCCGCTGGATGGCGGTGCCCTGGCAGTGCGACACCGCCAGCTGCCGCTCCGGCTACGACAAGGCCTACGATCCCTACGTGCCGACCTTCTGGCCGGCGCGGGTGCCCAACCAGGTGCTGGCGCTGGAAGACTACAGGACGGTCATGGACACGTCGCTGAGCCTGGCCGCGCGGCAGGCCGCCTTCGCCAAACGGGCCGACTGGAACGCGCCGCTGGACCTGTCGGCCTCCTACGTCACCCAGATCAACACCATGATCTCGTCGTTCGACAAGATGGGCGTGGTGGAGAGCCGGCCCGGCCCTAGCGACGCGGCGTTCCCGGCGGTCATGGAGGTGGAGGACCGGCCGCAGGCGCGCCGCGGCATCCTCAGCCTGAAGCACACCGCCGCCCGCGACAGCGAGGTGACCGACCTCTCCGGCATCGACAAGGTGCGCCGCCTGCCGCGCTCGCTGCACCGCTGAGGCGGCCATGGAGAGAGGGTCTTCAACCGCTCTTCCCCGCGGAGGCGGGGACCCAGGCGTTTTATCGGAGGGCTCGCGCTTTTCAGAAAAAGCCTGGGCCCCCGCTTTCGCGGGGGAAAGCGGGGTGGTGGGTGGGGCGTCCCGATGATCGATCTGTTCTAGGCCTGTGGAGCTGTCCGCCGACGTCGTGATCGTGGGCGCCGGGCCGGCAGGGGCCTGCGTCGCCCAGGCGCTGGCGCCGACCTGCCGCGTGCTGCTCTTCGACCGCGCCGACCCGGCGCGCCCGCCGGCCGAGCGCATCGGTGAATCGCTGCCGGCGGCGGCGCGGCGCATCTTCCGCGACCTCGGGCTTTGGGAGGATTTCCAGCGCCAGGGGCACCTGCCCTGCTACGGCGGCTGGGCGCGTTGGGGTGGGCCGCAGGCGGTCACGGCCGACAGCATCGCCGATCCCGACGGCCACGGCTGGCGCCTGGACCGGGCGCGGTTCGACGCCTGGATGCGCGCCTGGGCCGAGCGGCGCGGCGCGGCCGTCGTCGCGCCGGCCAGGCTGGCGGGCGTCGCCTCGGACGGCGACGGCTGGCGGCTGGCGCTGGTCAGGAACGGCAGGCCGCTGAGCATCGCCGCCCGCTCTGTCGTCGATGCCGGCGGGCGGGCCGCGCCGCTGGCCCGGGCGCTTGGACAGCGCCGCCGCAGGGCCGGCCGGCTGGTCTGCCGCTGGCTCGCCGGCCCGGCGGCCGACGCGCCGTCGACCACCGTCATCGAGGCTGAGCCGGACGGCTGGTGGTACACGGCCGCGCTTCCCGGCGGCCGGCGGGTGCTGGCGTTCCACACCGACGCGGATCTTCCCAGCGCCGGGGCCGGCCGCGAGGCGCTGCTCGGCCGCGCATCGGCGAACCCCGTCGTCGGGCCGCTGCTGCGGCAGGTCGGCTTCGATCCCGCCGGCGCGGCGCAGGCCTGCGCGGCGCACACCAGCTGGATCGACGCGGCCGCCGGCCCCGGCTGGCTCGCGGTCGGCGACGCCGCCCTCACCTGCGATCCGCTCTCGTCGCAGGGACTCTACAACGCGCTCTACTCGGGCTTCCTGGCCGCCGGGGCGCTGCGCGAGGCGCTGGACGGCCGCGCCGGCGCGCTGGGCGAGTATGCGCAGGCCATGGCGCGCGTCGGCCAGGCCTATCGTAGCCACCTCGCCGCCTGGTACGCCCTGGAGACCCGCTGGCCCGAAGCCCCGTTCTGGGCGCGCCGCCGCGGGCCGCCGGCGCCTGCAGCCGGCGATCGTCACGCTATGCGCGTTTAACGCGCTCCGGCTTATCCGGATAGGTTGAGATGGCCGCTAAGGGCCTCAGGAGCCCCGTGGGAGCGAAAGTATCGTTACTGCGCCACCCTACCACCCGACCTAGCCGCGGCCCTCCTGGGGCCTTCGCACGGCGTTTACGGGCCATTCCAGCGACGAGGCTAGCTAGCTGTGGAGCCTCAACAGGTTGTCCTCGGTTAGGGCGAGGCGGCTGATAGGTGTCTGAGACTTTATCCCGCCGTGAGGTCGATGCCAGTTGTATCGGTGCAGCCATCCGGGCAGCGCTGCGGCTCGGTGGTCGGAGC
>DASXEN010000168.1:0-6252 GCA_036490095.1 Caulobacteraceae bacterium
TCGACGCGCGCTTCGGCCCGCCGCCGAAGACGCTGAACCTGCCGCCGGGCTCGAGCGTCGACTGGAGCCGGGCGCTGGTGGTGGTCGGCTTCTCCGACCTGCGCGGGGCCAAGTCGGACGTGGCCGGGAGCTTCACCGGCCCGGCCGGCAAGAGCGAGCTGACGTTCGCGCCGGCGTCGGGCCTGGCGCTCGGCTCTCCCGGCGGCGGCGCGCCGGCGCCCAACGGCGCCGCCATGGCCGCGATGCGGGCGGCCGGCCAGGCGCCGAGCAGCGACTACGGCCTCGTCGCCGCGCCGGCCGCCGCCGTGCTCGCCAGCCCGAGCGGCGGCGACTTCGCCATGGCGCTGACGTTCACCGGCGCGCAGCGGCTCTCGGTGCTGCCGTTCGCCAAGTCGACCCAGGTGCGGATCTCCGGCGACTGGCCCGCGCCCTCGTTCGACGGCGGCTTCCTGCCCGACCACCCGCAGCTCGGCGCGCACGGCTTCGCGGCCGACTGGACCGTGCCCTTCATCGGCCGCGGCCTCTCGGAGGCGGGGGAATCCGGCAACCTCTCCCTGAACGCGCTGGGCGCCAAGGACCTCGGCGTCTCGTTCGTGCCGGCCAACAACCCGTACCAGAACGTGCAGCGGGCGCTGAAGTACGCGGTGATGTTCGTCGGCCTGGTGTTCCTCACCTTCTTCGTCTTCGAGTCGCTGTCGGGCCGGCGCCTGCATGCGGCCCAGTATGTGCTGATCGGGCTGGCGCAGATGGTGTTCTACCTGCTGCTGCTGAGCCTGGCCGAATACGTCGGCTTCGACCTCGCCTTCGCCGGCGCTGCCACCGCCACGGTCGGGCTGATCGGCCTCTACGCCGGCGCGGCGTTCCGCAGCCGCACCACGGGCGCGCTGGCGCTGGGCATCTTCACCCTGCTCTACGGCCTCATCTACCTCTTGATGCGGCTGCAGGACTTCGCCCTGCTGGCCGGCTCGCTGGCCAGCTTCGCCGGCCTGGCGGCGGCGATGTTCCTGACGCGGAACCTCGACTGGTACGGCGGCAAGGCCGAGAAGCCGCCGGCCGCCGCCGCCAGCGCGTAGACAAGCCGCTTGCGGTCGGTCTAGGACCATGCCGTCGCCTTAAAGGGGATGGCATGGTCCAGCTGACGCTTTCGAAAGAGTCCAAGATCGGCAAGGGCAAGCGTCACCGCGCGCCCAACGGCGCCGCCGGGCGGCTGAAGCTGTTCCGCATCTACCGCTACGACCCGGAGGGGACGGAGAACCCGCGCTGGGACGAGTACGAGGTGAAGGTGGACGAGTGCGGGCCGATGGTGCTCGACGTGCTGATCCACATCAAGAACACCATGGATTCGACGCTGGCCTTCCGCCGCTCGTGCCGCGAGGGCGTCTGCGGCTCGTGCGCGATGAACATCGGCGGGCGCAACACCCTGGCCTGCACCCACGGCTGGGAGGAGGCGCCCGGCGAGGCGGTGCAGATCGCTCCGTTGCCCACCCAGCCGGTGGTCAAGGACCTGGTGCCGGATCTGACGCTGTTCTACGCCCAGTACGCCTCGATCGAGCCGTGGCTGCACACCAAGACGCCGGAGCCGCAGGGCGAGTGGCGCCAGTCGGAGCAGGACCGCGCCAAGCTCGACGGCCTCTACGAGTGCATCCTGTGCGCCTGCTGCACCACCTCCTGCCCCAGCTACTGGTGGAACGAGGAGCGCTTCCTCGGCCCTGCGACGCTGCTGCAGGCCTACCGCTGGATCATCGACAGCCGCGACGAGGCCACCGGCGAGCGGCTCGACGCGCTGGAGGACCCGTTCAAGCTCTACCGCTGCCACACCATCCTGAATTGCGCCCAGGTGTGCCCCAAAGGCCTCAACCCCTCGAAAGCCATCGCCGAGGTGAAGAAGCTGCTGGTGGAGCGGGTGGTCTAGGTCATTCGACCAGCTTCAGCCCACACCATCGGGCGAAGTGGCGAAAATCATCGTCGCGCGCGATCAGCGGCACGTCGGCATCGATGCAGCATTGGGCGATGAGGGCGTCGAGCGCCCGCGCGCGAAGTCCCTTCGACAGGATCAAGCGACGCGCTTCTCGGGCGCGCAACCAGTAGCCCTCCGTAAGTGGCAGGAGCGCCGCATTCACCGCGATGGCGTCGTAGGCGGCGACCATGTCCGACTTGCCGATCAGTTCGACAAGCACAGCTGGCGCCAGCACCAACTCGACAGCCTGCAGCGCGTCGGCGATCGCGTCCGTGTCCGAGGCAATTTCACCTTGGAGGTAGGCGATCAGCGAGCTCGAGTCGGCCGAGATCAATTGATAACGTTGCCGTGCTCGTCGAATTCGCGGTCTTCCCGCAATTCGTCGAGATCGAAATCGAAGCGCACCTTGCCGCGCAGCTCCAGCATCTGCTTGCACCACGCCGCGTGGTTCAGCTTCTCAAGGGCGAGGCGCAGCGTTTCGCTTACCCCCTCGCCGGTGTTCGCCTGCGCCGTCGATAGCAGCTTGGCAGGAATGAATGCCGTAATCTTGCGCATATCAGACATACGGCGGAAGATGCCGTACCCAGATGCTGTATGCAAGCTAACCTGCGCGTAAAGTTGACGGCGGCGTCATTGTTCTGCATCGGAACGCCATGAGCGCAGCGGGCGTGGTGATCGTGGGGGCGGGCCATGCCGGCGGCGTGGCGGCGGCCACCCTGCGCCAGTACGGCTACGAGGCGCCCGTCACCCTGGTCGGCGACGAGCCGGTGGCGCCCTACCAGCGCCCGCCGCTCTCCAAGGCCTGGCTGAAGGGCGAGGCGGACGCCGAGGCGCTGATGCTGCGGCCGTTGAGCTTCTACGCCGAGCAGCAGATCGAGCTGATCCTCAACGTCAGGGTCACGGCCATCGACCGCGCCGCGAAGACGGTGGGCCTCGCCGACGGCAAGACCTTCGCCTACGACCAACTGATCCTCGCCATGGGCAGCCGGGCGCGCGCGCTGCCCATTCCGGGCGCCGACCTGAAGGGCGTGCTGTTCCTGCGCTCGGCGGCCGACGCGGAGCAGCTGAAGGCCGCGCTGGGCCCCGGCAAGCGGCTGGCGGTGGTCGGCGGCGGCTACATCGGCCTGGAAGCCGCGGCGTCCGGGCGGGCGCTGGGCGCCGAGGTGGTGGTGCTGGAGCGCGAACCGCGGCTTCTCGCCCGGGTCGCCTGCGAGACCCTCTCGACCTTCTTCCAGGGCTACCATGAGGCCAGGGGCGTCACCTTCGAGCTGGGCGCCCAGGTCACCGCCTTCGAGGGCGAGAACGGCCTGGTGACCGGCGTGCGGCTCGCCGACGGCCGGCTGATTGCTTGCGACGAGGCGCTGGTCGGCGTCGGCATCGTGCCGAACGACGAGCTGGCGCGCGACGCCGGCCTCGACTGTTCCGACGGCGTCGTCGTCGACACCTCGGCGCGCACTTCCGATCCCTCGATCTACGCCATCGGCGACGTGACCCATCGGCCGATGCCGCTCTACGAGCGCAGCTTCCGGCTGGAGAACGTCGCCAACGGGCTGGAGCAGGCCAAGCAGGCGGCCGCCGCCATCGTCGGCCGCCCGGAGCCCGCGCCCGAGGTCAACTGGAACTGGTCGGACCAGTACGACATCAAGCTGCAGCTGGCGGGCCGCGTCGTCGACGCCGACGACATCCTGGTGCGCGGCGATCCGGCGAGCGCGAAGTTCGCCGTCTTCCACCTGAAGGGCGCGTTGGTCCGCGCGGTGGAGGCGGTCAACGCGCCGGCGGAATTCATGGCGGCGCGGCAATTGATCGGCTCGAAGAAACCGATCGACCGCGCCAAGCTTGCGGACACCACAATTTCCATGAAAGAGGTCGCGGCGAGTTAGTCGCGGGGAGCGAATGGCCAAGATCACCTACATCGAGTTCAACGGCGCCGAGCACGTCGTGGACGTGAAGCCAGGCCTCTCGGTGATGGAAGGCGCGGTGAAGAACAACATCCCCGGCATCGACGCCGACTGCGGCGGCGCCTGCGCCTGCGCCACCTGCCACGTCTACGTGGACCAGGACTGGCTGGCCAAGACCGGCAGCCAGTCGGCGATGGAGGAGTCGATGCTCGACTTCGCCGAGAACGTGGAGCCCAACTCCCGGCTCTCCTGCCAGATCAAGGTCAGCGACGAGCTCGACGGGCTCGTGGTGCGGATGCCGCAAAGCCAGCACTGAGCCGCGGGCCGTCCCCGCGCCTCATTGCGCGGGACTTGGGGTGCGGGACTTGGGAGTTCGGTCCGACTCGGCTACGAACGGACCATGAACATCGTTCTCGTCGTCATTCTGGGCCTCGCCGCCCTGGCCGCGTCAGCCTGGGCCGTGGTCGAACGCGGCCGCGCCGTGCGCGCCGTCGAGCGCGCCCGGTTGCTGGAGGAGAACGGCGCAACGCTGAAGGCGCAGGCCGCGCAATCGGCCGAGGCGGTCGCCGAGGCGCTGGTGCGCCGCGCCAGCGAGACCTTCGAGGCGCAGGAGAAGCTCAGCCTCGCCAAGCTGGAGGCGCAGCTGAAGCCGGTCGCCGAGACGCTGGCCAAGTTCCAGGAACAGGCCCAGGCCGCCGAGAAGGCCCGCGCCGAGGAGACCGGCGGGCTGAAGCAGCAGATCGAGCAGCTGCTGGTCGCCTCGACGGCGACGCAGGCGGAGGCGCGCAAGTTGTCGGCGGCGCTGCGGCGCGGCGCGGGCGTGCAGGGCCGCTGGGGCGAGCAGACGCTGCGCAACGTGCTGGAGGCCGCGGGCCTGGCGCGCCGCTTCGACTTCCTGGAGCAGATGAGCCTCGACACCGACGAGGGCCGCCGCCGCCCCGACGTGGCGGTGCGGCTGCCGGGCGCCGCGGTGTTCGTGATCGACGCCAAGTGCTCGCTGAACGCCTTCCTGGAGGCGCAGGACGCGCCGGACGAGGCGGCCCGCGACGCGGCGATGATGCGTCACGCCCAGTCGGTGCGCGCGCACATCGTCTCGCTTTCGGCCAAGGCCTACTGGGACCAGTTCAAGTCCGAGGGCTCGCCCGATTTCGTGGCCATGTTCGTCCCCGGCGACGGCTTCCTGGCCGCGGCGCTGGAGCGCCTGCCCGACCTGATGACCGAGGCGATGGACCGGCGGGTGCTGCTGGTGACGCCGACCACCCTCTTCGCCCTCTGCAAGGCGGTGGCCTACGGCTGGCGGGTCGAGGACCAGGCCAAGAGCGCCGATCGCGTCGCCGCCCTCGGCCGCGAGCTCTACAAGCGCATCGCGGTGATGGGCGAGCACGCCCTTCGGCTCGGCCGCTCGCTCGACGCGTCGGTGAAGTCCTATAACCAGTTCGCCGGCTCACTGGAGACCCAGGTGCTGACCCAGGCGCGGCGCTTCGAGGAGCTGGCGGTCGACCACGAGGGCCGCGAGATGCCCGCCCTCTCGCCGATCGAGAGCGGCGTGCGCGAGCTGACCAAGCTGGCGGCGGAGATGCGCGGCGGCGACGACGAGCCGGCGCGCGGCGATGCGCCCGTCTTGACGCTGGAAAGCCGCGCTCCTACCTCGGCCGCATGAGCCTTCGCCGCATCCTCACCGTTGATGCCGACATGGCGACCCTGAAGCAGATCTCCGAGCCGGTGGCGGCGGTGGACGACGAGCTGCGGGCGCTGATGGACGACATGCTGGAGACCATGTACGCGGCGCCCGGCATCGGCCTGGCCGCGGTGCAGGTGGGCGTGCCCAAGCGCGTCATCGTCATGGACCTCTCGCGCGGCGACGGGCCGAGAGCCCCGCGCTTCTTCGTCAACCCGCAGATCGTCTGGCGCTCCGACGAAGTGATCCCCTACGAAGAGGGGTGCCTGTCGGTGCCGGAGATCTACGACGAGGTGGAGCGCTCGGCCAAGGTGCGGGTGCGCTATCTCGGCTACGACGGCCAGCCGGTCGAGGAGGACGCCGACGACCTCTACTCGGTCTGCATCCAGCACGAGATCGACCACCTCGACGGCGTCCTCTTCATCGACCATCTCTCGCGCCTGAAGCGCGAGCGGGCCGTCGCGAAGGTGAAGAAGGCCGCCAAGGAAGAAGCGGCGTAGCTTCTGCTCCCCCTCAGGGGGAGCTGTCGCGAAGCGACTGAGGGGGTCCACGGCGCCAGCCGGCAAGCGGCGTCCATTGCTAGCTGTGGAGCCTCAACAGGTTGTCCTCGGTTAGGGCGAGGCGGCTGATAGGTGTCTGAGACTTTATCCCGCCGTGAGGTCGATGCCAGTTGTATCGGTGCAGCCATCCGGGCAGCGCTGCGGCTCGGTGGTCGGAGC
>DASXEN010000179.1:0-50359 GCA_036490095.1 Caulobacteraceae bacterium
GACAAGAAGGTGAAGCTGACCCTCACCTATCCCGCCTCCATCGGCCGGAACGTCGACGAGATCGTGCGGGTGCTCGACGCTCTGCAGCTCTCGAGCAGGTACCCGGTGTCGACACCGGTCAACTGGGTACCCGGTGACGACGTGATCATCTCGCCGGCCGTCTCGAACGAGCAGGCCAGGACGCTGTTCCCGAGCGGCTTCACGGAGGTGAAGCCGTACCTGCGGACGACGAAACAGCCGGCCTGATGTCGGCGCGCCGAGCCGCTGGCCGATGGCGCTAGCGGCTCTCGCCCGCCCGAAACCCCAGCGCCTCGATCGCCGCCAGCCGATCCGGCTCCAGCGGCCCGGCCGCCTCCGCGTCCAAACACTGACGCAGCTCGGCGCGGTTCTTCACCCCTAGCACCACCGTGTCGACGCCCTCGATCCCGAGCGCATAGCGATGGGCGACGTAGGCCGGGTCCTCGCCCCAGCGCTCGCACAGGGCGCGGAACGGGGCGGCGCGGACGTAGTCCTTGGCCTCCGGGTAGTTGGGCGAGAGGCTGCGGTCGATCTCGCGGGTCAGCGCGCCGGCCTGCACCGCGCGGATGCCCATGACGCCGGCGCCGGCGGCCTTGGCGGCGGCGATGATCTCGCGCGGCCGGGCCGGGCCGCCGTAGCGGTTGAGCGCGCCGGGGCTGTCCATCAGGTTGGCGATCGCCTGCACGGCGGCGGGGCTATGCTCCAGCGCCAGCGCCGCCAGCACCCCGTCCGGCTGGCCGATGCCGGTGATCCCCCAGCCGCCGACCTTGCCGGCGGCCTGCAGCGTCTGCATCGCCGGGACCACCTCGGCCTCGTACTGCGAGAAGCGGGTCGCCACCTGGTCCTGCCGGTCGGCGCCGTGGGCGTAGACGAAGCCGTCGGGAGCGATGTTGGTGTGCAGGAAGAAGAGGTCGACGCGCGGCAGGCGCATGGCCGCCAGGCTCGCCTCCAGCGAGGCGGTGAGCCGCGCGGCCGCCTCGCCGGCCGGGACCGTGCCCAGCGCATGCTTGGTGGTGACCTTCACGCCGGCCGGCAGCCGCCCGCCGAAGGTCTCGCCGATGAAGGTCTCGCAGTTGCGGTAGCCGGGCGCGGCGTCGAGCAGGTCGATGCCGGCGTCGATCGCCGCGGCGAGCGTGGCATGCGCCTCCTCGGCGCTGGTCTCGCCCCAGATCTGGCCGATGCCGCCGCCGCCCAGCGTCAGCCGGCTGACCGGGCCCAGCGGCCCCAACGTCGCCTTGCGCATGGCCTCGCCCTTTGCTGCCCTCGCGTCACGCTGGCCTTTGGCCGCCAGCGGCGCGATCATCGCCAAAGACACGGGACCGAGGCGGAAGGGAAGCTTCCATGAAGACCAAGGGCATCAACCATCTGGCGCTGGTCTGCCGCGACATGGCCGAGACGGTGGCGTTCTACTCCGGGGTGCTGAACATGCCGCTGGTGAAGACGGTGGCCCTGCCGGACGGCGGCCAGCACTTCTTCTTCGACTGCGGCGGCGGCGCCCTGCTGGCCTTCTTCTGGTGGGACAACGCGCCCGCGGCGGCGCCGGGAATCGCCTCGGTGGAGGATTTCCCGACCAAGCCGATGAGCGCCATCGGCTCGATGAACCACATCGCCTTCGAGATGGACGAGGCCGACCTGGAGGCCAGCATCGGCCACCTCAAGGCGGCCGGCGTGCACGTCTCGGTCCCGGTGGTGGTGAACCATGACGACAGCCCCGCCGGCGTCTCGCGCGAGCTGCATCCGGGCGTCTTCGTCCGCTCGGTCTACTTCCGCGATCCCAACGGCATCATGCTGGAGTTCGCGGCCCTGACCCGCCCGCTCGGCAAGCCCGAGGACGTGCGCCACGCGCCGGCCCACGCCAAGGCGACGGTCACGGCCTGACCATGCCGCGGCTAAGGCAGATCCCGAAGGCCGAGGTCAGCTCGGAGAACATCCTGCGCTACTACAAGGCGCTGTTCGGAGACCGCGACCCGGTGGCCGAGCCGGGCACGGCCACCGGCACGCCGGGCGACTGGTGGAGCGTGTTCGCCAACTCGCCGGACGTGTTCGACCATGCGGTGAACGGCTTCGCGCTCTACCGCGGCCCGCGCAAGCTCGACCCGGTGCTGCGCGAGCTGGGCCAGACGCGGGTCGGCTGGGCGACCGGCAGCCAGTTCGTGTTCTCGCAGCACTGCAAGTCCCTGCGCGGGCTGAAGGTCTCGGAGGAGCGCATCGCCTCCATCCCAGCGTGGCAGACGGCGGACTGCTACTCGAAGGAAGAGCGGGCGGTGCTCGCCTACACCGACTGCCTGGCGGCCGGCGGGCGCACGCCGGACGGCGTGTTCGAGGCGCTGAAGGCCTTCCTCAGCGACGAGCAGATACTGGAGCTGACCTACATCGTCTGCATGTACGGCATGCACGCGGTGATGAGCCGGGCGCTGCGCCTGGAGTACGACGACCGCGACGACCCGATCGTCGAGATCGCCGCGCCGCAGTTCAAGGGCGGCGACTTCCTGGATACGGGGCGGAGCTAATCCCCTCGTCCCGCGTCAAGCGGGACCAGAAATTCGGCCACGGAAAACACGGAAAGCACAGACGCCATGCGGCGCGGTCTGCCTGGGTGCGTCAGTGTTTTCCGTGTTTTCCGTGGCTAAAAAAGCGGCGCCGCAGCGTCCCGGACTTGCGGAAAAAGCCTGGGTCCCCGCTTCCGCGGGGAAGAGCGGGTGGTAGAGAGCTTGAAGCGAGATCTAGGGAGCGCGCCATGAGCGACGGTCAGGTGTTTCCGGTGCCGGAAGCGTGGGCGAAGCGCGCGCTGATGGACGCCGCTGGCTACGACGCAGCCTGGGCGCGGGTCGAGCGCGATCCGGAAGGCTACTGGCGCGACGTGGCGGGTCGGCTCGACTGGATCACGGCGCCGACCAAGATCAAGGACGTCTCCTACCAGCGCGAGGACTTCCGCATCCGCTGGTATGCCGACGGGGTGCTGAACGCCTCGGCCAACTGCCTCGACCGCCACCTGCCAACGCGCGCCAACGACGTCGCCATCATCTGGGAAGGCGACGATCCGAAGGACTCAAAGAAGATCACCTACGCGGAGGCGCACGCCGAGACCTGCCGGATGGCCAACGTGCTGAAGCGGCGCGGCGTCAAGAAGGGCGACCGGGTCACGATCTACATGCCGATGATCCCCGAGGCCGCCTACGCCATGCTGGCCTGCGCGCGGATCGGGGCGATCCACTCGGTGATCTTCGGCGGCTTCTCGCCAGACTCGATCGCCGGCCGCATCCAGGATTGCGACAGCCACATCGTCATCACCGCCGACGAGGGCCTTCGCGGCGGACGCATCGTGGCGCTGAAGGCCAACGTCGACGAGGCGCTGAAGAGCTGCCCGCAGGTGAGCGACGTGGTGGTGGTGCGGCGCACCGGCGGCGACGTCGCCATGCAGGCGGGCCGCGACTACTGGTACGAGGCCGAGCGCGGCGAGGTCTCGGCCGACTGCCCGCCCGAGCCGATGGGCGCGGAGGACCCGCTCTTCATCCTCTACACCTCCGGCTCGACCGGCAAGCCGAAGGGGGTGCTGCACACCACCGGCGGCTACCTGACCTGGGCCGCCCACACCCACGAGCTGGTGTTCGACTACCGGCCGGGCGAGGTGTTCTGGTGCACGGCCGACGTCGGCTGGGTGACCGGCCACAGCTACATCGTCTACGGGCCGCTGGCGAACGGGGCGACCACGCTGATCTTCGAGGGCGTGCCCAACTATCCGACCGTCAGCCGCTTCTGGGAGGTGATCGACAAGCACCAGGTGGAGATCTTCTACACCGCCCCGACGGCGCTCAGGGCGCTGATGCGCGAGGGCGAGGCGCCGGTGAAGCAGACCTCGCGCAAGTCGCTGCGCCTCTTGGGCAGCGTCGGCGAGCCGATCAATCCGGAGGCCTGGCTCTGGTACCACCGCGTGGTCGGCGACGAGCGCTGCCCGATCGTCGACACCTGGTGGCAGACCGAGACCGGCGCCTGCCTGATCTCGCCGCTGCCGGGCGCGACGCCGCTGAAGCCAGGCTCGGCCACCAGGCCGCTGCCGGGGGTGAAGCTGCAGATCGTCGACGCGGACGGAGCGCCGCTGGAGGGCGCGGTCAGCGGCAACCTCTGCATCCTCGATTCATGGCCCGGCCAGATGCGCACCGTGTTCGGCGACCACGACCGCTTCATCGCCACCTACTTCTCGACCTATCCCGGCAAGTACTTCACCGGCGACGGCTGCCGCCGCGACGAGGACGGCTACTACTGGATCACCGGCCGGGTGGACGACGTGATCAACGTCTCCGGCCACCGGCTGGGCACCGCCGAGGTGGAAAGCGCCCTGGTCGCCAACACCCACGTCGCCGAGGCGGCGGTGGTCGGCTATCCGCACGAGATCAAGGGCCAGGGCATCTACGCCTTTGTGACGCTGAAGGTCGGCGTCGAGCCCACGGAGGACCTGCGCAAGGAGCTGGTGCAGTGGGTGCGCCGCGAGATCGGCCCCTTCGCCACGCCGGACGTGATCCAGTTCGCCCCCGGCCTGCCGAAGACCCGCTCGGGCAAGATCATGCGCCGCATCCTGCGCAAGGTGGCCGAGAACGACATCGGCAACCTCGGCGACACCACCACCCTCGCCGACCCCTCGGTGGTCGACGACCTAGTGAAGAATCGCGCGGCCAACCAACGGTAGACTTTTTATTCTCCAATTGCGACCAAGGCATGCGGGTGTGGCCGAATCCGCCTAAAGCTACCGGCCGATGGGGCGGTTAGGAATTTAGCCAATGGGACTGGCGTGGGTCAGATTTGCATTCGACGTCGGCTTCACTCTCTCGTTCTTCATGCTTACATCCGGCGCAGCTTGGATGACGAGCGCGGTTGTGACGCT
The DNA here is from genome assembly GCA_036490095.1 of Caulobacteraceae bacterium. Lineage (GTDB taxonomy): Bacteria > Pseudomonadota > Alphaproteobacteria > Caulobacterales > Caulobacteraceae > Acaudatibacter. Next base: position 4,898 of record DASXEN010000179.1, read on the forward strand.
AGAGCGGGTTGAGTTTAGACGACACCATAGCCTGAGTTCTTGAGGTAGTTGGCGCATTCGTCGGGTGAGTAGGTTTCGAGGAGTTGAGCGACGGCGGCGAGCAGGGCGTCGTAGGAGCGGGCCTGGGCTTTGCGCAGCAGGTGCTTGAGCTTTGAGAAGACCTGCTCGATGGGGTTCAGGTCGGGAGAATATTTGGGCAGGAAGAGGAGCCTAGCGCCGGCGGCTCGGATGGCTTTTCGGACGGCCTTGCCGCGATGGCTGCCGAGATTGTCGAGGATCACCACGTCGCCCGGCTTCAGTGTCGGGACCAGGAAGGTGGTGACGTAGGCCAGGAAAGCCTCTCCGTTGATCGGCCCATCGAACAGGCAGGGCGCGTCGATACGGTCGCACCTGAGGGCGGCGATGAAGGTCATGGTCTTCCAGCGGCCGAACGGCGCCTTGGCCCGGAGCCGCTCACCGCGCGGACACCAGCCGCGCAGGGGCGCCATATTGGTCTTCGCCCAGGTCTCGTCGATGAACACCAGGCGCTCCAGGGCGATGCGCCCCTGATACTTGCGCCACTGCTCACGCCGCCGGGCGACGTCGGGGCGATCCTGCTCCTGGGCGAACAGACTTTTTTTTGAAGCTCAGCCCCTCGGCGTGAACGAAGTCCCAGACCGTGTGGCGATCCACTTTCAGCCCGCGGACTTCCAAGAGCTCCTCTACCAGCTGGCTGATGGTGAACGCCCGCTCCTGGCAGCGGGCGATCAGCCACGCCGCGTGCTCATCCCGAAGCGTCTTCTTCCGGTGACCGCCGATCTTCGAGGGCTTTACATCCCCCGTCGTGTGATAGCGCAACAGCCAGTGCACCGCCGTGCTGGCCGCAATCCCGAACCGAGCCGCCGCCTGGTTGCGCGACAGGCCATCGCGCTCCACCGCCGCGACCACACGCTCACGAAGATCCATCGAGTACGGTCTGGTCATCTCCTGCTGGCCTCCCGTCCAGCAGGCAGCTTGAATCAGACCTCAGCCGATTTGGGAATCCGCCGATTCACTCAAACCTCACCCGCTCTAGCGCGTCAGCATGGGATGAATGGCTTTGTCGTGGGAATCTTGGAACTGGTGGAAAAAGCGATTGTGGTAGTGGAGGCTGTCGGGATCGTCGCGGCGACGATGATTTTGGGATATCGCTTTATGGTTCATCAAACACCGCCACTAAGGTTTCGCGCGATAGCGGTGACGATAACGATTAGTCGAGCATCCTCTCCATCACGGGGTCGGATGTAGTTTTGATTATCGTTGGTTTGCGCCTGCCGGAAAACCGGCCGTGGTCAGCTTCTGGATTGGCACTTATTTCGTGCAGAAATATCTGGCATATCTGCATCCCGGGCCGGACAATCAGCGGAACTTCACCAACGTTGGCCAGTTCGAGTGTCAGACAGCCCTCAAAGTTTGGATGTATTCCCGCCGCCGTCTCAATTACCAACCCATGTCTTCCTAGCGATGACTTACCCGTAACATATCCAGAAATGTCGCTTGGCATCTTCAGCCATTCAAGTGTAGCCCCAAGAACAAAGCGACCGGGATGAAGGACGAATTCTTGACCAAATGGGACGAAATGTTCCCGTGTGCGCGATTCCTCCACCATCTGGGCCGTTGCTCTGTTTCTATCGGCGAGATCGACGCTCTTGACCCGGTTCTGCTTGAACGAAAGAAACCATCTGCCCAACCGAAGGTCAAGCGCAGACCCTCCCCGGCTCTTCGAAAGCTCTTCATTTGGCCGAGGTATAACGCCCAGGCGTGAGGAGTTCGACCTGCCCAGATTTATTCGTGCGAAAACCTGGGTAACGCTAAGAAGCATCGACGCGCCTCACGTATTCAGAAACCTCAACAGTCTTGAGTAATATTTCCATCAAAAGATCATATTTTTTTTGATCTCCGTCAGAACTCAGTCCACCTTCTTCCATCAGCGCGTACCATCCAGCAATTACTATCTCCGAAAGAAAAGCTGAGCCGCCATATGGTTCGCCGCTTCGAAGAGCGCGCAAGACGTTCTTGACGAAGGACTTTCGCACAACAGGAACATTAGCGTCTTCCACAACCTCAAACGCAATCCGTTGGAGTTCCGGAACAGCCATCGCAACGGCGGCATCGACTGCTTTGGTCTCCATACCTTCGCCTTCACCGTCAGATACAACAATTTGCCTAGTGGAAAACTCAGCCAACAATTCTGGCGGTATAGTTAATCCCAAGGCACCGCCTGCTTGCATTATATACGAAAATCGATCTGGAATACTTGGGTATAGAGCGGGATCGACCGGATCTCGCTCTGTACGACACGATGACATAAAATATGCAAACGCGAATACATACGATTCGCGGAATATTTTGATGGCGAATAGGTCGCAAAAAACTTCCTGAGCTTGTACCTTAGCCACCGTTGCAATATACGATTGTATATCGGCGGAAACGGGATCGAGTGGTTGAAGAACAGCATTTACTAAGCCATCGATCGTTGGGCCAACTTTGGACTCGAGATCGTGGCGCACCCACGCACTATGCCCAACTTCGTGCGCTGATAGCGGGATTAAAAGGACATTGCCCGACTCCGGAGCCGGCAGGCCAACGAGAACAAATTCCGGAAGGAATTCGAGGTTGAGCGGCCAGACAAACGGAATGAAGTCCCACTCAGAAGAGAGCATCAAATGATATTGCTCGCCCAATACAAGGTGAATTAGACGCTTTATGGGATAATAAACTTCAAATGCATTTCGGGTATTGGTCGACCGTAGTATGAACCCGAGAATATTTGTATAGGCGGGCATGCTTTGGTCGATTTTATCGACCCATTCCTGGATAAGCGATTCGGCAGCCGTGTCGGGTAGGAGTTGCCCTTCATTGTGGAGAGTTTCAAAGTGAGTTTCTAGCTGGGCAAGCGCCTCTCGCCCCTCTTCCTGCGGGAACTCGGAACCTTGGAGCCGCCGAACCTGCTTTAAGAATGCGCGCACTTGCCGGCGCGCCGACGCCAGCCTGGTCGACGGCTGGAGCGCCTTTGGTATTGCCATTTTAGGTCAGTGAACGCGAACGCGAGCGCTCGCCAGTGACCGGTTCAGCCGCCAACTGCGTGTGACCAGCATGTCTCTGAGCGCCGTTCGCGCGTTGAGGGCCCTTCTCAGCGAAATGCAGTCGGCGACCAGAACTCCAGCATCCCTATCTGCGGGGTGGTCAATGAACGCTTCCAGCGCCTTGCGCATCCCTAGAATGTTGTTCGCCGACCCGGGAACCTCTTCCTCGCTCGACGGACAACATTCGAGCGACCCAATCAGACGGCGGATGTCGGCTTCGTCATAACCCAGTCCGACGCGCGCACGCTCCAGCTGAATCGCCGCCTTGAGGGCCAAGTCTGCCAGCTTGTAGCTAGTCACGTCCGCAAGTTCCAAACCCATCTCCGCACTCCCCTCGAGCGATGAACCGGAGACTTTAGACTCCATCGAAACCCCGAGTCGAGCGAGGGCACCCGTCAACTAACCTTCGGGCATGATCGTTGCCGACTCAATTTGAGTCAAGCGCTTTTCGGAACCAGCGCTCCCGGAGCTCGGTGAGGAGTATGCAGCGCGCGCTGTCGCTGAGGGAGCGGCCACGCCGCTTAGCAGACGCTTCGAAGCTTGACTTGGTCTCCGCCGTAACATGCGCTGTTATTTTTCTCGAGCGAGGTCCATCGTCGGCAGGCGTCATCGGTTCCTGTAACACCACGTTTCTTCTCATCTCCCTCAAGATCAAGATTCTGGCCAAAGTGGTCGTGTCGACCCAACACTCGGCCGCATATTCCGTGAAGATACGCCATTCCCCATCTGAGAGGTGGGCGTTGATTTGAGATTTCTCAGTGTTACTCAAAGCTTCCCCTCTCTCACGCTTCCCTCACGGAATCGCATCGAGCTTGACGCTTGGAAAAAGCGCGGCCATTCCGCGCAATAGGAGATGCTTCGTAATTGGCAATCAAGAGCGAATACACAGATGCTCAGCTGGCAGGTGGGGCGGGTGAAGGTCACCCGGGTGGTGGAGATCGAGTTCAACACCCGCTACCGGGCCGAGGCGCCGTTTATCGCGGAAGCCACGCCCGACGCGCTCAAGGCCACCCCGTGGCTCTATCCCCACTTCGTGCGGCCGGAGGACGGGGCGCTGAAGGTGTCGATCCATGCGCTGCTGGTCGAGGCGCCGAGCCTGAGGCTGGTGGTCGACACCTGCGTCGGCAACGACAAGCCGCGCGGCCTGGTCGGCGGCAAGCCGCTGGCGACGGGGTTCCTCGCCGAGCTGGCGAAGGCCGGCTGGACGCGCGAGGGCGTCGACATGGTGGTCTGCACCCACCTGCACGTCGATCACGTCGGCTGGAACACCATGCTCGTGGGCGGCCAGTGGGTCCCTACCTTCCCGAACGCCCGCTACCTGATCGGGCGGCAGGAATACGAGCACTGGCGCGGCGAGGCCGACGGCGAGGCGCCGGCGATCCTGGCGGATTCGGTGAAGCCGATCTTCGACGCGGGGCTCGCCGAGCTGGTGGAGATGGACCACCGCATCTCGCCGGAGATCCGTCTGACGCCGACCACCGGCCACACACCGGGCCACGTCAGCGTGATGATCGAAAGCGAAGGTCAGCGGGCGATGATCACCGGCGACATCATGCACCACCCCTGCCAGATCGCCCATCCGGAGTGGGCGCCCGGCTTCGACAGCGACAAGCAGGCCGCCGTCGCCACCCGCCGCAAGGTGCTGGCCGAGGTGGCCGACCAGCCGATCCTGGTGATCGGCACCCATTTCGCCGCGCCGACCGCCGGCCATATCCGCCGCGACGGCGCCGGCTTCCTGATGGAGACAGAGCATGTCCACGCCGAGCCGTGAGGTCCACCTGGTCCGCCGCCCCGAGGGCGCGCCGGCCGCGGGCGATTTCGCCCTGGTCGAGACCAGCGTCCCCGACCCCGCCGACGGCGAGGTTCTGGTGCGAAACCTGATGATGTCGGTCGATCCGGCCATGCGGCCGCGCCTTTCCGTCGGCCAGGATCTCGATGTGGCGATCGGCGGCGGCGCGGTCGGGCGGGTGGAGAAGAGCCGCAACCCGGCTTTCAAGGAAGGCGACCTGGTCAACAACCGCTTCGGCTTCCGCGAGGCCTTTGTTTCCGACGGCAAGGGTCTGGCGGTGCTGAAGACCGCGGCCGGCCTGCCGATCGGCGTCTACATGTCGGTGCTGGGCGGCACCGGCTTCACCGCCTACGGCGGCCTGCTGCGCATCGGCGCGCTGAAGGACGGCGAGCAGGTGTTCGTCTCGACGGCGGCCGGGGCGGTGGGCTCGATCGCCGCGCAGATCGCCAAGCTCAAGGGCTGCTACGTGGTCGGCTCGACCGGTTCGGACGAGAAGGTGCGCTGGCTGCTGGACGAGGCGAAGATCGACGCGGCGTTCAACTACAAGACCGGCCCGGTGCGCCCGCAGCTGAAGGCGGTGACGCCGAAGGGCATCGACGTCTACTTCGACAACGTCGGCGGCGAGCACCTGGACGCGGCGCTGGCCGGCATGAACGTGCTGGGCCGCGTCGCGGTCTGCGGCATGATCAGCGGCTACAACGAGGCCGGCACGCGCACCAGCGTGCGCAACCTCGCCAACATCATCTACGGCCGCATCACCCTGCGCGGCTTCACCGCCGCCGACTTCATGGACCTGCGCGAAGAGTTCCAGTCGGAGATGGCCGGCTGGCTGCGCGAGGGCCGCATCAAGCACCACGAGACCATCTACGACGGCATCGACAACGCCGCCGCCGCGATGATCGATCTCATGCAGGGCGCCAACCTCGGCAAGATGCTGGTGAAGCTGGCGGACTGAGCGGCGCGGCGTCGTTCCCAACACAAGCGCCGGCCAACGCTGGGGAGAAGATGAAGCCCTCGTAATGTTCGCGCCGCGCGGGCAAGTGCTAAGCCATGCGCCGCTGCCATCCGGAGCCCTCGATGCCGCGCCTCTTCCTCGCCTGCCTCGCGCTCGTCGCCATCGCCGGGGCGGCCCGCGCCCAGGCGCCCGCCGCCGCCCCGCCGACCCCGGTGCCGCCGATCGACTTCCATGAGCGGGTGCTGCCCAACGGGCTGAAGGTGATCACCTCGCTCGACCGGACGACGCCGAACGTGACGGTGCAGGTCTGGTACGCGGTCGGGGCCAAGAACGACCCGCCCGGCCGCTCCGGCTTCGCGCACCTGTTCGAGCACATGATGTTCAAGGCCACGCGCGACATGCCGCCGGAGTTCATGGACCGGCTGACCGAGGACGTCGGCGGCATGAACAACGCCTTCACCCAGGACGACACCACCGCCTTCTACGAGGTGATCCCGGCCGCCGACCTGCAGCGGCTGATCTGGGCCGAGGCCGAGCGGATGTCGACGCTGGTGGTCGACAAGGCCAACTTCAATTCCGAGCGGCAGGTGGTGGAGGAGGAGCTGCGCCAGCGGGTGCTGGCCAGCCCCTACGGGCGGCTGTTCTACCTCGACCTGCCGGCCGACAGCTATCAGGTCCACCCCTACCACCGCTCGCCGATCGGCTCGATCACCGACCTCGACGCGGCCAGCCTCGACGACGTGCAGGCCTTCCACCACACCTTCTACCGCCCGGACGACGCGACGCTGGTGGTGGTCGGCAACTTCGACCAGGCGCAGCTCGACGCCTGGATCGACCGCTACTTCGGCCCGCTGAAGGACCCGCCGGCCCCGATCCCGCAGGTGACGGCGAAGGAGCCGCCGCGCACCGGCCCGCGCACGGTCACCAACTACGCCCCCGACGTGCCGCTGCCGGCGGTCGGGCTCACCTGGCTGGCGCCCAAGGCCTCCAGCCCCGACGCGGCGGCGCTGCAGGTGCTGGACGCCATCCTCACCGCCGGCAAGTCGTCGCGGCTCTACGACAGCCTGGTCTACCGCAAGCAGATCGCCGCCCAGGTCTTTTCGAGCGCCGACCTCAGGGCCCAGCTCGGGCTCTTCTACGTCGGCGCGATCGTCGCCGCCGGCCATTCGCCGGACGAGGTCGCCCAGGCGCTGGACGCCGAGGTGGCGTCCCTGCGCGACAAGCCGGTGAGCGCCGACGAGCTGGCGCTGGCCAAGACCCAGCTGCTGACCGGCGAGATCCGCCAGCGCGAGACCATCGAGGGCCGCGCCAACGAGCTCGGATCCTCGCAGGTGATCGAGGGCGACGCGGCGCGCGCCAACAGCGATCTCGACGAGCTGGCGCGGGTGACGCCGCAGGATGTCGAGCGGGTGGCCCGCCAGTACCTGCCGGAGAACACCCGGCTGGTGATCCGCTACCTGTCCGAAAGCCAGCGCCCCGCCGGCGCGGCCGCCGAGGCCAAGCCGCCGCCGCCCGTGGCCTCCAGGCCCTACGCCGGGCCCGTCGCGGCGCTGCTGCCCGAGGGCCAGCGCGAGGCCCCGCCGCCGGTCGGCCGCCAGCCGGAGGCCGCGCTGCCCTCGCCGGCCGAGCGCACCCTGCCCAACGGCCTCAGGGTCATCGTCGCCCACAGCACCGACCTGCCGCTGGTGGCGGTCAGCCTCACCTTCGGGGCCGGCGCGGGCTCCGACCCGCCGGGCCTCGCCGGCGACGCCAACATGACCGCCAGCCTGGTCACCGAAGGCACGGCCACCCGCTCGGCCGAGGAGATCGCCCGCCAGTCCGAGGCGCTGGGCGCGGACCTGGCGGCGGGCTCCGGCTGGGAATCCTCGCAGGTGACCCTCTCGGTGATGCCGGACAAGCTGGCGGCGGCGCTCGGCATCGTCGCCGACGTCGCCCGCCATCCGGCCTTCGCGCCGGACGAGCTGGAGCGGGCGCGCAAGCAGCTGCTCGACGACCTCTCGGTGGCCTACGGCGAGCCCGGCCAGGTGGCCGGCTTCGCCACCGCGCCGGTGGTCTACGCCGGCACCTCGTTCGCCCACGCGGCCGGCGGCACGCCGCAGACGCTGAAGCAGCTCACCCGCGACGACCTGGTGCGCTTCCACGATGCCGGCTGGCGCCCCGACAACGCGGTGCTGACGCTGACCGGCGACATCACCCCCGAGCAGGGCTTCGCGCTGGCCGGGCAGGCGCTGGGCGACTGGCCGCGGCCGGCCACGCCGCTGCCGCCGCCGGCCGGCGGCCACCCCTCCGGCGCGCCGCGCAGCATCGTCATCGACCTGCCGGGCGTCGGCCAGGCGTCGGTGACGGTGGTCCGCCCGGCGGTCACCCGCACCGACCCGCGCTTCTACCAGGCGCTGGTGGCCAACGCGGCGCTGGGCGGCGGCTACTCGGCGCGGCTCAACGAGGAGGTCCGCATCAAGCGCGGCCTCTCCTACGGATCGGAATCGCAGCTGGCGGCGCGGCGCACGCTGGGCTCGATCACCGCCCAGGCGCAGACCCGCAACGACGCGGCTGCCCAGGTCGCCGAGCTGATCAAGGCGACCATGGCGGGCATGGCCAGCGACCCGCCGTCGGCGGCGGAGCTGACGGCGCGCAAGTCGTCGCTGATCGGCGAATACGGCCGCGGCATCGCCACCGCCGCGGGCCTTGGCCAGGTGCTGCAGTCGCTGGCGCTCTACGGCATCGATCTGAGCGAGCTGAAGACCTACACCGACAAGGTCGAAGCGGTGACGCCGGCCGAGGTGCAGGCGGTGGCCCGTGACGTGCTGAGCCCGGGCGCCGCCAGCCTGATCGTGGTCGGCGACGCCAAGCTCTTCTTGCCGGCGCTGAAGGCCAAGACCCCGAACCTGGAAGTGATCCCGATCGCCCAGTTCGAGCCGGACAACCCGACGCTGAAGGCGGCGCCGTAGGCCGTGGGTCTCCTCCGCTCTCCCCCGCGAAAGCGGGGGCCCAGGCTTTTTCTGCAAGCCAGGCGCTCGACGATAAAACGCCTGGGTCCCCGCTTTCGCGGGGAAGAGCGGTTCGTGAGATGCTTACTGACCGCGCTACGGCGCTGACACCATCCCCAGCGCCGCGGCCCGCGTGCGCTCGACGCGGGCGAGCCAGCCTTTGCCGAAGGTCCGGAAGCCGGGCAGCGCCCGGTAGAGCGCCTCGCGGCTGGCGGCAAGGGCGCCGATCAGCGCCCTCGGATCGGCGCCGGCCACCGCGGCCCGGCTCTGCGGGCCGAAGCGCCCGTCGGCGGCGACGCCGGCGCAGGCCTGCAGCGAGGTGACGGCGCGGCCGACGCCCTGGTTCACCGCCTCGTCGAACACCATCAGGTCGACGCCGGCCGGGCAGTCGGCCGCGTGCGAGGCGTTGTAGTAGCGGGCGCGGTAGAGCGGCGCGACCGCCGCCGGGGTCAGCGCCTCGACCTCGGCGATCGTCGCCGGCCGGCTGAGCCAGCCGCTGAGCGTCGCCAGCGTCACCCCGAGGTTGGTGGCCCCGCCGGGGTCGCGCGGATCGTCGGTGAAACCGCCCTCGGATTGCAGCACGACGGGCAGGCAGGCCTCGAAACTCATGGACGCTCCTTCGCTCAAGAATGAGGGGCGGGCCAGAGACCAGTCAGGTGAGTCGTCGTCAAACGCGGCGGCGGCCGCCGCCCTCGCGCCTCAGCCCCCGCCCGTCGCGAGCGGCTGCGCCCACTCGCCGACGTCGCGCTCGGCGCCGATCAGGGCGAGGCCCGTGGCGATGGAGACCAGCTCGCCGCCGCTCTCCAGCTTGGCCTCGCCGAAGCGGTCGGCGAACAGGCGCCGCACGGCCGGCACGAACGACGAGCCGCCGGTGAGGAACACCTTGTCGATCTGGGCGGGCGCGACGCCGGCCCGGGCGATCGCCTCGTCGGCCGCCGCGGCGATGGCGGTGAGCTCGGGGGCGATCCAGGCCTCGAAGTCGGCGCGGCGGACCGGCTTGTCGATGGCCACATCGCCGGCGTGGAAGCTGAAGACCGCCGCCTCCTCGTCCGACAGCGCCTCCTTCAGCCGCGAGACCGCCTGGTAGAGCCGGTAGCCGTGGTTGTGGTCGAGGATCTCGACCAGCCGGGCGATCTTGGCGGGCTCCGTGGCGGTGCGCACCAGACTGCGGATGTCGCGCATGTCCGTCGAGGCGCGCAGCAGGGCGAGCTGCTCCCAGCGGGCGAAGGCGGCGTAGTAGCGGGCGGGGATCGGCAGCACGTGGTCGAAGGCGCGGTAGCTGGTGCCCTTGCCCAGCTCGGGCGAGACCAGATGGTCGATGATCCGGTAGTCGAAGGCGTCCCCGGCCACCGGCGCGCCGGCGTTGGCCAGGCCCTCGGAGCGTATCTCGCCGGCTTCCCGACGGAAGCGGACGATGGAGAAGTCGCTGGTGCCGCCGCCGAAGTCCGCCACCATCACCGTGGCGTCGCCCTTGAGCTGGCGGGCGAAGAAGAAGGCCGCGGCGACCGGCTCGTAGGCGTAGCGGATGTCGGTGAAGCCGAGCCGGCTGAAGGCGGTCTGGTAGCGGGAGAGGGCGAGGGCCGGATCGGCGCGCAGACCGGCGAAGTTGACCGGGCGGCCGACGATCAGCCGCTTGGGCAGATTGTCCAGGTCCGCGCCGGCGTGCGCCAGCATCCTCAGCAGGAAGGCCGACAGCAGGTCCTCGAAGCGGAACCAGCGGCCGAGCACGTTGGTGTGCACGAAGAGCGGGCTGGCCGCATAGGTCTTGAACGACTGGATGAAGCGGGTCTCCAGCGGCTCCTCGACGTAGGCGTCGATGGCCCAGGGCCCGGCCTCCACCACCCGGTCGCGCGGGTCGTCGATGGCGGCGTGGAACGACAGCGCCGAGCGGAACGGGGCGAGCGCCTCGTCGTCGTGGGCGAAGGTTGTCAGGCGCGCCTCGCCGTCGGCGCCGGCCAGCGCCACCACCGTGTTGGTGGTGCCGAAGTCTATGCCGATGGCCGCGCCATCGCCGGTCTCGCCCATGACGTACCTCCAACGCCGAAAGGGCCGGCGCCGGAAAACGGGGCGTCGGCCGAAGCGCGCCCCGGCGTGCGGGCCCGCGTTACGCTTGAAAGGGAGGGGGGTTCTAAGGGCGCTGGCCGTCAGGTCAACCGGAAACCGCCGGGCTCGCCGCCTGGAAGTAGCGCCGGATCAGCCGCCGATAGACCTCGGCCAGCTGATGAATCTCGGCGACTGGCGTGCGCTCGTCCACGGCATGCATGGTCGCGCCGACCAGGCCGAGCTCGACCACCGGGCAGAGGGCGCGGATGAAGCGGGCGTCGGAGGTGCCGCCGGTGGTGGAAAGCTCAGGCCGGCGGCCGGCCACCTCGGCCACCGTGTCGGCCACCAGCCGCACGAAGTCGCCGGGCTCGGTGAGGAAGGCCTCGCCGCTGACCTGGACGCGGACGCTGACCTTGCCGGCGAAGCCCTCGCCGGCCGTGGCCGCCTCGGCCTCGATCCAGCGGGCCAGCGAGGCGCCGGTGTGGACGGGGTTGAAGCGGATGTTGAGCCGCGCCTTGGCGGTCGCCGGGATGACGTTGGTGGCCGGATTGCCGACGTCGACGGTGGTCACCTGCAGGTTGGAGGGCTGGAACTCCGGGTAGCCCTCGTCCAGCGCCCGCGCCTGCAGCGCCGAAAGCAGGCGGATCAGCACCGGGATCGGGTTGGCGGCCCGGTGCGGATAGGCGGAGTGGCCCTGCACCCCCTCGACGGTGATGTAGGCATTGAGGCTGCCGCGGCGGCCGATCTTGATCATGTCGCCGAACAGCGCCGAGGAGCTGGGCTCGCCGACCACGCAGGCGTCCAGCGCCTCGCCCTCGGCCGCCAGCGCCGCCACCACCGCCTTGGTGCCGTCCACCGCCACGCCCTCCTCGTCGCCGGTGATCAGCAGCGACAGCGAGCCGCGCACCTCGCCGGCCTCCAGCGCGCCGGCGGCGGCGGCGATGAAGGCGGCGATGGCGCTCTTCATGTCGGTCGCGCCGCGGCCGATCAGCACCCCGTCCTCGATGCGCGCCTCGAACGGCCCCGACCGCCATGCCGCGGCGTCGCCCACCGGCACCACGTCGGTGTGGCCGGCGAAGCAGAGGTTGGGCCGCTGCAGGCCGTGGCGGGCGTAGAGGTTCTCGATCTCGCCGAACTTCATCCGCCGGCAGTCGAAGCCCAGCCCGGCCAGCGCCGCCTCGACGACGTCCATCGCCCCGGCGTCGGCGGGCGTCACCGACGCGCAGCGGATCAGGGCCTGGGTGAGGGCGACGGGATCGATGGCGGTCATGCGCGCCGGTTTAGGGGGCGGACGAGCCAGCGCCAAGCTCGGGGTCGGCGCCGGGCGGAGTTGGCGCTTGGCTTGCAAAGCGCGATCCCCTCACCCTCCCACGGCCCCCGGATCAAAGTCCGGGGGTCGCGGGCCCCTCCCTCTCCCGACGGGAGAGGCAAGGTGAGGGCCGCCGCTGCCTACACCTCTCCCAAAGGGAGAGGGAGGGGCCCATTGCGGAGCAATGGGAGGGTGAGGGGCTACGATCGCGGTGCGAGAAGCGCCGCTAGGCAGCCGCCCGGTACGCCGGATTGCGCCGATAGAGGCCCGGGCGGCCGACGATGGGCTGGAAGGCTTCGCCCGGCGTGACCACGGTCTCCTTGGCGCCCAGCACCAGGTAGCCGTCGTCGGGGATGACGCAGGCGAGGTCGTCGATCACCTTGCGCTGGGCGTCCTCGGTCATCTGGCCGAGCACGTAGCGCAGGAACACCACGTCGAAGCGGCCGACCTGGCGCAGGCCGGCGATCAGGTTGATGCGCCGCCAGCGCACCCGCTGGCGCACCTCGGCGGCGAGCTTCCACTGGTCGCCGTCCTTCTCGAAGTGGCGGGCGAGCAGCCGGATCGGCAGGCCGCGCTGCACCTCGAACTGGTTGTAGACCCCGGCCTGGGCGCGCTCCAGGCCGAGCCGGCAGAAGTCGGAGGCGGCCAGCTCCAGGCGCAGGGAAGCATCGCCCTCGGCGAGCTCGCCGGCGATCATCGCCAGCGAATAGACCTCCTGGCCGGTGCCGCAGGCGGCGCTCCAGACCCGGATCGGCCCGCCGGCGCGGGCGCGGGCCAGTTGCGGCACGATGGCGTCGCGGAACTCGGCAAACGGGGCGCGGTCACGGAAGAACGAGGTCTCGGAGCCGGCCATCCCCTCCACCGTCGCCCAGACCAGCGGGTCCTCGCGGCGGGCCCGCACGGCGGCGAGCAGGTCGGCGATGGAGCTGAAGCCTTCGCGGCGCGCCACCGGCGCCAGGCGGCTCTCCATCAGGTAGGTTTTGTCGGGCGCGATCCTGAGGCCGGCGCGGGCGCGGCACAGCGAGACGACCTGGGCGATCTCCTCGGGGGTCACAGCCCGGCCTCGACCAGCTTGTCGGCGATGATGTCGCCGTCGAACGGTTTCATGATGTACTCGTTGGCCCCGGCGTCGAGCGCCTCGCGGATGTGGGCGAGGTCGTTCTCGACGGTGCAGAAGATCACCACCGGCGCCTCGCCGCCCGGCTCGCCGCGCAACTGGCGCAGGAACTCGATGCCGTTCATCACCGGCATGTTCCAGTCGAGCAGGATGGCGTCGGGCATCGCCGCGCGGCACCAGGCCAGCGCCTCGACGCCGTCGGACGCCTCGGCGATCTCGTAGCCGATGTCTTCGAGGATCCGCCGGGCCACCTTGCGGATCACCCGGCTGTCGTCGACGACCAGGCAGCTTCTCATGGGAAGGCCAGCGCTCCTCACCGGACGGGCGATGAACGCCTGTTCTGGCGCGCGCTTGGTTAAGGACGCGTGCAGCCGCCGCCGCTGCGACGAAAAATGCCGCGTCGGCGAAAACGCCGCGCCGGCGGTCGGTCAGGCCGGCAAGCGCGCGGTGAGGATGATGGCCTCGTCGGTCGCCTCGCCCTGGGCGTGGCCGCCGGCCGCCGCCATCAGCGCGTGGACGTAGTAGGCCTGCACCCAGCGGCCGCCGAGGCCGTCGCCCAGCGGCTGCCCGGCCAGCCCGCCCTGCACCTCGGCGTGCAGCCGCGCCTTCGGCCCCTTGGCGCGGGCGGTGATCCGGTAGCCTTCGCGGTCCTGGCTCAGCTCCATCCGCGCGGTCCCGCCCATCGGCAGCGCGCCGGCGGCGAGCTGGGCGAGGTTGACCAGCGCCTGGGCGGCCGGCTTCGGCAGCTGCGGCGCCTCGACCGCCCACTCCAGGTCGGCGCGGACGTGGGCGAAGACCCCGCGGGTGAGCCGCTCCAGCTCGCCGCAGTCGAACTGTGCGGCGCCGGCCGCCGCGCCGAAGGCGACGCGGGCGAAGGCCAGCTGGTCGACCAGCTTGCGGGCGCTGGAGGCGATCAGCTCCATCGCCTCGTCGCGCATGTCCTTGGCGCTGGGATCCTCCAGCAGGTCGAGGCCGGAGACGATGGCGCCGGCCGGGCTGATGAAGTCGTGGCAGAGCTTGGAGGCGAGGCGGGCGGCCAGCTCGTCGGCCGGAACACCGGCGGCGGTCGCTTCCAGGGCGGGATTTGTCTGGGTCATCGGGCGCGAAACATCACCTGATTTGCCGCTTTGGGAAACCGGCGGGGCAGGTCATAGAGACGCAAGCCATGACCACGACCACCGACATCAGCGAAGACTTGGCCGAGATTGCGGCGGAGGCCGCGCGGCTGATCCTGCCGCTGTGGCGCTCCGAGCTGGAGGTCAGCGCCAAGGCCGACAACAGCCCCGTCACCGAGGCCGACCGGCGCGGCGAGGCGCTGATCCTGGCCGGCCTGGCGCGGCGCTTCCCCGACGTGCCGGTGATCTCCGAGGAGCACGCCAGCGAGTTCGGCACGCCGGACGCCATCGGCCCGCGCTTCTTCCTGGTCGACCCGCTCGACGGCACCAAGGCTTTCGTGCGCGGCGACCCGCACTTCACCGTCAACATCGCCCTGATCGAGGACGGCGCGCCGGTGGCGGGCGTGGTCGCAGCGCCGGCGAGCGGCGAGCTGTGGCGCACGGCGCCCGGCGGGGTGCTGAAGCGCCAGGGCGGCGGCCCCTACGCGGCCGTGCGGCCCAGGGCGTGGCCGCAGGGCGCGGCGCTGGCGCTGATCAGCCACACGATGAAGACCGAGACCGCCGACGAGCTGGCCGCGCAATACGGCTTCCACCTGCGCGAGCCGATGGATTCCTCGATCAAGTTCTGCCGCATCGCCGAGGGCGCCGCCGACGTCTATCCGCGCCACGGTCCGACCATGGAGTGGGACACCGCCGCCGGCCACGCGGTGCTGATCGCCGCCGGCGGCCGGGTGACGACGCCGCAGGGCGAGCCGTTCGTCTACGGCAAGGCCAGCGAGGGCTTCCGCAACGGCTGGTTCGTGGCGCGGGGGCTGTAGCGGCCGATCGGGGGCGCAAAGCCCCTCACCTCACCTCTCCCCGCTTCGCGGGGCGAGGGCTACGGACAGCGCGAGGCGGTTCCACCCACCTCGACGCCACACGGTTCGTTCAGTAGCCCTCTCCCACGCCAGTGGGAGAGGTGAGGTGAGGGCTACCGCGCCAGCAGCGGCGCCAGGGCCACGTAGCCCCAGAAGCCGGCCGTGAAGGAAAGGGCGGCGACCCAGGCGAACGGGCGCAGGGTGTCGGCCCAGCTGTCGATACGGTCGATGTGTTGCATGGCGCCCGGCCTCCCGCGTCTGAAACGCGGGGCCGGGCGATCCGTTGCGTTCTAGGCCGCCGCCTCGGCCTTCTGGCGCGGATGGAAGAACAGCGCCTGGCCGATCGCCGCCTTCACCGTCTCCGGCTGGAACGGCTTGGTGATCAGGAAGGTGGGCTCCGGCCGCTCGCCGGTCAGCAGCCGCTCGGGGAAGGCGGTGATGAAGATCACCGGCGCGTCGTGTTCGGCGAGGATGTCCTTGACCGCGTCGACGCCGGAGGAGCCGTCGGCCAGCTGGATGTCGGCCAGCACCAGGCCGGGGGCCTTGCGGCGGGCCGCCTCCACCGCCTCGCCGCGGGTGGCGACCACGTCGCTGATCTTGTGGCCGAGCTCGCGCACCAGCGCCTCGATGTCGGCGGCGATCACCGGCTCGTCCTCGATGATCAGCACGTCGGTGGCCAGCTCCGCCTCGATCTCCGCCTGCGCCTGGGCGATCAGCTTCTCCACGTCGGCGAAGCCGAGGCCGAGGATCTGCGCCGTCTCGGCGGGGGTGAAGCCTTCGAGGGCAGTGAGCAGGAACGCCTGGCGCGAGCGCGGGGCGATGCGCATCAGCCGGTGCACGGCCTGGTCGGACGCCCCGCCGTCGACGTCGCTGCGCGGCTCCAGCTTGGCGCCGGCGCTCTGCCAGATGGCGTGGAAGACCTGGTAGAGCGCCACGCGCGGCGAGGCGGCCTGGTCCAGCTCACGCTCGCCGGCGGCCAGCGCCTCGAGCGTGGCGCGCACATAGTTGTCGCCGGTGGACTGGTCGCCGGTGAGGGCGCGGGCGTAACGGCGGACATAGGGCAGGTGCGGCGCCAAGCGGGCTAGGAGACTCACGGGTCGAACCCCTCCGATCATTCGACGCGCCCGAGGGCGCAGTGTGGAACCACCCAGCCCAACATGGGCCTCGGCGGCGTTACTCTCAAGCTTGCCAAACGCCCGTTCCGCGCCGAAGTTCCAGACTTGGCCGCACGTGGCGCGCCGGCGTCCCGAAAACCTTTTTGTCGTCCGACGGTTCCCGGCGGGAACCTCTTGCCAAACCCGGCGTTTCCGGTCCGAATTGTCACCAGGGGGCGCGAGCGCGTGAGTTTGCGCCGGAACATGATTGAACAACACTCCATGAAGCGGTCGCGCTCGAAATCGCCGAGCCTCGACGAGGCGCGGCTGCGGCAACAGGCGATCGGCGTGAAGCTGCGCCAGATGTTCGACGAGGTCGTCAACGAGCCGGTGCCGGACGAGTTCCTGAGCATCCTGCGCAAGGCTGACGACGCCCGCGTGGAGGAGAAGTAATGGGCGCGGGGGCCGTGGCCGATTTAGACGACGCCCAGCGCGACAGGGCGTTCAAGACCGAGCTGGTCGGGCTGATCCCGCACCTGCGCGCCTTCGCCCGCACCCTGTGCGGCGACCCGACCGCCGCCGACGACCTGGCGCAGGACGCCATGCTGAAGGCCTGGGACGCCCGCCAGAGCTTCGAGATGGGCACCAACATGAAGGCCTGGACCTTCATGATCCTGCGCAACCAGTTCTACTCGGAGAAGCGCCGGTCGTGGCGCCAGAGCCAGCTCGACCAGGAGGCCGCCGAGCGGACCCTGGTGGCGGTGGACGATCCGGAGGCGCCGGTGGCGCTCGACGAGCTGCGCCAGGGCCTGGGCATGCTGCCGCCCGAGCAGCGTGAGGCGCTGATCCTGGTCGGCGCCGGCGGCTTTGCCTACGAGGAGGCGGCGGCTATCTGCGACTGCGCCGTCGGCACGGTGAAGAGCCGCGTCAGCCGCGCCCGCCGCGCGCTGCAGGGCATCCTCGACAGCGGCGCCTACCGCAGAGACGGGTCGGCCGCCGGTGAGGCCATGGACACCATCCTTGCCGCCGCGGAGCGTCTGAGCCAGGCGCGATGAAGCTGCCGGGCCTCGATCGGGGACGGCGGGCGCTCGCCGCCGCCGCCCACACGACGAGGTCCGAGTCGCCCTATTCCTGGCTCGGCGCGATCCGCGTCCGCCTTGGCCTGGCGCTGGCGCTGGCGCTGCTGCCGGTGCTGTTCCTCAGCGCGGTGCAGGCGGGGCTCGCCTTCCAGCGGCAGGCGCAGACGCAGCGCATGGAGCTGACCGCCGCCGCCGAGCGCAGCGCGGCGATCGCCCGGGCGCGGATCGAGTCGGCGCAGGTGCTGCTGCAGACCCTGGCGCCCGGCTCGGTCGGCTTCCAGTGCGCCCAGCGGCTCTCGGAGGTCGCCCAGCACATCAAGGGCTACGAGAACCTGATCCGCTTCCAGCCGTCGGGCCGGATCGCCTGCGCCGCCGCCGACGTGCCGCGCGATCCAGCCCGCGCCGGCCGGCCCTGGTTCAAGGCGCTGGCAGGCGGCGCGCCGCTGGTGATCACCAGCAATCCGGGCGTCGCCTACGCCAGCGCGCCGTCGATCCTGGCCGCGGCGCGGGCAACCGACGCCAAGGGCCAGTTCGACGGCGCGCTGGTGGCGGTGATGAGCCTCGCCAGCCTCAGCCCCGACCTCTCCGACCCCTCGCTGCCGCGCGGCTCGGAGGTGGCGCTGGTCGACGCCCAGGGCCACTGGCTGTCGACCACCAACCCCGGGCGCTTCCCGCAGTCGCCGAGCGCCAACTTCACCAGCGGCGCCTCGCAGCTGTGGCTGCAGCGCGACCGCGCCGGCGTCGAGCGCCTCTACGCGGCTGCGCCGCTGGTGGGGCCGGACGTGTTCGTGGCCATCTCGGAGCCCGACCAGGGGCTGGTCTCATGGGCCTGGGTCAACCCGGTCAGCGCCGTCGCCCTGCCGCTGCTGGCCTTCACCCTGGCGCTGATCGCCGTCTGGATCGTCGCCGAGCGCGGGGTGGTGCGCTGGATCGCCTACCTGCAGCGGATCGCCGCCATCTACGCTCGCGGCCGCTTCAGCGTGCGGCCGGTGCAGGCCGAGCGGGCGCCGCCGGAGATCCGCGACCTCGCCGACACCCTGGGCGCGATGGCCGCCACCATCGTCGCCCGCGACGCCGCGCTGCTGGATCACTTGGCGCAGAAGGACGCCATGCTGCTGGAGATCCACCACCGGGTGAAGAACAACCTGCAGATCATCTCCTCGCTCCTGAACATGCAGCAGCGGGCGCTGACCGATCCGGCGGCCAAGGCGGCGATCTCCGACACCCGCCAGCGGATCAGCGCGCTCGCTCTGATCTACAAGGCCCTCTACCAGAGCCCGGACCTGCGCCGCGTCGACCTGCGCGAGTTCCTCGAGGAGCTGGTCGGCCAGCTGGTGACCGGCGACGGCGGCCAGCGGATCGCCGCCCGCACCGACCTCGCCTGCGACCCGCTGGTGATCGAGCCGGACCACCTGGCCCCGATCGCCCTCTTCGCCGTCGAGGCGGTGAGCAACGCCTGCAAGCACGGCCTGGCGCAGGGCGGCGAGCTCAGCATCGCCTTCCGCGTCCACGGCGAGACCGCCGACCTGTCGGTCAGCGACAGCGGCGTCGCCGGCCAGGTCTCGCGGCTCGGCGTCGGCGTCGGCCGCACGCTGATGGTGGCCTTCGCGCGCCAGCTGCGCGGCGAGGCGACCTTCAAGGCCAACCCCCAAGGCGGGCTGACGGCCCGCGTCACCTTCCCGATCCCCCACGTCCGCGCCGCGGAAGCCAGCGACGCCGACGCCCGCGCCAGGGCGTGAGCGGCCGGCGACGCTCTCGCGCCGCGCCGCTTTCAAGCCTTGTGCAATTTTGGCGGAGACCGGAAGGGGTCGAGCACATCGGCGCCGTGGCCGGAGACGTCCTTCACGTTACGGCTCACCAGCGTGAGGCCCCGCACGGCGGCGATCACCGCGTTTCCCTTGTCGTTGACGTGCTTCTCCTGCTGACCCAGTAGGAGCCCCCAACGTTTCGCGGCCTGCTCCTCCAGCGGAACGATCCGCCCCTCGAATGCATCCATCACGCCCTGCAGCCCGGCCGCGAGATTCCCGTCCGGGTCCGCGCCCGCCCTGTGAGCTCGCCCAACCCCCTTCCAGCGTTCCTGAACGGTCAGGGCGCCCGCCGGCCCGAGCACAAAAGAGCGGTCGGCGCGCGACAGCAGCGCGTCCAGCCCCGCCGGCGAGACGGGGATGGCCTTCACCCCGCTGCGGAACACCTGGCCCGGCTCACCCCAGACGCCCTGCAGGTGCACCACCGTCGGCCGCCCGCCGAGCGCGGCGCGCAGGGCGTCGGGCACGCGGCCGGTCCAGTCGCTGGTCGCCTCGTAGAACTTCGCATCGCCCCAGCCGATCATCATCCACGCATCGGGGCTGGTCCGCGCCGCCGCGGCTGCGATCGGCCCGCCGTGCGCGGCGATGGCGGCGCGGGAGACGGCGATGTCAGAGTGGAAGCCGTTGTCGATCAAGTAGATGGCGACCGCGTCGCCGGCCTTGGCGGGATAGAGCGCGTGGTCGGCGGACCTGGCCGTGGTCACGGCGGCGAGCAGCAGCACCAGCAGCGCCGCCACGATGATCTCGCGGGCTTTGATCGTGCGCATGGCCGGCCTCGGTCAAGGTGAAGATTGAACCACGGAAAACACGGAGGGCACGGACGGGTTTCGCTCCGCGCCCACCAACAGTGTCATCCCGGAGAGCCGCGAAGCGGACTCATCCGGGATCTGCTTTGCGCAGCCGCGCCGAGGAGATCCCGGCTCTTCGCTACGCTACGGCCGGGATGACATTGAGAGGTAGGTGCGGAGCGAAACCCGTCCGTGTTTTCGGTGTTTTCCGTGGCCAAAACCTGCGCCGCCCGAGGTCACCCTCGCCAAACCGGCTTCCCGCCCCCCGGCAACCCCAGCCGCGGCCACTTCTGCGTCACCGTCTCGACCACGGCGTCGTCCATGCGGATCAGCCGGCCCCAGTCGCGGTGGGTCTCCGGGGGCCATTTGTTGGTGGCGTCGAGGCCTATCTTCGAGCCCAACCCGCTCTCGGGCGAGGCGAAGTCGAGGTAGTCGATCGGCGTGCCCTCGACCAGGGTGATGTCGCGCGCCGGGTCCATGCGGGTGGAGATCGCCCACATGACGTCCTTCCAGTCGCGGGCGTCGACGTCGTCGTCCACCACGATCACCCACTTGGTGTACATGAACTGGCGCAGGTAGCTCCAGACGCCCATCATCACCCGCTTGGCGTGCCCCGGGTACGCCTTCTTCATCGACACCACGGCGATGCGGTAGCTGCAGCCCTCCGGCGGCAGCCAGAAGTCGACGATCTCCGGGAACTGGCCCTTCAGCAGCGGCACGAACACCTCGTTCAGCGCCTCGCCCAGCACCGAAGGCTCGTCGGGCGGGCGGCCGGTGTGGGTGGTGAGGTAGATGGGGTCGCGCCGCATGGTGATGGCGGTGACCTGGAAGACCGGGAACGGCTCGACGGCGTTGTAGTAGCCGGTGTGGTCGCCGTAGGGCCCCTCGTCGGCGTAGTCGTCGAGTAGCACCTCGCCCTCGATGACGATCTCGGCCTGGGCCGGCACCAGCAGCGGCTGGGTCTTGGCCGGGACCAGCTCCACCGGCGCGCCGCGCAGCAGGCCGGCGAACTGGTACTCCGAGAGGGTGTCCGGCACCGGCGTCACCGCCGCCAGGATGGTCCCCGGATCGGCGCCGATCACCGCGCAGGCCGGCAGCGGCTCGCGCTTGCCGGCGCCCTTCCAGCGCCGGTGGTGCTGGGCGCCGCCGCGGTGGGCGAGCCAGCGCATGATGGTGCGGTCGCGGCCGATCACCTGCAGGCGGTAGATGCCGAGGTTGACGTCGTCCTCGCGGCTCGCCGACGGACCCTTGGTGACGATCAGCGGCCAGGTGATCAGCGGCGCCGGCTCGCCCGGCCAGCAGGTCTGGATCGGAAGCCTGCCGAGGTCGATGTCCGCGCCCTTCCACACCACCTGCTGCACGGGCGCCCTGGCGACGGTCTTCGGGCGCATGTCGAGCACGCTGCGGGCGAGCGGCAGCAGCTCCAGCGCCTCCTTCATCCCGCGCGGCGGCTCCGGCGCGCGCAGAAAGGCCAGCAGCTCGCCGACCTCGCGCAGCTCCGCGGCGCTGGTGCGCCCCTTGCCCTGCAGCGTCACCCCCATGGCGACGCGCTTGACGGTGCCGAACAGGTTGGCGAGGCAGGGGATCGGCGAGATGGTCCCGTCCGCACGCACCGGCCGCTCGAACAGCACCGCCGGCCCGCCGGTGGCCAGCAGCCGCGTGCAGATCTCGGTGATCTCCAGCTCGGTCCGCACCGGCTCGGCCACCCGCACCAGCTCGCCCTCGGCCTCCAGCCTGGCGATGAAGTCCCTGAGCGATCGATATGCCAAACCCACCCCCGCTCTTCCCCGCTCTTTGACCCAAAGCCGTCGAACATCCTAGTCCGTCATCCCGGCTCGGCGCGCTCTGCGGGCGCTTGGCCGGGATGACGGGGGGAGATTGGGTCGGTCAAGCTCCTTTGGCTGGCGGCAGGCGCGCACCTCGCCTACCTAGCGGCCATGGCCCTCGCCAAGATCTGCGGACTTTCCACGCCCGAGACCGTCGCGGCCGCGCTGGCCGGGCGGGCGGCTTATGTGGGGTTCAACTTCTTCGAGAAGAGCCCGCGCTACGTGACGCCGCAGGCCGCCGGGCGGCTGGCGCCGCCGGCGCGGGGCCGGGCGAAGATCGTGGCGGTGATGGTCGATCCCTCCGACGCGCTGCTGCGCGAGGTCGTCGAGGCGCTCAAGCCCGACTTCATCCAGCTGCACGGCCGCGAGACGCCGGCCAGGGTGCGCGAGGCGGCGATGCGCACCGGCGCCGGCACGATCAAGGTGATCTCCGTCGGCGAGGAGGCCGACCTCGCGAAGCTCGCCGAGTTCGAGGCGGTGGCCGACCACCTCATGCTCGACGCCAAGGCCCCGCCCGGCGCCGACCGGCCGGGCGGCCATGGAACCGCCTTCGACTGGTCGCTGACCTACGGCCGCAAGTTCGCCCGGCCGTGGCTGCTGGCCGGCGGGCTCGACCCCTACAACGTGACCGAAGCCGTGCGCCTCTCCGGCGCGCCGATCGTCGACGTTTCCTCTGGCGTGGAGCGCGGCCCCGGCCTAAAGGACCCGGCTCTCATCGAGGCCTTCCTTTCGGCCTCTGCGCGCGCCTGACCTTCTTCGTGACCAAGCTGCTGAAACCGAACGACTATTCGGCCTATCCCGACGCCGCCGGCCGCTTCGGCGACTATGGCGGGCGCTATGTGGCCGAGACGCTGATGCCCAACGTGCTGGCGCTGGAAGCCGCCTGGCGCGAGGCCAGGGCCGATCCGGCGTTCCAGGGCGAGCTGAAGGCCGAGCAGCGCGACTACATCGGCCGCCCGAGCCCGCTCTACTTCGCCCGCCGCCTCTCCGAGCACTATGGCGCGCGCATCTGGCTGAAGCGCGAGGAGCTGAATCACACCGGCTCGCACAAGATCAACAACTGCATGGGCCAGGTGCTGCTGGCCATGCGGATGGGCAAGACCCGGATCATCGCCGAGACCGGGGCCGGCCAGCACGGCGTCGCCACCGCCACGGTCTGCGCCCGCTACGGCCTGCCCTGCATCGTCTACATGGGCGCGGTCGACGTGGAGCGGCAGGCGCCCAACGTGGCGCGCATGAAGCTGCTGGGCGCCGAGGTGCGGCCGGTGACCAGCGGCTCGGCCACCCTGAAGGACGCCACCAACGAGGCGCTGCGCGACTGGGTGACCAACGTCGGGGACACCTTCTACATCATCGGCTCGGTGGTCGGCCCGCATCCCTACCCGCAGATGGTGCGCGAGCTGCAGCGGGTGATCGGCGAGGAGGCCCGCGCCCAGGTGCTGGAGGCGGAGGGGCGGCTGCCGGACGCGGCGGTGGCCTGCGTCGGCGGCGGCTCCAACGCCATGGGCCTCTTCCACCCGTTCCTCGACGACGACGTTAAGCTGTTCGGCGTCGAGGCGTCCGGCCAGGGCCTGGAGAGCGGCATGCACGCCGCCGCCATCAACGGCGGGCGCCCCGGCGTGCTGCACGGCAACCGCACCTACCTGCTGCAGGACGCCGGCGGGCAGATCACCGAGGCGCACTCGATCTCCGCCGGCCTCGACTATCCCGGCATCGGTCCCGAGCACGCCTTCCTGCACGACGTCGGGCGGGTAAGCTACCTCTCGGCCACGGACGAGGAGACGTTGGCGGCGTTCGCGCTGCTGGCGCGGCTCGAAGGCATCCTGCCGGCGCTGGAAAGCGCCCACGCGCTGGCCCGCCTTGGCGACGTGGCGAAGACCGTCGGGCCGGACGGCATCATCGTGCTCGGTCTCTCGGGCCGCGGCGACAAGGACCTCGACACGGTCTTGGCGCGGCGGGGTGATGGCGCCTAGATGGCGAACGGATTTGATAAACGCGGCGCGCTCATCGGTGCTGGCCTCTTGGTGCTTTTCGTCATGATCGGCATCGCGCTGTTCATGCCTCTTCGGAAGCCAGTGACCATCAAGATCAATCTTCCACCAGTGGCGCCGGCCTCCCGATGACCGTCGCCCGCCTCGACGCGCGTTTCGCCGAGCTGAAGCATGAGGGCCGCGCCGGCTTCGTGGCCTATGTCATGGCCGGCGATCCCGACGCGGAGGCCAGCGCCCGGGTGCTGGCGGGGCTGCCGGCGGCCGGCGCGGACATCATCGAGCTGGGATTTCCCTTCTCCGACCCGATGGCCGACGGCCCGGCGATCCAGCGCGCGGCGCTGCGGGCGCTCGGCGCCGGCATGACGCTGGCGGGAACGCTGGAGCTCGCCCGCGGCTTTCGTGAGCAGGACCAGAGAACGCCGATCGTGCTGATGGGCTACATGAACCCGCTGCTGACCTACGGACTGGCGCCGTTCGCGGCCGCCGCGGCCGGCGCCGGCGTCGACGGGGTCATCGTCGTCGACTGCCCGCCGGAGGAGGCCGATCCGGTGCTGGCCGCCTTCGAGCCGGCGGGCCTGGCGCTGATCCGGTTGGCGACGCCGACCACCGACGACGCGCGGCTGCCCGCCGTGGTGCGGCGCACTTCCGGCTTCGTCTACTACGTCTCGGTGGCGGGCGTGACCGGCGTCAAGGCGGCCGACGCGGCGGCGGTGGCCCCGGCGGTCGAGCGGGTGCGCGCGGCCTCCGGCCTGCCCGTGGCGGTCGGCTTCGGCATCCGCACGCCCGAGCAGGCGGCGGCGGTGGCGCGGGTGGCCGACGCGGCCGTGGTCGGCTCGGCGCTGGTCGAGGCCATTGCCGGCGCGGTCGCACAGAACCGTGATCCGGTCGCAAAAGTTTTGGAAACCGCGGGGACGCTCGGTAAGGCTGTGCGCACGGCGCGCACTACAGGCATCGTGTAGGGCTCGGCATGGCTTTGGCTGACGACAAGCGCAACAAGCCGCCCCGCAATCCGCCCCCGACCACCGGGCGCGAGCGCGGCGGCTGGCTCGCCAAGATCGCCCCCGGCGTGCGCAAGATGGTCGCCAAGCGCGACACGCCCGAGAACCTCTGGGTCAAATGCCCCGACACCGGGGAGATGATCTACCGGCCCGACCTGGAGGCGGCGCTGTGGGTCACGCCCGCCGGGCGGCACATGCGCATCGGCCCGGCCCCGCGCTTCGCCTACACCTTCGACGGCGGCCGCTGCAAAATGCTGCCGGCCCCGAAGACACCCGACGACCCGCTGCACTTCACCTACGGCAAGTCCTACAAGGACAACCTCGCCGCGGCGCGCAAATCCACCGGCGACACCGACGCGATGAGCGCCGCGGTCGGCGAGATCGAGGGCGTCGAGACCGTGGTGCTGGTGGAGAACTTCGCCTTCGTCGGCGGCTCGCTGGGCATGGCGGTGGGCGAGATGTTCATCGCCGCGGCCGCCGAGGCGGTGAAGCGCCAGGCGCCGCTGGTGATCTTCGTCGCCTCGGGCGGCGCGCGGATGCAGGAAGGGCCGTTCTCGCTGATGCAGATGGCCCGGACCGCGCTGGCCATCGACACCCTGCACACCGCCCACCTGCCCTACGTCGTGGTGCTCACCGACCCCACCTACGGCGGCGTCACCGCCTCCTACGCCATGCTGGGCGACGTGCACCTGGCCGAGCCGGGCGCGCTGATCGGCTTCTCCGGGCGGCGGGTGATCGAGCAGACCATCCGCGAGACCCTGCCGGCCGGCTTCCAGACCGCCGAGTTCCTGGTCGAGCGCGGCATGGTCGACCGGGTGGTGACCCGCAAGGAGATGCCCAAGGTGCTGGGCTCGGTGCTGCGCACCCTGATGATGGGCCGCAAGCGCCTGGCGGCCGCATAAGGCCGCTGGCAAAGCCGCGGAATCCAGCTAGAAGGCGGCGCGCCACTGCACCCTTCCTGCTGGAGCGAAGCCGCCTTCCCTGATTTGATCCCCGCCCGCCCCGACTACGACGCCCTGCGCGCCTCCGACGTCACCATTGCGCGTCTGCGCGCCCACCATCCGCCACTGATCGACCTCTCCACCGGCCGCGTGAAGCGGCTCCTGGCGGCGCTCGGCGATCCGCACCTCAGGATGGGGCGGGTGATCCACGTGGCCGGCACCAACGGCAAGGGCTCGACCTGCGCCTACCTGCGCGCCATCGGCGAGGCCGCGGGCCTGAAGGTGCACGTCACCGCCTCGCCGCACCTGGTGCGCTTCGCCGAGCGCATCCGCATCGCCGGCAAGATCATCGGCGAGGACGAGCTGGACCGGCGGATCGACGAGGTCGAGGCCGCCAACGCCGGCCAGCCGATCAGCTTCTTCGAGATCACCCAGGCGCTGGCCTTCCACGCCTTCGCCCAGGATCCGGCCGACCTGGTGGTGGTGGAGGTGGGGCTGGGCGGCCGCTTCGACGGCACCAACGTCTTCGACGCGCCGGCGGTCAGCGTCATCACGCCGATCGACTACGACCACCTGGAGATGCTGGGGCCGGAGCTTGGCAAGATCGCCTGGGAGAAGGCCGGGATCATCAAGCCGGGCCGGCCGGCGATCGTCGCCCGCCAGCTGCCCGAGGCGCTGGAGACCATCGAACGTGAGGCCGAGACGCTCGGCGCGCCGATGACCCTGATGGGGCGCGACTTCGACGCCTACGAGCAGGCCGGCCGGCTGGTCGTGCAGCTGGAGGACCGGCTGATGGACCTGCCGCCGCCCAGCCTCTTCGGCGGCCACCAGTTCGCCAACGCCGGGCTGGCCGTGGCGGCGATCCAGGCGTTCGGCGATCCGCGCATCGACGAGGCGGCGATCGGGCGCGGGATCGCCGGCGCAGTCTGGCCGGGCCGCTTCCAGCCGCTGACCAAAGGCCCGCTCGCCGAACTGGCGCGGCCGCGCGGCGCCGACCTCTGGCTCGACGGCGCCCACAACCCGCACGCCGGCGCGGCCTTGGCGGAATCAGCGGGGCGGCTCGCCGCCCGCGACGGCCGGCCGGTGGCGCTGATCGTCGGCATGCTCGGCCGCAAGGACGCCAGCGGCTTCTTCCCGCACTTCCGGGCGCTGAACCCGCGAGTGTTCACCACCGTCTTCGAATCGCCCAACGCCACCCCCGCCGAAGACCTCGCCGCCGCCGCGCGGGCCGCCGGGCTGCGGGCGGAAGCCGTCGACGGGGTCAGGCTCGCCCTGCGGCAGGCCCTGTCCGACCCAGGTCCCGCGCCGCACGTGATCATCTGCGGCTCCCTGCACTTCGTCGGCGACGTCCTGGCGATGGCGCCGGAAACCTGGCCGGCCTGAGCAGCGGTTCGATCTGGGTCATGGACCTCGACCAGCTCGCCGCCGCCTTCGCCGCCAGCCTCGACCGGCGGGACTGCTACCTCGACACGGAGGTGCGCTGGCCGCAGGCGCGACTGCGCTGCCGCGTCGTCGTCGGCGACCACGACTGGCCTGCTGAACTGGTCACCTCGGCGCGGGCGGTGGTGTTCAAGGGCTCGAAGGTGGTGGTGGTCAGCGAGAGCGGCGGGACCAACCACGTCGAGCCTGGCGGCGGGCTGGAGCCTGGCGAGACGGTCGAGCAGGCGCTGCGGCGCGAGCTGTCCGAGGAGACGGGCTGGTCGGTGGGCGAGCTGACGCCGCTCGGCTTTCATTTCTTCGAGCCGCTGACGCCGAAGCCGGCCGGGTCGACGCGCCGCTGGGGACCGTTCGTGCACCCCATCTTCGTCACCGAGGCGCTGAGCTACCGCCGCGCCGCCCGCGACATGACGCAGATCGAGACCGGCTCGCGCCTGACGCCGATCCGCCGGGCGCTTGCTGAGTTGGCGGACGACCAGTCGGCGCTGCTGCGCGCCGCGCTGGAGCGCCGCGTCCAGCGCTAGGTCAGCATTGGGGTCATCTTCGGGTCGCCCTTGGCCATGGCGCGCTGGTAGGCGGGCCGCTCGCCGATCCGTTTCAGGTAGGCGCGCAAGGCGGGGTAGGGCGCGAGGTCGCGGCCGGCGAAGGCGCGCATGGTAGTGAGGGTGAAGCCCATGATGATGTCGGCGGCGGTGAACTCGTCGCCGGCGAAGTAGGGCGCTTCGCTGAGGCGCTGCTCGACCAGGTCCCAGCTCTGCTCGGCGCGCTGGCGCATGAAGCGCTGCATCGGCGTCTCGTCTGCGCCTCCTTGCGCCCCCATCATCCGCGACTGGCGCGGCATCATCGAGGCGTTGGCGAAGTGGAACCAGAACAGGTAGTCGGCGAAGTTCGGCGCGTCCGGCCCGACCGCCAGGCGGCCGTTCCCGTACTTGCCGATGATGTACTCGATGATCGCGCCCGACTCCGGCAGCACCACGTCGCCGTCGGTGATGATCGGCGCGGTGCCGACCGGGTGCAGTGCCTTGTATTCGGGCGGCGCGAGGCGGGTGACCGGATCGCGCTCGTAGACCTTCAGCTCGTAGGCAACGCCCAGCTCCTCGCAGAGCCAGACGATCCGCTCCGACTGCGACACGCCCAGATGGTGCACCGTCAACATCGCCACGCCTCCTTCGACCTCGGCGGCTATTCGGCGCCGCGCGCCGAACGGTTACAGGCGCCGCAAGGTCAGGCCGGCGCGCGCGCCGGCTCCTCGGGGAAGAAGATCTCGGCGGCGTGGTCGGCGACGTCCCGGGCGGTCCAGGGGGCGGTGGGCGTGAAGCCGCCGGTCTGCATCACCTTGATCTCCCGCACGCCGCGCGAGGAGACGCCCAGCACCTTGCCGGTCTGCTCGCCGGAGAGGTCGGAGACCATGTAGAGCACGCCGGGGGCGATGCGCTCCGGGAGCGACATCGGGTCCGGCTCGCGGTCGCGCCGGCCGGGCAGGTCGGAGGTCATGCGGGTGTAGGCGCCGGGCGCGAGACCCCAGAGGCGGATGCCGTACTTGCGCCCTTCCAGCGTCAGCACCCGCATCAGCCCGTAGAGGCCGGCCTTGGCGGCGCCGTAGTTGGCTTGGCCGAAGTTGCCGAACAGGCCCGAGCCGGACGAGGTGAGCACGATGACGCCCTTGACGGCGTTGTCCTTCATCCAGTTCCACACCGGCCAGGTGACGCAGTAGGCGCCCTTCAGGTGCACCTTCACCACCGCGTCCCACTCCGCCTCGGTCATGTTGGAGAAGGTGCGGTCGCGCAGGATGCCGGCATTGTTGACCAGGATGTCGACGCGGCCGAAGGCGTCGATGGCGGTCTGGAAGATGCGCTGGCCGCCCTCCATGGTGGAGACGTCGTCGCCATTGGCGACCGCGGCGCCGCCCGCCGCCTTGATCTCGTCGGCCACCTTCTGCGCCGGGCCGACACCGCCGCCAGAGCCGTCGCGGGCCCCGCCGAAGTCGTTGACCACCACCTTCGCGCCTTCCTTGGCGAACAGCCGGCAATAGGCCTCGCCGAGCCCGTTGGCCCCGCCGGTGACGATGGCGACCTTCCCGTCGAGCAATCCCATCCGATCCTCCCTGGCTATGTGACCGATAATTCCATGGATTTCTTGTCGCCAAGGCAGTCCGCAAAGAAGCGTGCGCCGTCCTCGAACTCGAGCGCCACTTCGTTGGGCCGATGACGGAACACGCGCGTCACTGTCTTGCCGACCAGCAATTCCGCCAGCCGTTCGGCTTCTTCCTCGAGCGTCATGGACCGATCATCTCGCCACGATGACTGTGCGGCAAGGCCCGCTAGGGCGTCCAGATCCCGATGGCCAGACCCGCGTCGCCCAGGCGTTGGACGAGGCGCAGATCTGCGGTGGCCAGCGGCCAACGCCTCGTTTCCGCGAGCGCGACGTAGAGGGCGTCGTAGGCCGACGTTCCATGGTCGGCGGCAATCTCGAACGCGCGCGCCGTCAGACGACCCGTGGGCACGAGTTCGTCGAATAGCCCGGTGGCGCAAGCGAGCGCCGCGTCGGCGTAGCTGCGAGCGATCTCGCCGCGCCGCAGGTGCTTCAGGAGCACGCTGGCGATCTCGGCCAACACGAACTCCGGGGCGGCAAAACGCGCGCCGGACATCGCCAGCGCGCGCGCCCGGTCCGAGCCGTCCTCGTCGATGACGACTTTGACGGCGACGGATGCGTCGAGCACCGCCTCATCGAGCATCGCGGTCCTCGCGGATCAGCTCAGTGCTGTCCCCGGGCAGCTTAGGCGCGTTGGCGCCGAACCATTCGACCAGTTGTCGCCGACGCTCAAGCACCATGGCGTTCAGCAGCCCAATGGCCGCGTCCGCCAGGCTGCCGCCGTGGGCGTCACGGTAGTCTTCGAGCATGCGGATCGCGCCGCCGCGCAGGGCGGCTGGATCGATGACGATCGCCTCGTCGAGGCGGAACACGGCGCCGCTCTCCGACACGCCCGCCTGCTCGCTCCCGGCCGCGCCGGCGCGCTGCCTGCCGATGCGCTCGAACGAGACCTGCTCGCCAGCCACGTCCACCTGACAGGCGCGCCAGCCGGCGTCCATCCAGGCCGCCGCCTGCACGTGCGAGCCGCGCGTGTTGACCCACCATTGCGGCAGCGCGCGCGCCGAAGCAGGAAGTCGGAAGCCAAGGATCGACTCGATCTCGGCGAACGAGACACGCACGCGATCGCCCCGCACCTGCGTCAGCCAGAGCCGTACAGCGTCGTATTTCGTCGCCATTGCATACCTCCCGTGGGCGAGGAGAGCTTGGGCTCAGGTGAAAACTGTGTCAAACAGTTTATCGCTTGCCGCGGAAGAACCCCCGCAGCATCGCCGCGCTCTCCTTAGCCAGCACGCCGCCCTGCACCGCCGGGCGCCAGTGACAGGTGGGCTGGTCGAAGAAGCGGGGGCCGGAGACCACGGCGCCGCCCTTTTCGTCGGTGGCGCCGAACACCAGGCGGCCGATGCGGGCGTGGCTGATGGCGCCGGCGCACATGGCGCAGGGCTCCAGCGTAACCACCAGCGTCAGGCCGGTGAGGCGGTAGTTGCCGCGCGCCACGGCCGCTGCGCGCAGGACCAGGATCTCGGCGTGGGCGGTGGGGTCGGCGAGGCCGATCGGGCTGTTGCCAGCGCGGGCCAGGACCTCGCCGGTGGCCGGATCGACTACCAGCGCGCCGATCGGCGCCTCGCCGCGCGCGGCCGCGGCTTGCGCCTCTTCGAGGGCGATGCGCATGAAGGCGTCGTCATGGCTCATGAGGACGAGGCAAGCGCGCCGGCTGCGCCCGGTCAAGCCGCCGAGAACGGCGACGACGCCGGCGGGGAGCGGATCGCCAAGGTGCTGGCGCGGGCCGGCGTCGCCTCGCGCCGCGAGGTCGAACGGCTGATCGCCGCCGGGCGGGTGGCGCTGAACGGCCAGACGCTGACCACGCCGGCGGTGAAGGTCTCGGCGTCCGACCGGGTGACCCTCGACGGGCGGCCGGTGCGGGCCGCCGAGCCGACGCGGCTGTTCCGCTACCACAAGCCGCCCGGCCTGGTGACCACCCACAGCGACCCGCAGGGCCGGCCGACGGTGTTCGAGGCGCTGCCGAAGGGGCTGCCGCGGCTGATCTCGGTCGGCCGGCTCGACCTCAACTCCGAGGGCCTGCTGCTGCTGACCAACGACGGCGAGCTGGCGCGGCGGCTGGCGCTGCCGTCGAGCGGACTGCTGCGGCGCTATCGGGCCAGGGCGCGCGGCCACGTCGATCCGGCGCGGCTGGCGCGGCTGAAGGACGGGATCACCGTCGACGGCGTCCGCTACGGGCCGATCGAGGCGGCGCTGGAGCCCGGCCACGAGGGCGGGGCCAACAGCTGGCTGGTGCTCAGCCTCGCCGAGGGCAAGAACCGCGAGGTGCGCAAGGTGCTGGAGGCGATCGGCCTGACCGTGAACCGGCTGATCCGCGTCGCCTACGGGCCCTACGAACTGGGCACGCTCGGCCGCGGCGAAGCGCAGGAGCTCCCCTCCCCCTCGAGCGGAGGGGTCGGGGGTGGGGGGAAGCCCGCCGGACAGGGCGCGGTCAGCTCCAAGCCTCTGAAACCGAGGCGCTCGCAGAGCCCCCCACCCCCAACCCCTCCCCTCAAGGGGGAGGGGAAGAAGAAGCCCGGGTGGGCGAAGGCGAAGCCTAAGCCTAAGCCTGCTCGATCCGGGCCGGCGGCCGGCCGGCGCGCAGGCCCTCGCGGGCCGACGCCGTCCGCATCACCTCGCCGAAGCTCCGGCGCTCGTCCGCCAGGCCCTCGGACAGGGGGCGGTCCAAAGCGGCGCGGGTGAGCCGCTTGGCGTGCGCGAGGCCCTCCGCGCCGCGGCTCGCCAGCTCCGCCGCGATCTCCAGCGCCCGGGCC
Organism: Caulobacteraceae bacterium; assembly: GCA_036490095.1. Lineage (GTDB taxonomy): Bacteria > Pseudomonadota > Alphaproteobacteria > Caulobacterales > Caulobacteraceae > Acaudatibacter. Next base: position 37,034 of record DASXEN010000179.1, read on the forward strand.
AGCGGGTCCTCCGCCAGCTCGTGCGCCAGACCGATCTCGAAGGCCCGCGGCCCGACCACCGTCAGGCCGCGCAGGATCATCTCCAGCGCCCTGGCCTCGCCGATCACCCGCGGCAGCCGCTGGGTGCCGCCGCCGCCGGGGAAGATGCCGACCCGGGTCTCCGGCAGGCCGATCGCCTCGACGTCTTGGCCGACGATGCGCAGGTCGCAGGCCAGCGACAGCTCGAAGCCGCCGCCCCTGCACAGCCCGTTGATCGCCGCGATCACCGGCTTGTCCATCGCCGCGATCAGGTCGACGAGCCCGAGGAAGCCGCCGCCGCGGGCGCCGGTCGGGGGCGGCGGCGGCGGCGCGGGCGGCGGCCCCTCGGCCAGCCGGTCGCTCATCGCCGAAAGCTCGCCCACGTCGTAGTGGCGGATGAAGACGCCCGGCATCCCGCCGGTGATCACCACCACCCGCACCGCTGCGTCTGCCGCCAGCGCCTCCATGGTCTCCAGCATCTCGGCCGAGCCGGCCGCGGTCATCGTGCCGACCGGCGGGTTGGCGTAGGTGACGACGGCGACGGCGCCGCGCCGTTCGGTGCTGACGAGGCTCATGGGCTTGGCTCCTGGCGGGCGCGCCCGGCGAGCCGGCGGGCCAGCGTGCGGGTGCGCCGCCAGACCGTCACCGCCGCGCCGAGCGCGATCAGGCCCAGCCCTATCACCAGCGTCTGGCCGCGCCAGCCCCACAGCGGCTCCAGCGTCGAGACCAGGCAGAGGGCGGTGAGCGCCACCATCCGTTGCGGCTTGGCCATCGGGCCGGAGAAGTCGGCGGGGAAGCCCAGGCCACGGCCGAGCTCGCGCAGGTAGGCGCAGATCAGCGCCAGCACCGCGCAGAGCCAGCCGGCCGGCACGCCCAGCGCGACGCCGCTGGTGGCCGCCGAGTAGCCGGCGGCGGCGAGCAGCGCCACGTCGGAGAAGCGGTCCGGCAGCTCGTTCCAGATCGGCCCGGCCGAGCCGCCGCGCCGGTGCTCCACCGCGACCAGGCCGTCGATCAGGTTGCAGACCAGCCGCAGCTGGATCGCCGCCGCCGCGCCGACCAACAGCGCCGCGCGCAGCGGCGGCGGCCGCGCCGCGCCGGCCCCGAGCAGCAGCGACGCGCCCAGCACCGAGAAGGCGAGGCTGGCGGCGGAGATCAGGTCGGGGCTCGCGCCGGCGTCGGCGGCGACGTGCGCCAGGCGGCGCGCCCAGCCGCTGCCGCGGGCGGTGATCGGGCGGCGGTTGTCGGTCTCGGCCACGGCGGGTCTTTCTCGGGCGGACGGTTACGGGGAGACATGCCACGGCCAGCGCCGGCTTGCGCGGCCAAGCTTGGCGGGCGAGTCTCGCCGCGCCATGTCCGCCAATGATCCGCTGCGGCTTCAGTTCCTCGGCTTCGAGACGCCGCCGATCGCCTGGCCGGTGATCTGGGGCCTGGCGGGCGTGCTGGCGGTGCTGACCCTGGGCGCGGTCGCCGCCCTCGTGCTGCCGCGACTTCGCCCCGGCCGCGACTATCGCGAGCTGCGGCTGCGGGTGGTCTCCTGGTGGGTGATGGTGGCGCTGCTGGCGCTCGCCCTGGCGCTCGGCTGGCAGGCGACGCTGGCGCTGTTCGCCGTCATCTCCTTCATCGCCCTGCGCGAATTCCTCTCCATCGCCCCGGCGCGCCGGGAGGACCGGCTGATCATCCTCGCCTCCTACCTGGTCGTGCCGATCAGCTACGCCTGGATCGCCGTCGACCAGTACGGCATCTACCTGGTCTTCATTCCCGTCTGGGTGTTCCTGGTGACGCCGTTCCTGATGGCGATGATCGGCCAGACGCGGAACTACCTGCAGCGCGCCGCCAGCTTCCATTGGGGCGAGGTGGCCTGCGTCTACGCCATCGGCTTCGTGGTCTGGCTGATGCGCACGCCGGCGCACGAGCCGATGCCGGCCGGGCCGGCCGGCCTGGTGTTCCTGCTGCTGGTGGCCACCGAGGCCAACGACGTCGCGCAATATTGCTGGGGCAAGCTCCTCGGCCGCCGCAAGATCCTGCCCACCGTCAGCCCCAACAAGACCTGGGAGGGCTTCCTCAGCGGCTGGGCGACGACGGCGCTGCTGATCTGGCTGATCGGGCCGATCTACGCGCCGCTGGCGGGCCTGAACCTCGTCGTCATGGCGATCCTGCTGCCGCTGGCGGGCTTCGCCGGCGACGTCACCCTCTCGGCGGTCAAGCGCGACATCGGGGTCAAGGACACCTCGCACCTGATCCCCGGCCACGGCGGCCTGCTCGACCGCATCGACAGCCTGACCTTCACCGCGCCGCTCTATTTCCACCTGCTGACGTTCTTCGCCCTGCACCGCTGAGCCTGCATCGATGAATATCGCCCGGCTGGCCTTCCTGACCCTGATCGCCCGGCCGCTCGCCGCCTTCCTGACCGGCGCGGACGTGGTGGGCGGCGCGCGGCTGCCGAAGGCGGGCCCGGCCATCATCGCCGCCAACCACACCAGCCACGTCGACACGCTCTTGCTGCTGACCATCTTCCCGGCCCGGCTGATGGGGCGCCTGCGGCCCGTCGCGGCGGCCGACTACTTCCTGCGCGGGCCACTGATCGGCTGGTTCTCGCGCACCCTGGTCGGCATCGTGCCGATCTCGCGCCGCCCCGAGCATGGCGAGGACGTGCTGGCCCCGGCTCGCGCGGCGCTGGCCGCCGGCGACATCGTCATCATCTTTCCGGAGGGCACGCGCGGGCCCGCCGTCGACGCACTGGCGCCGCTGAAGTCCGGCGTCGCCCGCCTCGCCGAGGCGTTTCCCGAGGCGCCGGTGATCCCGGTGTGGCTGGAGGGCGCGGGGCGAGTGCTGCCGAAGGGCGCGCGGCTGCCGGCGCCGCTCAACTGCACCGTCCTGGTCGGCGAGCCGATCGCCTGGGCCGGAGACCGCGCGGCCTTCCTCGAAGCCCTGCGCGCCAGCCTCGAGGCGCTCAGGAAAAGTGCGCCGCCGCAGCGATGGCTGGAGGCGGCGGAAGCGTCTGATCCGCCCCCGCCCAGCGGCGCAGCGGGGCCCAGCGCACCATGAGCTCGGCCATCGCCACATAGGCGACGAAGAGGCCGACGTAGGCGGCGATCGAGGTGGCGCTCACCCCGGTGGTCTGGGTCAGCTTCAGGGTCAGCGGCGAGATGAACAGCACCAGCGCCAGGTTGTTGGCCGTGTGCGCGCCGGACGACAGCTCCACCCCGCCGACCCGCAGCGTCATGTAGACGAAGCCGGCGCCCATGATCGCCCGCTCCAGGAAGGCGTCGGGGGCGAAATCCAGGTGGGCGGTGGAGAAGATCACCCCGTTGGCCACCGTCAGCACCAGGATGTTGCGGGTCAGGTTGCCGGTCTGCCGCAGCAGCCAGCCGCGGAACAGTATCTCCTCGCCGATCGCCGCCGGGGTGAAGCCGGCGATGCAGACCAGGGCGTAGATGAGGCAGAGCGCCGGATTGGTGGAGACCGCCAGCATCGGCGCCGGCCCCGCCTTCGGGTCCATCAGCTGGCCGACCAGCAGGAACGGCCCGACCACCACCACCCAGAGCGCCACGCCGGCCGCCATCATCCGCCAGCGGAAGCGCGGCGCGGTGGTCGCCAGGCCGCGGATCGGCCGCTCGTGGATCAGCGCCGCCAGGCCGATCACCGCGAACATCGGGGCGATGTTGGTGGTGAGGCCGAGGCCGATGATCTCCATCGCGTCGGGGAAGCTGCGCCCGTCCGAAGCGCCCAGCTCGACGAAGCGGCGCAGCAGCGCCTTCAGCCCCTCCAGGCTGGTCGGCGCCGGCCAGCCGGCCACCGCCACGTAGAGCAGCACCACGGCCAGGAACACCACCACCGTGACCAGCAGGTAGGCGGCCACCCCCGCCGCCACCGTCGCGACGAAGCGCCAGAGGCTGCGCTCGCCAGGGCCCAGGTCGGCCAGGAAGGGCGAATCCGCCAGCCGCAGTCCCGCCGTCGTCATCGGCTCCGCCTCAATTGCGCTTGGCTCCCGTCATCCGCTAGAGACCGGCGCCTTTGAAAGGACTTTCCCATGCGGATCGTTGCCGGGACCTTTCGAGGCCGCCCGCTTGTGGCGCCGAAGGGACAGTCCACCCGCCCGACCGCCGACCGCACCCGCCAGGCGCTGTTCGACGTGCTGGCCCACGCGCCCTGGGCGCCGCCGCTGGCGGGCGCCCGCGTGCTCGACCTGTTCGCCGGCTCCGGGGCGCTCGGCTTCGAGGCCCTTTCCCGTGGCGCGGCGCTGGTGCGGTTCGTCGAGTCATCCGAGGCCGCCCGCGCCGCCATCCTCGCCAACGCCGACGCGCTGGGCGTCGCGGACCAGGTGAGCATAGACCGGCGCGACGCGCTGGCGCTCGGCCCCGCCGCGCCGGGCGAGCCGGGCTTCGACCTCGCCTTCCTCGACCCGCCCTACGGCCGCGGGCTCGGCGAGCCGGCCCTGGAGCGCCTCGCGGCCGGCGGCTGGCTCGCCCCGGCCGCCCTCGCCGTGCTGGAGCGCGGTGCCGACGACCCGGCGCCGGCGCCGGCCGGCTTCCGCGAGCTGGACGCGCGCACCTGGGGCGCGGCGCGGGTGAGCTTCCTCGCGCCCGGCGCCTGAGCCAAGGCGCGGCCGGCCGGCGATCTACGACCCCATCGTCGTCGCCACCTGGTTGAGCGCGGCCTTCAGCGCCGGGTCGGCGGCCGCCTGGCTGGCGCTGGCCCGGAGGCCCGCCTTCGCGTCCGGCGTCAGCAGCCTGGCGGCGCTGGGCGCCATGGCGGCCAGCGCCTTGGCGCGGGCGGCCTTCCAGTCCGGCGTATTGTTCGTCTCGGCGAGGGTGGCCATCACTCCGCTCATCATCTGGGCGACGCCGCCGCGCATCTTGGTAAGGCCGTCGGCGCTCTCGCCGCTCTTCATCTCGTCCGGATGGGCGGCCAGCTCCTGGCTGATTGTCGCCGCCTCGGCGCCGGTGACGGCCATCTCGGCGTCGTAGTAGCGGCCCATCTCCGGGGCGAAGGCGACCACGTTGCGCAGCGTCTGCGGGCCGACGTCGGCCGTGGCCTTGCTGATGTCGGTCACGCCGGTGCCGGCCAGGATGTAGGTGATCCCGACCCGGTTGATCGAGCCCAGCCAGTCGTTGATCGGGTCGAGCTGCGAGAACGGCGGCGGCTGCGCCGGCAGGGCGGCGGTGTCGAACACCGCGTTCAGCAGCGGGCCGGCGGCGGTGTCGCTCTGGCGCGGCACCTGGCCGTTGGCCGCCGAGCCCTGCGCCATCGCCACGAACTTGTCGGCCGCGGCGTGGGCGGCGGCCGAGGCCGCCTGCAGCCCCGACCCGCCTGCCGGCCCCCCGCCCTGGCCGCACCCCGCCAGCACCACGGCCGCCGCCACCCCAAGCCACCGACGCATCGCCACCTCCCCAGTTCGATCCCGAGCCTAGCAGAGGCCGCCGGGGGCGGCAGCCTGGCGGTTTTGTGAGGGGCGGCCGGCGACAACCCCGGTCCAGGGAGCGCGCCGCAGGCGTTCCTTTGAACCACGGAGATCACGGAGAAGGCACGGAGGACACCGAGCGCCCTCCGTGGCCTCCGTGGAGACTCCGTGGCCTCCGTGGAAACTCCGTGTCCTCCGTGGTTCATGACGGCGCCTGCGGCGCGCTCGCGATCGCAGGCCAGCGCGCCAGTAACCGTGTTCCACCTGGGTCCCGCTTGCATCGCGGTGCGCGCAGTGGTGGATGCGGGCAGCGGGAGGCGCTTGAGCATGTCCGAGATCGTCATTCATGCCGGCAAGCTGATGGCCGAGGCCGGGCAGGCGGTGAAGGCGGGGCAGTCGGTGCGGATCGCCGATGGCAGGATTGCCGCGATCGCCGACGGCTTCGTGGATCCGCCGCCCGGCGCGCGGCTGATCGACCTGAAGGACAAGTTCGTCCTGCCCGGCCTGATCGACTGCCACGTGCACCTGACCATGCAGCTGGGCCCGAACCAGCGGCTGCGGTTCGTCGAGGACTCCGACCCGAAGACCGGCCTCGACGGCGCCGAGCGCGCCCGCGTCACCCTGCAGGCCGGCTTCACCACCGTGCGCGACCTGGGCGCGCGCCAGCCGGAGGTGATCTACGCCCTGCGCGAGGCGGTGGCCGAGGGCAAGGTGCCCGGCCCGCGCATCCTCTGCGTCGGCTCGCTGCTGTCGCCCACCGGCGGCCACGGCCAGACCTACGGCTACCGCCAGGACGTCTGCCGCTGCGTGCAGTCGTCCGTCGGCATCTGCGACGGCGTCGACGGCTGCCGGCGCGCGGTGCGCCTGCAGGTGGCGCAGGGCGCGGACGCCATCAAGTTCGCGGCCACCGGGGGCGTGCTCTCCAACATCCGCGCCGGCGTCGACCAGCAGTTCACCACCGACGAGCTCAGCGCCATCATCGAGACCGCCCACACGCTCGGCCGCCGCGTCTCGGCCCACGCGCATGGCACCGGCGGCATCAACGCGGCGCTGAACGCCGGCGTCGATTCCATCGAGCACGGCAGCTTCCTCGACGACGCCTCGATCGACCTGTTCCTCAAGAGCGGCGCCTTCCACACCCCCACCCTGATCGCCGGCGCGACGGTGCTGGGCATGGCCCAGGAAGGCTCGGTGCTGACCCCGGCGCAGCGCGAGAAGGCCTTCGTGGTCGGCGAGCAGATCAAGACGGCGCTGGCCCGCTCCTACAAGGCCGGCGTGAAGATCAGCTTCGGCACCGACATGGGCGTTGGCCCGCACGGCCAGAACGCCCGCGAGTTCGCGCTGATGACCGGCTGCGGCATGTCGAACGCCGACGCCATCAAGGCCGCCACCCTCACCGCCGCCGAGCTGCTGGACATCACCGACCTCGCCGGCGCCCTGGCCCCCGGCAAGTCGGCCGACATCGTCGCCGTCGACAGCGACCCGCTCGCCGACATCACCGAGCTGGAGCGGGTCAGCTTCGTGATGGCCCAGGGCCGCCTCGCGCCCGTCTGGGCCTGACGCGGGGGCTCTCCGTACGTGCGGACCGCCACCTTCAACATCAACAACGTCGTCAAACGGCTGCCCAACCTGATCGCCTGGCTGGAGCGGACCCAGCCGGACGTGGTCTGCCTGCAGGAGCTGAAGGCGACGGACGCGGCCTTCCCCGCCGCCGCCATCGAGCAGGCCGGCTACGGCGCCGTCTGGGCCGGCCAGCGCACCTGGAACGGCGTCGCCATCCTCGCCCGGGCTGCCTCGCCGGTCGCCACCCGCTACGCCCTGCCCGGCGATCCCGCCGACGATCAGGCCCGCTACATCGAGGCGGCGGTGCGCGGCGTGCTCTTCGCCTCCATCTACGCGCCGAACGGCAACCCCAATCCGGGACCGAAGTTCGCCTACAAGCTGGCCTGGCTCGCCCGCCTGGCCGCCCACGCCGCCGAGCTGAAGGCCGCCGGCGTGCCGGTGATCCTGGCCGGCGACTACAACGTGGTCCCCACCGAGGCCGACATCTACCAGCCCAACTCCTGGAAGGGCGACGCCCTGGTCGACCCCAAAGCCCGCGCCGCCTTCGCCGCCCTGGTCGCCCAGGGCTGGACCGACGCCCTCTCCTCCCCCGTCGCGAAGACGACGGGGGAGGTGGATCGGCGCGCGCCAGCGCGACGAGACGCAGGGGGCGCTGGGGGCGCGGCCGGCCACGGCGCGAACGGCGCCCCCTGGACCTTCTGGTCCTACCTCCGCCGCCGCTGGGACAACGACAAGGGCCTGCGCCTCGACCACCTGCTGCTGAGCCCCGACCTGGCCGAGCGCCTCACGGACGCCGGCGTCGACCGCTGGGTCCGCGGCGAAGCCGGCGCCAGCGACCACGCGCCGGCGTGGGCTGAGATCGGGGACGCACCGTAGATTCACCGTAGTCTACGGCGCCCGGCCAGGGGCGCGGCGCGCGAGTTCGATATAGGGAAGTACCGTGGATTCTCCGTAGAATACGGGGCGCGATATATCTTAGATGCCCGCACTTCCCCTTCCGCCGGTCATGGCACGGCCTTTGGGGATGTGGAAATCGACATCGCCCCATCGTTCGCACGGATGATCCTGCTTCCGAGGGCCCGGTCCGCGTCAAGGACCGCCTCTGCGAGGCGGCCGCGGAGCGGCGACGCTTCGCGTCGTCCTTGACCCGGCCCGGACCTCGGAAAAACTCGCCTCCATGCGATCGACGGCAAGCCATGACCGCCGCCGCCTGAAACATTCCGGCAAACTTCACCGCAAATCACCGATAAGAACGGCGCCCGAATTGTGGCGCCGGCGGTGTCCAGACCACACGTCACGCGCCGCGGCGGCGGGGCTTGACGCCGAGTCCCACCCAAAACCACCGATGATATCGGTCGCCCGCGCCGCTGGGCCGCTGCGGCCCACAGGCTCCCGCGCGCGAAGACCGCTGCCTCCGCGCCATATCCCAACCCCAAACGATGTCAAAGACCACTCCGCGCCGCGGCGGCCTGGCCAGCAAACATGCAGGTGAGTCGCGATCAAGCCGGAGCTGAGACCGAGCTCGAACGGCATGTTGAAGCGGGGCAACCCGGAGTCGGGATCCGGTTCGGTCTTGGATATGTCGTGGACGCCGTAGGGGCTGTCGCGGATGATCCGGCAGATCTTGTCGATCCGCACCTCGCCGCCGTCGTCGTTCTCGCGCGCGCAGCGCGGCGTGAACCCGCAGCGATACACGGCGAAAGGTGATGGCCTGGAAGTGCTCGTCGTAGTCCGGCGAGAACGGGCAGTTGATGAAAACGTCGTGCTCGCTCAACGCTTAGCGGCAAGCACGGCGGCGACCGCCTCACGGGCCTCCTTCTGCGTGAAGTGTGTCCCGCCGCCCGGCGGCTTCAAGATGCGCACGCCATCGCGCGTGACGCCGAGCACCTTGGGCCCGCTCTTGCGTCCCGACTTACGGGGCGCGGTCTGCTTGGGGGCGTCATCGGCCATGCGGAGAAGATCAAGGCCGCCAAGGCCGTTTGCAAGAGGCAAATGTCGTTAGTTCCGCGGAGGCCGCCCCTCACGCCATCCCACCCACCGCCAACCCCGCCGCAATCGCGATTGACCATGCGGGCCCGGGCGGCAAGGCCCCGTCGCCCGGCGACGCCGTGCTGACGCCGGTGGCCTTCTGCCAGCCCGTCGAGAACAGCCGCTGCGCCGAGTGAACCAGGCCATGCACGCCTTCGCCGCCCACGCCGACCAGGTGACGGCCCTCCTGGACGCCAGCCACTGCCCCGAAGCCCGAACCGATGCCGCCGCCACCGCCCAACCCGGCCTGACGCGGTTCGTGGATGGGCGCTGCGCGGGGAAGTGAACGAAGTGGGATTGCGGCGGCGCAAGCGAGCGACCGTATGAGGGGTGCGGGAATGAGCGACGTACGCCATTATTTCCAGCGCCCACGCGAGGCCATATGATGAGTGGCGGGGCCGCCTCGCTAAACCACGCCGCGCAGAAGGCTTATCCGAGAAAATGACTGACGCGCACGCTCCGCCTTTCGACGCAATCGCGGGCAAATCTGACAAGATAAGCCTGTCAAATTTACTATTAGATGGCGACAATCCGCGCTTTGGCGACGGGTCAGGCAGGATGAGTCAGGCTGATATACTGGATTATATTGTCCAGAAATTCAGCGTAACCGACGTAATAAGCTCTCTCGCCGTCAACGGCTATTTTGAGGCAGAGCCGTTGGTGCTTAAGGAAGGTCCAGGCGGAAAGTACGTCGTCGCCGAGGGAAACAGGCGACTCGCCGCCTGCCTGATACTTATCGGAGATGGCCGTGCGTCGCGACAGACAAATCTATCAGCACACTTTCAGGAAATCTGGAAAGCTCATAGTTGCCCCGCGGTAGATCCCGCGCCCGCGATAATTTTTGAAGGACCAGACGCCGAACGGTCTCTTCTCTCCTACCTAGGTGTTCGTCACATCGCCTCGGCTCGTGCATGGGATTCGTATGCGAAAGCCGCGTGGGTAGCTCGCATTGTCCATCAGTTCGGCATGCCCGTACGCGACGTCTCTCTAATGATAGGTGACCAGTATCAAACCATAAGTCGCATGCTTCAGGGTTACAACGTAGTTAAGCAACTTGAAGCGGCGGGGGAATTTCGGCCCGAAGACAGTCAGAGAAAGGGGCGTGGGAGCGTCACACAGTATCCATTTTCCTGGGTGTACACAATACTCGGTTACTCAGGAGCGAGGAATTACCTGGGCGTCAGTGATGATGATGCCTCCAGCAAGCCGATCCCCGACGAAAGATTAGCACGCGGTGGTATCGTCATGCGCGCAATGTTTGGCGACAAATCTACAGGTAAAGAAGGAGCAATATCGGACTCTAGAGAACTAGGTCAACTCGCGAGTGCGTTGGCCGACGAGGAAAAAATAAGCCTTATCGAGTCTGGTCATTCGATCAATGAGATCGAGCGCCTGACGCAGCCTACGCGTGATCTTCTTCGGCAAGGCTTGGCCGAAGTGAGGAACATACAAGCTGATATGATACAGCGACTCGCAGAATCGCCAGTCACTGCAGATGAAGCGTCTCAGCTCGTCGGATTGGCGACGAAGAACCGGTCTTCGGCGAGCGAAATTGAGCGGCGACTCAGGGAGTCGGGCGCCGAGGATGCCTGACGGTAGTGAGCTGTTCGATCGCCGCCACCGCGACCAGCGATCAATGACGGATGCGGACCAAGCAGAAATAGCGGCGATCCGCGCCGGTGGAGCGATTGTCGACGAGGGCATTTATGACGACCTCGTGGCCGGGGCTATGGACGATTTCGAAGACGAAACTGTCGTGGCTCGCGAGGAGTGGCACCAGCGCGATCTCGCCGTCGACAATGGCGCTGGAACCGTACAAGCTCTCGTGGAACATCGATCCAGGCTCCTTGGCGAGGACTACCCATTTCGGATCGATGATAATCGGCTGGTTCATTCGGGGCGTGGTTTCGGTTGGTATGAGTTTATGTTGGCCGCGTCGGTTCAGCGAGACCTCTCGTCGGAACCCTATAACCGCTTTCCGCAGGTATTCGAACGAGCTAGCTCTGTATTATCACGGGGTCTACTGGGTCCAGGCGCGTCGTCACTGCACGTTGGGACACCACGCGACGCGGGCCGGTCGTTCAAGGAAGCATTTGCTGAACTTGATCGCCTGACCGGGGAATGGAGCTGGAGGCCGATGGATGGCCTTCCGGAGGCTGGACCGAAGACGGGCGACGATGGGCTCGATTTTGTAACGTGGCTTGCGGCGGGAGGCGATCGCCCTGGCCATCTCTTTCTGCTTGGCCAATGCGCTTGCGGTGACAACTGGGTGAGCAAACTGGCCGAACTCAATCTCGGAAAGATAGGCAGTTGGACGGGTCAAGCTTGGGCGGTTGAACCGATCCGCCTGTTCGCGACGGCGCACGTTCTCGCCGATGGACATTTCGTCCGATCCCAAAAGGACGCAGGATTGATCCTAGACCGCGTTCGCCTTTGCATGCTTGAACGGTCGCATGGGCTAGGCACTATTGACGAATTTCGAGCGGAAATGGCGAAGCTGACCAATCTCGTTATCGATTCGTAGAGTCCCGAACGGTTAAGGCCCGAGCGCTGAAATTCGTCGTCGTTTGAAGCGGTTGGGGATGGCCGAAACGCCCAAAGCAGTCTCGCTCTTTACAGGTTGCGGCGGCAGCGACGCCGGTCTGGCCGAGGCAGGGTTTGAGGTCGTTCTCGCAAACGACATACTGCCCTATGCGCGGGATTTCTATCTAACTAACCTTGCATACACAGACTACCGTCTCTGTGATGTCCGAGAAATTCGCTCATTTCCTATCGCAGATATCTTGGTCGGGTGTTATCCCTGCCAAGGTTTTAGCATGGGCGGCGCGCGGGAACCCGAGAGACATGTCAACTACCTGTATCGAGAATTCGACCGAGCTCTTAGAAAAATCAAACCAAAGGCGTTTATCGTAGAAAATGTCGCGGGTATGGCCAGAGCGAGTAATCGCCATCTCCTGCAGAAGCAGCTAAGACGGTTCCGGCTCGCTGGTTACCGCGTGTCGTACCAAGTGCTGGATGCACGACTCTATGGCGTTCCGCAGGAGCGATCTCGTCTGTTTTTCGTCGGAATTCGCTCCGACCTTGGATTGACATATGAGTTTCCAAACCCGAGCCACACGGTTGGCGACGCCCCCCTCCCAAGGTGCCCGACCATCCGAGACGCTATTGGTGACCTCCCTTCGTGGCCAGATCGGAGTGAATACGACACACAACTCTTCCACTGGTACTACCTCTCAAGAAACCGTCGGCGAGGATGGAATGACCAGGCAAAGACGGTCGTAGCTGTTAGCCGGCACACGTCCTTACATCCCGTGAGCCCGGAGTTGGAACGCATCCATACTGATGCATGGAAGTTCAAAGATGACGGGCCAGCCAGGCGCTTTTCGTTTCGAGAAACCGCACGCCTACAGGGGTTTCGGCGCGACATCGAATTTCCTGACACCGCTGGCATCCGCGCAAAGTACCAAGTCATTGGCAACGCTGTTCCACCGCCGCTCTTCGCCGCCGTCGCGAGAGCGCTACCCGATATCTGGTAACGCCTTGCGCGGCGCTGCGAATGCCGCACGAAGCGATACAATGCCCAAAGGGCCAAGGAGGCGACTTGGCGCGTTGGCCGGACGTTGATCCGTCGCGCAGCGATCTAATGGCTCGGATTCGCTCGACCGACACCGCGCCAGAGATGTGCGTTCGGCGAGCGTTTCACGCGAGAGGGTATCGGTTTCGGCTGCATCGAAGGGACCTCCCGGGCCGTCCGGACTTGGTCTTTCCGCGTCTGCGGTTGGTAGTCTTTGTGCACGGGTGTTTCTGGCATCAACATGTCGGCTGCAGGATCGCGTCCGATCCGAAAACTCGGCGCGAGTATTGGGTGCCTAAGCTGGCGCGAAACGTTGCGCGAGATCAAGCAAACGCAGCAAAGTTATCCGAAATGGGCTGGCGAACGGCCACGATCTGGGAATGCGAGACTAGACGCATTGCGTCCCTGGAGAACGCGGTCTCGTGCGCTCTAAATGTCCAATCTTCCCTCGCGCGGGAGCCTGCCGCAGTCTGTCCCGGCCACACTCCCTAATGCACCCCCTCCGTCCCTCGCCGGTCCATCATCCGGTCGAACGAGTCCCACACGCCCTTATCGCCGTGCCATGAGCCGCGGGTGGCGGCCTTGGAGTATTCGGTGGCGCGGGCTTCGAAGAAGTTGGCGTGCTCGACGCCGCTGAGCAGGCTCTGCAGCCAGGGGAGGGGGTTTTCCTTGACGCCGTAGACTTCCGGCAGGCCGAGCTGGCGCAGGCGCCAGTCGGCGATGAAGCGGATGTAGGCGCGGA
>DASXEN010000189.1:0-26608 GCA_036490095.1 Caulobacteraceae bacterium
GAGATCCAGAACAACATCATCTCCAAGCGCATCCTCGGCCTGCCGGACACGACCCAGTCGACGTGACGCTCCGAGCTCCTCCCCCGCAGGGGGAGGTGTCCGCGTAGCGGACGGAGGGGGTACGTTGCAGCGCGCTCAGCTCAGTGATTTGCTGGCGCCAAGAACAAGGACCACCGAGGCGGCGGCGAACCCCCTCCACCGCCTACGGCGGTCCCCCTCCCCCTACGGGAGAGGTTAAGGGAAGGAACGGGACCATGGCTGATTTCGGCGCGACCGAGCTTGAGGCGTTCCGGGCTGAGGCCCGCGCCTGGCTGGAAGAGAACTATCCGGCGTCCCTGCGCGGCCACCCGGAGCGGGTGACCGAGGCGATGAATGGGGGCGGCAAGCCCACCGGCGACGTCGAGCTCTGGCGCCAGCGGATGGGCGAGAAGGGTTGGGGCGTGCCGACCTGGCCGAAGCAATACGGCGGCGGCGGGCTGACGCCGGCCGAGGCGCGGGTGCTCTACGAGGAGATGGGCCGGATCGGCGCCGTCAACCCGATCGGCGGCATGGGCGTCATCATGTTCGGCCCCACGCTGCTCGAATACGGCACCGAGGCGCAGCTGCAGGAGCACATCCCGCGCATCGCCCGCGGCGAGGTGCGCTGGTGTCAGGGCTACTCCGAGCCGGGCTCGGGCTCCGACCTCGCCTCCTTGCAGACCAAGGCCGAAGACAAGGGCGACCACTGGCTGGTCAACGGCCAGAAGATCTGGACCAGCGGCGCCCAGTACGCGGACATGTGCTTCTGCCTGGTGCGCACCGATCCGAAGGCGCGCAAGCACGAGGGCATCAGCATGCTGATGATCCCGATGCACCAGCCGGGCGTCGAGCCGCGGCCGATCCGGCTGATCAACGATTCATCGCCGTTCTGCGAGACCTTCTTCACCGACGCCAAGTCGCCGAAGGAGAACATCGTCGGCCCGCTGAACGGCGGCTGGACGGTCGGCAAGCGCCTGCTGCAGCACGAGCGCAGCGGCATCTCGGGCGCCGGCGGCGGGTCCCAGCGGCCCTCGATGGCGGGCGGACCGCTCAATGAGATGGCGGCGACCTACGTCGGCACGGACGAGGATGGGCGCCTGGCCGACCCCGACCTGCGCCGGCGCCTCACCGACCACCTGATGGAGGCGCGGGCCTTCGCGCTGACCGGCCGCAGGCTGGCGCTGGAGGACCGCTCCAACCGCGGCCCGACCGCGGCCTCGTCGATCCTGAAGAACGTCGGCTCGAAGGTGCGCTGCGATTCCGCCGAGCTCGCCCTGGAGATCATGGGCGGGCAGGGCCTCGGCTGGGGCGGCGAAGACTTCACCGGCGACGAGGTCGCCATCGTCCGCACCTGGCTGGGCGGCAAGGCCGGGACCATCGCCGGCGGCTCCTACGAGGTGCAGAACAACATCATCTCCAAGCGCATCCTCGGCCTGCCCGAGCCGCCGCAGGCGAACGCCGGCGCCATCGGCGGAGGCCAACATGCCTGATATCCTCCCCCATAGGGGGAGGTGGCCGCGCAGCGGACGGAGGGGGGCCGTTGCAGCGCGCGCGTCCCTCCGGACGGCCCCGCGCCAATCCCTTGCGCTGCACGGGCGGCGCACCCCCTCCACCACGACGCTGCGCGTCGCGGTCCCCCTCCCCCTGCGGGGGAGGTCAGGAGCACACCATGGCTGATTTCGGCGCGACCGAACTGGAGTCCTTCCGCACCGAGGCGCGGGAGTGGCTGGAGGCGAACTTCCCGGCTTCGCTGCGCCGGAACCGCGACGCGCCCGCCGATCCCGAGGCGGCGCAGGCGCCCAGCGCCGACGCGGAGCTGTGGCGCCGGCGCATGGGCGAGAAGGGCTGGGGTGTGCCGACCTGGCCGACCGAGTACGGCGGCGGCGGGCTCAGCGCGGCCGAGGCGCGGGTGCTGCGCGACGAGATGGAGCGGATCGGGGCCGGCAATCCGATCGGCGGCATGGGCGTCGGCATGTTCGGCCCGACGCTGCTGGAATATGGCAACGACGCCCAGCTAAAGGAGCACATCCCCCGCATCGCCCGGGGCGAAGTGCGCTGGTGCCAGGGCTTCTCCGAGCCGGGCTCGGGCTCCGACCTCGCCAGCCTGCAGACCAAGGCCGAGGACAAGGGCGACCACTTCCTGATCAACGGCCAGAAGATCTGGACCTCCGGCGCCCACCTCGCCGACATGTGCTTCTGCCTCGTCCGTACCGATCCGAAGGCGAAGAAGCACGAGGGCATCAGCTTCCTGATGATCGACATGCGTCAGCCGGGCGTCGAGGCGCGGCCGATCCGGCTGATCAACGACACCACGCCGTTCTGCGAGACCTTCTTCACCGACGCCACGGCGCCGAAGGAGAACCTGGTCGGGCCGCTGAACGGCGGCTGGACCATCGCCAAGCGGCTGCTGCAGTTCGAGCGCCAGGGCATCGGCTCGGCGGCCAGGGCCGGGCAGGGCGGGCCGGGCACGCTGGCCGGGCCGCCGGTCAACGAGCTGGCCAAGACCTACCTCGGCGTGGACGAGGACGGCCGGCTGGCGGACGCCGACCTCAGGAGCCGCATCACCCGGCACCTGATGGAGGCGCAGGCCCACGCGCTGACCGGCGAGCGGATCGCGCTGGAGGCGAGGTCCAACCGCGGCCCGTCGGCCACCTCGTCGATCATGAAGAACGCCGGCACGATGATCCGCAAGGAACGCGCTGAGCTGGCGGTGGAGATACTGGGTCACCAGGGCGTCGGCTGGGGCGGCGAGGGGTTCTCCGACTACGAGACCAACGCCATCCGGGTGATGCTGCGCTCCAAGTCCGGCACCATCGCCGGCGGCTCCCAGGAAGTGCAGAACAACATCATCGCCAAGCGCATCCTGGGTCTTCCCGACACCACCCATTCCACCTAAACGTCGATCATCTGAGCGGCGCCTGCCGCCCACCGAGGAGACTGAGCAAGCAATGGCTGATTTCGGCGGCGATCCGGAAGCCTTCCGCGCCGAAGCCCGATCGTGGCTGGAGGCGAACTTTCCCGCCTCGCTGAAGGGCAAGAGCGGGATGGCCTACATCGAGGACGCCAATCCCGAGGACTCGGACATCAAGGCCTGGACCAGGGCGATGGGCGAGAAGGGCTGGGGCGTTCCGACCTGGCCCAAGCAATACGGCGGCGGCGGGCTGACCCCGGCCGAGGCGCGCATCCTGCAGCAGGAGATGTACCGCGTCGGGGCCTTCAACCCGATCGGCGGCATGGGCACGATGATGTTCGGCCCGACGCTGCTGGAGTACGGCAACGAGGAGCAGAAGCAGCAGCACATCCGCGCCATCGCCAAACAGGAAGTGCGCTGGTGCCAGGGCTTCTCCGAGCCGGGCGCCGGCTCCGACCTCGCCTCGCTGCAGATGAAGGCCGAGGACAAGGGCGACCACTATCTGGTCAACGGCTCGAAGATCTGGACCTCCGGCGGCCAGTGGGCGGACATGTGCTTCGCCCTGGTGCGCACTGACCAGACCAAGAAGCACGAGGGCATCTCCTTCCTGCTGATCGACATGCACGATCCGGGCGTGGAAGTGCGGCCGATCCGGCTGATCGCCGGCGCCTCGCCGTTCTGCGAGACCTTCTTCACCGACGTGAAGGTGCCGAAGGAGAACCTGGTCGGGCCGCTGAACGGCGGCTGGACCATCGCCAAGCGGCTGCTGCAGCATGAGCGGAGCGGCATCGGCGGGGGTGGCGGCGGCGGCGGTGGCGGCGGGGCCGGCATCTTCGGCGTCGGCGGCTCGCCGGCCTCTATGGCCAAGGACTACGTCGGCACGGACGACGAGGGCCGGATCGCCGACAGCGACCTGCGCAGCCGGGTGATCAACCACGAGATGGACGCGCGCGCCTTCCAGCTGACCATCGGCCGGATGATGGCGGAGTCGCGCTCCAACCAGGGACCCAGCACCGTCACCTCGATCATGAAGAACGCCGGCACCAAGGTCGGCCAGGACCGCGCCGAGCTGCTCATCGAGGTGATGGGGACGCAAGGGCTCGGCTGGGAGGGCGACGAGTTCAAGCCCGACGAGCTTTCCACCGTACGCGGATGGCTGGGCGGCAAGGCCACGACCATCTTCGGCGGCTCGTACGAAATTCAAAACAACATCATTTCCAAGCGGATCCTCGGCCTGCCCGATCCCTTGGGCTCATCTTCGAACTAAGGGACGAGTGACATGGCGGTACTGACCGAAGAACAATCGATGCTGCGCGACGCGGCGAAGACCTGGACGCAGGAGAAGTCTCCCGTCTCAGCCTTCCGCAAGATGCGCGATAGCGGGCAGGCGCTGGGCTACGACCCGGCGGTGTTCGCCGAGATGGCCGAGATGGGCTGGACCGGGGTGATCATCCCCGAGGAATACGGCGGCTCCGACTTCGGCTACCTCAGCCTCGGCCTGGTGCTCGAGGAGCTCGGCCGCACGCTGACGGCCTCGCCGCTGCTCGCCACGGCGCTCGCCGCCGCCAGCGCGCTGATCCTCGGCGGGACCGACGCGCAGAAGGAAGCCTGGCTGCCGAAGCTCGCCTCCGGCGAGGCGGTCGGCACGCTGGCGGTCGACGAGGGCCCGCACCACGCGCCGGAGAAGGTGGCGCTGGCCGCAACCAAGTCCGGCGCCGGCTACAAGCTCTCCGGCAAGAAGACCTTCGTGCTGGAAGGCATGGCGGCCAACGTGTTCGTGGTCTCGGCCCGCACGTCGGGCCAGCCGGGCGACAAGGACGGCATCACCCTCTTCCTGGTGCCCGCCGACGCCAACGGCGTCAGCCGTCACGCGCTGAAGCTGGCCGACAGCCGGGGCGCGGCCAACGTCAGCTTCGAGGGCGTCGAAGTCGGCGCCGACGCGATGCTGGGCGAAGAGGGCAAGGGCGCCGAGCTCCTGGAAAAGGTGCTCGACCGAGCCCGCGCCGGCCTCTCGGCCGAGATGCTCGGCTCGGCCCTGCAGGCGTTCGAGACGACGCTCGACTACCTGAAGACCCGCGTGCAGTTCGGCCAGGTGATCGGCTCGTTCCAGGCGCTGCAGCATCGGGCGGCGAAGATGTTCACCGACCTGGAGCTGGCCCGCTCGTGCGTCGAGGCGGCGCTCACCGCCATCGACAACGACAGCCCCGACGTGCCGGAGCTGGTGTCGCTGGCGAAGGCCAAGGTCGGCGACACGCTGCACCTGGTCTCCAACGAGATGGTGCAGATGCACGGCGGCATCGGCATGACCGACGCCCACGACGCGGGCTTCTACCTGAAGCGCGCCCGCGCCGCCGAAGCCGCCTACGGCAACCAGGCCTACCACCGCGACCGCTACGCGCGGATCAACGGCTACTGATCTTCCGCTTCGGCTGAAGAGTGCGAGCGCCGGCCGCCCACGAGGCGGCCGGCGTTTTGCTTTTGCGCTCGCTTGACGGTTCGAGCACGCCGCAGGCGCCTAGTCTCAACGCAGAGGTCGCAGAGATGGCGCAGAGGCCGCAGAGGGGCTCGTTATCTCTGCGAACTCCGCGCCTCCTCCGCGGGCTCTGCGTTGAGACTAAAGGCCTGCGGCCGGCTCGAACTCGCCGGGCGGATTGGCGCGAGCTTGGCCGCGGCGTACGGTCCCGTCATGTCCTCGCCCTTCGACGCCGTGGAGAACGCCTCGACGCTGGGCGGCGTGGTGGTGGGCGCCGTGGTGGCGACGCTGGGGTCGTTCGCCGCCTCCTGGTACGAGCGGGGGCTGCTGCGCCGCGAGCGGGAGGCGGACGCGGCGCTGGTGTTCGGCGAGCTGCTGCGCACCCTCTCAATCCAGATCACCGTGCTCAGGGCCGCGCACGCCAGGGGCGACCCGTTCGGGCCGATCACCATCCGCATGGCTAGAGCCGTGCGCCGCGAGGTGGACATCTACGACCGCAACCGCGAGCGGCTGTTCACGGTGCGCGACGCCGCCCTGAGGCCGCAGGCCAGCGCGGTGATGGCCCGCCTCACCTTCGCCCTCGACCGCATCCTCGACAGCACCGAGGCGCTGGCCACCCAGCCCTCCGAGGACGAGTGCGCCGAGCTGGCGACCAGCCGCGACCAGGCGTTCGAGTTCCTGGTCGAGTGCGCCGGCCAGCTGCCGCCGCTGGTGGCCCGCTTCGCCGCCCTGGCCAACAGCCGCCTCGCCGACGTCGACCTGGAAACCATCGGCCTAGGCGCGGTGCGCCAGGATCAGGGGTGAGAAGTGCGATGGCCTTTAGAGCTCGAGCGCGCCGCAGGCGCCGTCTTAACCGCGGAGGTCGCAGAGAAGGCGCGGAGGTCGCAGAGGGTCTCGCTGTCTCTGCGCGCTCTACGCCTTCTCTGCGTCCTCCGCGGTTAGAAGCGATGCCTGACGGCATCTTCCACGCCCGGGACGATCGCGCGTTCACCGCCAACCCGGCTAAGCCTTCACGAAGTCCTTCGGCACCCGCCCGCCGCCCTGGCGGCCCAGCATCCAGCCGGGGTATTCGGGCGGCAGCTCGGAGATGGCGTCCAGCTTGGCGAGATCCTCGGAAGTCAGCTTCAGCTCGGAGGCGGCGATGTTGTCCTCCAGCTGCTCGGTGTTGCGCGCGCCGATGATCACCGTGGTGACGAACGGCTTGGCCAGCACATAGGCCAGCGCCACGCGGGCCACCGAGACGCCGTGCGCCGAGGCCACCTCGCGCATCGCGTCGATGATCGGCCAGGCGCGCTCCTTGTCGACCGGCGGGAAGTCGAAGCTGGTGCGGCGCGCGCCCTGCGGCCCCGCGCCCTCGCGGTCGAACTTGCCGGAGAGGAAGCCGCCGGCCAGCGGCGACCAGACCATCAGGCCGACGCCTTCGCTGGCCATCATCGGCACGATCTCGCGCTCCAGGTCGCGGCCGGCGATCGAATAGTAGGCCTGCACCGTCTCGAAGCGGGCGAGGCCCTTGTGGTCGCTGATCCCGACCGACTTGGCGATCTTCCAGGCCTGCCAGTTGGAGCAGCCGATGTAGCGCACCAGCCCCTGGCGCACGAGGTCGTCGAGGGCGCGCAGCGTCTCGTCGAGCGGGGTGATCGGGTCGTTACCGTGGATCTGGTAGAGGTCGATGTGGTCCAGGCCCAGCCGCTCCAGGCTGGCCTGCACCCCGTCCATGATGTGGCCGCGCGAGGCGCCGCGGTCGTTGGGCCCGCGGCCCATCTCGCCGAACACCTTGGTGGCGACCACCACGTCGGAGCGCTTGACGCCGAGGTCCTTCAGCGACTGGCCGACCAGCCGCTCGGAGACGCCCTGCGAATAGACGTCCGCGGTGTCGATGAAGTTGACGCCGCTCTCCAGCGCCTTGCCCATCACCGCGTTGACCGCCTGCTGGTCGAGGTCGCCGATCATCGACCAGATGCCGCCCGAGCCGCCGCCGAAGGTCATGGCGCCGAGGCAGATCTCGGAGACGTAGAGGCCGGAGCGGCCGAGTTGACGATAGCGCATGGGAGAGCCTCTTCGGAGGTCTGGAAAGGCCGGCGCGGGCGCCGGCGACGGCGGACGTCGAATAGGACCGCCGCCGCGCGCTGACACGCGAGTTTTTCTGCGAAGCGGCTGCGGGGTTGCGAAGCGGCCGCCGCGCGCCTAGCTGGCGCCCCATGCCGCAAGCCGCGCCGACCCTCGCCAAGCCGCTCGATTGGGACGCCCTCGACGCGGGCAAGTACGAGGACGAGGCCGCCGCGGTCGCCAGGCTGCTGCAGGCCGAGCCACTGGGGCCGGACGCCGGCGTGGTGCGCCAGCAGGCGGTGCAGCTGGTGATCGAGGCGCGGCGCATCGCTCGCCGGCAGGGGGTGGTGGAGAGCTTCCTGCAGGAGTTCGGCCTCTCGACGCCCGAGGGCCTGGCTTTGATGTGCCTGGCCGAGGCGCTGCTGCGCACGCCCGACGAGGCCACCCGCGACGCCCTGATCGCCGAGAAGATCGGCTCGGCCGACTGGGCCAGCCACGCCGGCGCCTCCGACAGCCTGTTCGTCAACGCCTCGACCTGGGGGCTGATGCTGACCGGCCGGCTGGTCGAACCGGACGAGCGCGCGCGGCGCGACCTCGCCGGCTTCCTGCGCGGCCTTGCCGGGCGGTTGGGCGAGCCGGTGATCCGCCGCGCGGTCGCCACCGCCATCGGGGTGATGGGCGACCAGTTCGTGCTTGGCCGCACCATCGAGGCGGCGCTGCGGCGGGCGGCGCGCAACGGCTTCGTTTGCTCGTTCGACATGCTGGGCGAGGGCGCCCGCACCGAGGCCGACGCCGTCCGCTACGAGGCCGCCTACCTCGACGCCATCGCCCACGTCGGCCGCGCCGCCGGCGGGGCCGGGCCCGAAGAGGGCCACGGCATCTCGGTGAAGCTCTCGGCGCTGCATCCGCGCTATGAGGCCACCCAGACGGCGCGCGTCTTCGCCGAGCTCTATCCGCGGCTGAAACGCCTCGCCGAGGCCGCCGCCGAGCAGGACATCAACTTCACCCTCGACGCCGAGGAGGCCGACCGGCTGGTGATCTCGCTGAAGCTGCTGGAGCATCTGGCCGGCGAGCCGGCGCTGGGGGCGTGGCAGGGCCTGGGCCTGGCCGTGCAGGCCTACCAGAAGCGTGGCGGCGCGGTGATCGACCATGTGGCCGACCTCGCCCGCCGCTCGGGCCGGCGGCTGATGGTGCGGCTGGTGAAGGGCGCCTACTGGGACGCCGAGATCAAGCGCGCCCAGATCGGCGGCCGGCCGGACTATCCGGTGTTCACCACCAAGGCCGCAACCGACCTCTCCTACCTGGCGTGCGCGGACCGGCTGCTGGCCGCCGCCCCGGCCCTCTACGGCCAGTTCGCCACCCACAACGCCCACACGCTGGCGGCGGTGCGGCGGCTCGCCGAGCGGCGCGGGGTGAGCTGCGAGCGCCAGCGGCTGCACGGCATGGGCGAGGCGCTGCACGCCGCCGCCGCGGCGCGCTGGGGCCAGGTCCCGCTCAGGGTCTACGCCCCGGTCGGTGGCCACGAGGACCTGCTGCCCTACCTGGTGCGCCGGCTGCTGGAGAACGGCGCCAACACCTCCTTCGTCCACGCCCTGCTGGACGAGGACGTGCCGCCCGAGACGGTGGCCGGCGATCCGCTGGCCGAGGTCCGCGCCCGGCCCGGCCCGCATCCGAAAATCCCCAAGCCGCGCGACATCATGCTCCCCGAGCGTCGCAGCGCCGCCGGGGTCGACCTCAGCGTCGCCGCCGAGCGGGCAACGCTCGTCCGCGCCGTCGCCGCCCTCGACGCGCGCGGCCTGCCCGCGGCGCCGGCCGACGCCACGGCGACGGCCATCGACCTCGCCTTCGCCGCCGCCCGCCAGGCGCAGCCGGCCTGGGACGCGGCCGGCGGCGCGGCGCGCGGCCGGCTGCTGCGCAAGGTCGCCGACGGCATCGAGGCGGCGCTGCCGGAGCTGGTGGCGCTGCTGTCGCGCGAAGCCGGCAAGACCCTGGCCGACGGCGTCGCCGAGGTGCGCGAGGCCGCAGACTTCTGCCGCTACTACGGCGCGCTCGCCGAGCGCGAGTTCGAGGGCGCGAGGCCCTTGCCGGGCCCCGTCGGCGAAGCCAACGCCCTGGAACTGCATGGCCGCGGCGTCTTCGTGGCGATCAGCCCGTGGAACTTCCCGCTGTCGATCTTCACCGGCCAGGTCGCCGCGGCGCTGGCCGCCGGCAATGCGGCGCTGGCCAAGCCCGCCGAGCAGACGCCGCGCATCGCCGCGGCGGCCGTGCGGCTCTTCCATGCCGCCGGGCTCGATCCGCGCCTGCTGGCGCTGACGCCGGGCGACGGCGCCGCGGTCGGCCAGGCGCTGATCTCGCACCAGGCCTGCGACGGCGTCGCCTTCACCGGCGGCACGGACACCGCCTGGGCGATCAACCGCAAGCTCGCCGCCCGCGACGGGCCGATCCTCCCCTTCATCGCCGAGACCGGCGGGCTCAACGCCATGTTCGTCGACACCACGGCGCTGCGCGAGCAGGTGATCGACGACGCCATCCTCTCCGCCTTCGGCTCGGCCGGGCAGCGCTGCTCGGCGCTGCGGCTGCTGGTGGTCCCCGAGGAGACGGCCGACGAGCTGATCATGGGGCTGGCCGGGGCCATGGACGCGCTGCTGCTCGGCGATCCGGCCGAGCCGCCCACCGACGTCGGCCCGGTGATCGACGCCGAGGCCAAGGCGGCGCTGGAGGCGCACGCGGCCCGGCTGGCCCGCGAAGCCAGGGTGGCGCGCCGCCTGGACGCGCCGGAGGGCCTGTTCTTCCCGCCGATCCTGGCCGAGATTCCCAGCGTCGGCTTCCTGACCCGCGAGGTGTTCGGCCCGATCCTGCACGTGGTCCGCTATCCGCCCGGCGGCCTGGAGGCGGCGGCGAAGACGCTGGCCGGCGCCCGCTACGGCCTGACGCTGGGCGTCCACAGCCGCCTGCAGGGCTTCGCCGACGAGGTCCGCCGGCTGGTCCCGGCCGGCAACGCCTACGTCAACCGCTCGATCATCGGCGCGGTGGTGGGCGTGCAGCCGTTTGGCGGCGAGGGGCTCTCAGGGACAGGTCCCAAGGCCGGCGGCCCGCACGCCCTCACCCGCTTCGCCGTCGAGCGCACCGTCAGCATCAACACCGCCGCCCAGGGCGGCGATCCGGCGCTGTTCAATCTTTGACGTTCCAGGCCCCTGGGAAAGGTGCGCGCCGATCGTGCGTGGTTCGAGACGCGCTCTGACGAGCGCTCCTCGCCATGACGAATCTGGTGCGGCCCCCCTTCTTCGCCATCCTGAGGAGCCCGCAACGCGGGCGTCCCGAAGGACGCAGGTTCGCCATGCAGCGGCTACTCGCAGTAGACGCGGACCCTGGCGTTCCTGTCGTCGACGTCGACAGTGAAGTCGGCCAGGTGCTCGATCAGCTCCTCGAGGTTCTCCGGCCTGATGGTGTTGATGTCCAGCGGGATGCCCTGGCGCGCCATGGCGGCGTTGACCTCGTCGCGGGCCCCGGCCGGGATCACCGCGCTGAGGCGCACGCCGGCGCGCAGCAGCTGCATCGGGATGCGCACGTTGACCTTGGTCGGCCCGTCCGCGCCGTCGTGGGCGTTGACCTCGACGCGGAAGTACTTCGGCCGGTTGCCGAGCGCCGGCGCGGCGTAGGGGGCCGTGGGACTGCGGGCGCCGAGGGCGTCGAGCAGCCGCTCGGCCTCGTCGGCGCTGATCTTGCCGTCGGCGAGCATCGACAGGATGCGCTTGCGGTCTTCGGTCATGGGGCGGCTCCTGGTCAGAAGATGCGGACCGAGATCTTGGCGTCGGGCGTCTTGACGTCGACCACGGTTCCGGAGAGGCAGAAGAGGGCGGCGCCGAAGGCGAACGCGGCGCGGTAGGGATTCACGCCGCGCGTCATCGGGGCCAGCCACAGCAGCGGCGCCAGCAAGAGGGCGAACGGCGCCAGCAACATCCAGAGCGGCGTCAGCGGCAGCCAGAGCCGGATCTTCGTGCGCCTGGCGCCGCGCGCCGGCGGCCGCGATCGTGGCGCGGTCACGTCGGTCGACCGCGCCTCGCGCACCGCCGAGCGCAGCTCCGACTGGAACATGGCCATGCCGCCGCTCATCGTCCGTCCTCCAGGGCGGCGATCGCCGCCTCCGCGGTGATCTCGCCGCGCGCCAGCTGGTCCAGCACCTCGCCGCGGCCCGGCGCCGGGCTTTCGTCGATGAATTCCAGGCTGCCGGCGATGCGGGTGAGCCGGGCCTTGATGGTCGGGTAGGAGACGCCGAACATCTGCTCCATCTCCTTGATCGAGCCGTGGCTCCTGAGGAAGGCGGCGACGAACACCTGGTCCTCGGCGCTCAGCCGGGCGAGCTGCGGCGGGGCGAAGGCGCCCTCGATGGCGATGTCCTTGCCCGTCAGCCGCACCCGCTCGACCACGAACGGCTGTCCGCCGGTGAGCCGGGTCAGTTCCTGCCAGTCGCTGGGTTCCTTGAGGGGCATCGGTCCGTCATATCAATTTTATTGATGTTGAAATTGATATTTTTAATTTCAGATGTCAAGCGGCGTCGAAATCGCCCGCGAACGGCCCGCTGTTGTCGGGCGGCGTCTTCGCAACAGCCGGCCACGACAGCCGGCCAGGGCTGACAGGGCGGCTGGGTCGTGCCATGCTTGCGGGCGAAACCTACGGAGAGCCGGTCATGTCCGACCCGAAGAGCCCTGAGACCCCGCCCGAGACGCCCAAGGCAAAGACCGAGGAGATCCATCAGGCCAAGCGCGGCGTGAAAGACGCCGGCCACATCGTCTCCTCCGCCGGCGGCGAGCCCCTGGACGGCCGCGTCGCCGACATCACCGACGGCGATCGCTGAACCTTCCCCCGCCAGGCCGCGGTGTTTGCGCCAGGCGGCCTGCGTCAGCAGCCAGGTCACCTTCACGCCCTCGCCGTAGACGTAGCGGCGCGGGGTGCGCTCGACGATGGCGGCGCCCTGCTTTTCCTTGATCCGGTGCGAGGCGAGGTTGGCCTCGGCGTTGTTGAGCCAGAGGTGCGGCCAGCGCAGCTCGACGAGGGCGTAGTCGACCACCCGGTCGGCGGCTTCGGTCATCAACCCCTGGCCCCAGAAGGCCGGGTCGAGCCAGAAGCCGCGCTGGTCGCGGCTCTCGCCGTCGTCGGCCCAGAGCGAGATCAGGCCGATCAGCTCGTCGTCGCCGCCCCTCAGGGTGATCGCCCAGTGCGACTTCTCGCGGCGCTCGATCTCGCCGCTCATCCGCGTCCAGTGCTGCGCCGCGCCGTCAGCCGGATAAGGCCAGGGGATCTCGCCGTGCAGGTAGCGCACCACGTCCCATTGCGGGAAGCGGCGCTGGGTCGCCGGGATGCCGCTCTCCCGCGGCGGGCGCAGGATCAGGCGCCGCGTCTCCAGGATCGGCGTCGGCGGCATCCTCAGGTGGTCGGGAAAAGGCTGGTCAGTCATCGTCTCGTCTCGCATTGGAGCCGGACGGGTCGGGGTCTGACGTGGCGTTTCGCGTCAAAGCCCCGGCCGTCGCGGCGGGGCTTTGGGAAGGATCGCTGCTAGGTCGGCAGAGCCAGCACGACGCATCCCGCGCCCCGGGAACGGGCGTTGGAATTGTTCGAGCCGCCTTGACCGAGACGCATCATGGGCGCGCCCATAGCCGGCGCCGCCGGGGATGTAAACGAGGCAAGCCTGGCCGCAGCGAGCGAGCGTGGCGGAATCGCCACGGTGGCGGCCAACGCCTCCCGGCCGGCGGAACTGGCCCCGGTCTTGCGTATTCTGGTCTGGGACGCGAGGCGATGTCGCAATGTGAAGCGACCACGCCGAGCCGCCCCTCGCACTTCTTTCAGGACCAGAAGGTCATGTCCGCCAGCCATCTCGTCGTCTTCCCGTCCGTCAACGAACCGGAGTCCCCGGGCGAGCGCATCCGCCGCCTGCAGAACGAAGCCCGCGCCCTGGCGCGCGAGCACGTCGAGATGCTGGCCATGGCGCTTGCCGAGGTGGCGAAGATCTCCGGCGAGATCGCCGACGGCGGCGAGGCCTATCCGGTCGGCGCCCGCGAGATCTCCCGCCGGCTGACCGAAGCGACCGGCCAGCAGGCGCTGACCCTGACCGCCATCGTCGACCGCCTCTAGGCCGCAAGCGAGGCAATTGGCGTTCCCGCCCAAAAGGCGCTAAGCTTGGCGTCTTGGGGGTGTAGGATGGAGCGCCATGCGCCGGGCCGCCCTCATCGCCGTCGCCTTCGCCCTCTGCGGAACCGCCCATGCGACGGATGACGCAGCGCGCGCCTCGGGCGACTGGCGGCTCAGCGCGGTCGGCGGCAAGGTCGCCTGCACCCTCACCCTGACCCGCCAGACCAGCTTCGCCGGCTTCGAGGTGAAGGCGCCGCTGGCGTGCCGGCGCGCCTTCCCGCCGCTGCTGTCGGTGGCCGCCTGGGCGCTCGACGACAAGGGCGGCATCGTGCTCTCCGACGCCCGCGCCCAGCCGATCGTCACCTTCGCCGCGCAGGCCAGGGGGCCGTACGAGACCAAGGCGCCGGACGGCCACACCTGGCGCCTGGAGCCGGTCAAGGCCGACGCGGCGCAGACGCCCATCGCCACCGCGCCGCCGGGCGGCTGAGGGTTCCGTCCCTCCAGGGTTTCGTCTCCCGCGGCGAGGCTATAAGACCGGCGTATGAGCCAGCGGGAGACCCCCACCGAAGTGTTCAAGCGGGCGCTGGCGCACGCCGCGCGCTCGCTCGCCGAGCAGCCCGACCTGGAGGTGGTGTTCTCCGGCGACGGGCCGAGCCTCAGCGGCCACCGGGCGGTGCTGCCGCACCCGCCGCGCGAGCTTTCCGGCCCCGAGACCACCCGCATCCGCGGCCTCGCCGACCAGCTGGCGCTGCGCGTCGCCCACCACGACGAGTCCACCCACGGCCGCACCCGGCCGAAGTCGATCGAGGGGGCGCAGGTCTACGACGCGCTGGAGCAGGCGCGCATCGAGGCGATCGGCGCCAACGCCCTGGGCGGCGTGCGCCAGAACCTGGCGGCGGTCTGGGAGCAGGCGATCCAGCGCAAGGGGCTCGACCACCTGGTCGATCCGGCCGCCGCGCCGATGGCCGACATCCTGGCGCTGATCGCCCGCGAGCGGCTGACCGGCGAGCCGCCGCCGCCGGCCGCGCGGATGCTGGTCGACGCCTTCCGCGCCCAGGTCGAGGCCAAGGCCGGCCCCGACCTCGACAAGCTGACCGGCAACATCGAGGACCAGAAGGCCTTTGCCCGCATCGCCCGCGCCATCGTCCGCGACATGGAGCTGGGCGACGACCTTTCCGACGCGCCGGACCAGGACGCCGAGGACGAGGACAGCCAGGACGGCGAGGCCGAGGCCAGCAACGACGGCGAAGGCGAGGGCGAGGAGCAGTCGCCGCAAAGCGCCACCCTCGACGACAGCGAGAAGACCCACCGCGAGTCCGAGACCTCCGAAAGCACCATGACGGAGGCGGAGGACGACGAGAACGCCGAGCCCTCCGACGACGAGCTGGAGACCGGCGACGGCGACCGCCCCGCCCGCCCCGACCTGAAGGACGCGGGCCGCCCGGAGCCCGCCTACAAGGTCTACACCACCCACCACGACGAGATCGTCTCGGCCGAGGAGTTGTGCGACGCCGAGGAGCTGACGCGGCTGAGGGCCTACCTCGACCAGCAGCTCGCCCACCTCTCCAACGTGGTCGCCCGCCTCGCCAACCGGCTGCAGCGGCGGCTGCTGGCGCAGCAGAACCGCACCTGGACCTTCGACCTGGAGGAAGGGATCCTCGACGTCGCCCGCCTCACCCGGGTGATCATCGACCCCACCGCCCCGCTCTCGTTCAAGGTCGAGGAGGACACCGAGTTCCGCGACACGGTGGTGAGCCTCTTGATCGACAACTCCGGCTCGATGCGCGGGCGGCCGATCATGGTCGCCGCGGTCTGCGCCGACATCCTGGCGCGCACGCTGGAGCGCTGCGGCGTCAAGGTGGAGATCCTCGGCTTCACCACCCGGGCCTGGAAGGGCGGCGCCAGCCGCGACGACTGGCTGAAGAGCGGCAAGCCGCCGTCGCCCGGCCGGCTCAACGACCTGCGCCACATCATCTACAAGTCGGCCGACGCGCCCTGGCGGCGGGCGCGCAAGAACCTCGGCCTGATGATGCGCGAGGGCCTCCTGAAGGAGAACATCGACGGCGAGGCGCTGATGTGGGCGCACCAGCGGCTGATCGGCCGTCCCGAGCAGCGCCGCATCCTGATGGTGATCTCCGACGGCGCGCCCGTGGACGACTCCACCCTGTCGGTGAACTCCGGCCACTACCTGGAGCGCCACCTCAGGAAGGTGATCGGCGAGATCGAGGGCAAGAGCCCGGTCGAGCTGATCGCCATCGGCATCGGCCACGACGTCACCCGCTACTACCGCCGCGCCGTCACCATCGTCGACGTCGAGCAGCTCGGCGGGGCGATGACCGAGCAGCTGGCCTCGCTGTTCGAGGAGGAGCCGCGGGCGGTCAGCAAAGCGGCCATGGATCTCCTGAAGGCCCCGCCGTCGACCCACGGCACGCCCAAGACTGCGTCCCGAAAGGTGCGCGAGGCGACCACGTGAGGCTCTGCCTCCCCCCCGCTCTTCCCCGCGGAAGCGGGGACCCAGGCGTTTTGTCGAGGGGCGCAGAAGCTAGCAGAAAAAGCCTGGGGCCCCGCTTCCGCGGGGGAGAGCGGACACGTAGCCGACCGGTCTCCGCCGCCGCAAGGAGGCTTGTTTGAAGCCCGCCAACGTCGCGGACTACCGCGAGGCGGCGAAGCGGCGGCTGCCCAGGGTGCTGTTCGACTACATCGACGGCGGCTCCTACGCCGAGGAGACCCTGGCGGCCAACGTCGCCGACCTCAGGACCCTGAAGCTGCGCCAGCGGGTGCTGCAGGACGTCTCCAGGCTGTCGACGCAGACCACCCTGTTCGGCCAGGAGCTCTCGATGCCGGTAGTGCTGTCGCCGGTGGGGCTGGCCGGCATGTACGCACGGCGCGGCGAGGCGCAGGCGGCGAAGGCGGCCAAGGCGGCCGGCGTGCCGTTCACCCTCTCGACCGTCGGGGTCTGCACCGCCGCCGAGGTGGCCGCGGCCGCCGGCGCGCCGCCCTGGTTCCAGCTCTACATGACCCGCGACCGCGGCTTCATGGCCGAGGTGCTGGCCTCCACCGCCGAGGCCGGCTGCCCGGTCTTGGTGTTCACCGTCGACCTCGCGGTGCCCGGCACCCGCTACCGCGACCAGCGCAACGGCATGGTGGCCACCACCAACGCCCAGCGGTTCGGCCAGGTGATGGACGGGCTCGCCCATCCGGGATGGCTCTGGGACGTGCAGCTGAACGGCGGCCCGCACACGCTGGGCACGGTCGCAACCTCCGCCAGGGACCTGAAGCGGCTGGTGGAGTTCTGGACCTGGATCGGCCGCAACTTCGACGCCTCGATCACCTGGGACGACATCGCCTGGGTGCGCGAGCGCTGGAAGGGGCCGATCGTCCTCAAGGGCGTGCTCGACGTGGCCGACGCGCGCCAGGCGGCCGGCGTCGGCGTCGACGGCCTGGTGGTCTCCAACCACGGCGGGCGCCAGCTCGACGGCGCCTCCTCCTCGATCCGCGCCCTGCCGCCGATCGCCCAGGCCGTCGGCGACCGGGTCACGGTGCTGATGGACGGCGGCGTGCGCTCCGGCCTCGACGTGCTGAAGGCGCTGGCGTCCGGCGCGAGGGCCTGCCTGGTCGGCCGCGCCTGGGCCTATGCGCTGGGCGCTAGAGGCGAGGCCGGCGTCGCCCACATGCTGCAGATTCTACGCCAGGAGCTGCGGGTGGCGATGGCGCTGACGGCCTGCACGGATGTAACGTCGGCCAGCGCCGAGCTGCTGGCGAATTAGCCCCACAACCGATTTTTCCAGGAGGATTTCAGCATGCAAGAGATTGCCCTGCCCACCCCCGACGGCGACGCCCGCGCCTTCACCTTCCAGCCCGCCGGCGAGGGCCCCTGGCCGGCCGCGATCATCTTCATGGACGCCCCGGCGATCCGCCCGGCGCTCTGGGAGATGGGCGAGCGGCTGGCGCGGCACGACTACTTCGTGCTGCTGCCCGACCTGTTCTGGCGCGCCGGCCACTACAACCCGATCAACGTCAAGGAGGTGTTCGCCGACGAAGCCAAGCGCCGCGAGGCGTTCGGCAAGCTGATGGGCTCGACCAATCCGGAGAAGCAGCTGATCGACGCCAAGGCCTCGCTCGACTGGCTGGAAAAGCAGCCGGAGGTGAAGCCGGGGCCGGTCGCCGTCACCGGCTACTGCATGGGCGCCGGCGTGGTCATGCGCGCCGCCGCCGCCTATCCGGACCGGATCGCCGCCGCCGCCGGCTTCCACGGCGGGCGCCTGGCCACCGACGCGCCGGACAGCCCCCACCTCGGCGCGCCGAAGATCAAGGCCAAGGTGCTGGTCGCCGGCGCCGACGAAGACGCCGGCTTCCCGCCCGAGCAGGCCGACAAGCTGCGCGAGGCCCTGACCGCCGCCGGCGTGAAGAACGAGGTGACCATCTATCCGGGCGCCAAGCACGGCTACACCATGCCCGACCTGCCGGTTTACAACGAAGGCGCGGCCGAGCGGCACTGGACCGAGATGCTGGCGCTGTTCGACGAGACCCTGAAGGAGAAGGCCGCGGCGTAGCCGCTCCTCCACCGTCGCGAAGACGACGGGGGAGGTGGCGCGCGGAGCGCGACGGAGGGGGCCAACCGGCCCTCAACCGTCGTGCGCCCGAGTTTTGGCCACGGCCGCTTGCCCCCTCCGTCCCGCTTCGCGGTCCACCTCCCCCGAACTCTTCGGTTCGGGGGAGGAGCACTGCTGACGGCGGCTGTCACGCCGGGCGCTAGCCTTCGCGGATGGAACCTGACCTCCAGGGCGGCTGCGCGTGCGGCGCGGTGCGCTACCGGCTCGCCGGCGCGCCGATGTTCGTCAACTGTTGCCACTGCACCTCGTGCCAGCGCGAGACCGGCAGCGCCTTCGCGATCAACGCCCTCATCGAGCGCGACCGGGTCGAGCTCACCGGCGAGACGGCGGCAGTCGACATCCCCAGCGAGAGCGGCGTCGGGCAGATCATCCATCGCTGCCCGACCTGCCATGTCGCGCTCTGGAGCCACTATGGGCGGCGCACGCAGGTGGCTTTCGTCCGCGCCGGCACGCTCGACCGCAAGGACGCGATCCGCCCGGACGCGCACATCTTCACCCGCTCCAAGGTCCCGTGGGTGTCGATCCCGGCCGACCAGCCGGCGTTCGAGATCTTCTACGACTACGAGACCCAGTGGCCGGCCGAGAGCCGCGCCCGCCGCGCCGCCGCCCTGGCCAGGGCCTGATTCAGGGGCAGACGGTCGAGACGTTGTTGTTGGCGTCGCGGGTGGTCTTGCAGCCGGGGCCCTGGCCGTTCTGGGTCGCTTCGTTCATCTGTTGCTGCATCTGCGCGCGCTGCTGGTCGGCCTGGGCGCGGATCTGGGCGCGCATGTCGGCGGCGTTGGCGTTCGTGTCCACGTCGCCGCCCCCGGCCGCGGCGGCCTGGGCCATGGCGGCGAGGTAGTCGTTGCACGCCTGGGTGCCGGGCGTCAGCGCCGCGGCGGTGCAGGCGGCGGTATTGCCGCCGCCCGCCTGGGCGAGGTTGGTGGGCGTGGCCGCGTTGGCGGTGGGGGCGGGCTTGGCGCAGGCGGCCAGCACGGCGGCGGCCGCGGCCGCGATGATCCAGACCTTCATGGACGTTCTCCCCGGGACTTCGCGTCGTTCGCACGCTGAAGCTAGGGGAGGCGCAGGCGCGGCCGCATCGCACGAACAGGCGACGCCCGGCGGGTCAGCCGTTGGCGGCTCAGCGCGCCAGCGGCTTCAGCGGGTCGGGCAGGCCGTCCGGCAGCGCCACCTCGGCGACGTTCAGCGTCATCGAGACGGTGTCGTAGTAGCCGCTGACGGCGATCAGGTCGATCACGCCCGCCTCGCCCAGCAGCGCGGTGGCTGCCGCCAGGGTCGCGTCGCCGACCCGGCGGGTGGCGCGCAGCTCGGTGCAGAAGTCGTAGACCACGGCCTCGTCGGCCTGCATTGACGCCGGGCGCCGGCCCTCGGCGATGTCGGCGGCGACGGCGGGGTCGAGGCCGGCGTCCAGCGCCAGCCGGTGGTGGGCGTACCACTCGAACTGGGCGTCCCAGGCGCGGGCGGTGATCAGGATGGCGAGCTCGTTGAGCCGCCGCGGCACCGTCGACGAGAAGCGCAGGTATTCGCCCACCCGCTGCAGCCGGTCGGCGACCTCGGGGCTGCGCAGCCAGGCCTGGAACGGCCCGCGCAGGCCGCCGCGCGGCCCCGCCGCGATCGCCTCGGCGACCTGGCGCTGGGCGGGCGTCATCTCATCTGGGGTCAGTGGCGGGAAGCGGGCGGTCATGCCGGCGGCTTCTCAGGCTTTCGCCGAAATGACAAGCCCCCCGGGACGGGCGTCCCGAGGGGCTGTCGGATGGGCGGACGATCCGGTTAGCAGTAGTCGCGGATCACCCAGCGACCCCAATAGGGGTCCCACACGCGGCGGGCGCAGCCGCCATAGTAGCCGTCGTCGTACGGGCCGTAGTACGGGTCGGCCAGCGCCGCGCCGAGCGCGAAGCCGGCGAGGCCAGCGCCAACGAAGCGCCCGCCGCGGAAGCCGCGATGGAAGTGGCCGCCGCGGAAGCCACCGCCCCGGAAACCACCGCCATGGAACCCGCTATGCGAGCCCCCGTGAAAGTGCTGCGCCATGGCCGGGGTGCTCGTGGCGCCGATGGATGCCGCGGCGATCAGCGCGGCGGCCCCCGCCTTCAGAATCCTAAGCATTTGGAACCTCCTACACGTTCCGTCCGGGTCATTAACGTGCGGCGGCGCGATGGGCTCCCAACATGTCGGGATGGAAAAACGTGAACCTGGAACAGCTTAGCTGACGGCGACGACCACGCGGCCGCGGATCTGGCCCTCGGTGATGGCCGTGGCGAGGGCGGGAACGTCGTCCAGGGCGGCGTCGACGCGCATGGCGGCCAGCTTGCCGAGGTCGAGGTCGCGGGCGAGCCGGGACCAGGCCTCATCGCGCCGCGGCTTCGGGCACATCACCGAATCGACGCCCGCCAGCGTCACCCCGCGCAG
Organism: Caulobacteraceae bacterium; assembly: GCA_036490095.1. GTDB lineage: Bacteria > Pseudomonadota > Alphaproteobacteria > Caulobacterales > Caulobacteraceae > Acaudatibacter. The sequence goes on from DASXEN010000189.1 coordinate 20,594, forward strand.
GATGAAGGGCGCGACCGAGCCCGGCAGGTCCATGCCCTGGGCAAGGCCGCAGGCCGCCACCGCGCCGCCGTAGCGGGTCTGGGCGAGCGCGTTGGCGAGCGTGTGGCTGCCGACCGCGTCGACCACCCCGGCCCAGCGCTCGCGGCCGAGCGGGCGGCCCGGGCCGGCCAGCTCGGCGCGGTCGAGGATCTCGGCGGCGCCGAGGCCGGTCAGGTAGTCGCCCTCGGTCGCCTTGCGGCCGGAAGAGGCGACCACGCGATAGCCGAGCCTGGCCAGGAGGGCGATGGCGACGGACCCGACGCCGCCGGCCGCGCCGGTGACCAGCACCTCGCCCTTCTGCGGCGTCACACCCTCGCGCTCCAGCGCCATGACGCAGAGCATCGCCGTATAGCCGGCGGTGCCGATCGCCATCGCCTCGGCGTTGGAGATGGCCTCGGGCAGCTTCACCAGCCACTCGCCCTTGACCCGCGCCTTGCCGGCGTAGCCGCCGTGATGGGTCTCGCCGACGCCCCAGCCGTTCAGCACCACCCGCTCGCCCGGCGTGAAGTCCGGGCTTTGCGAGCTCTCGACGACGCCGGCGAAGTCGATCCCCGGCGTCAGCGGCCACACCCGCACCACCGGCGCCTTGCCGGTGAGCGCCAGCCCGTCCTTGTAGTTCACCGTCGAGTAGTCGACCCGCACGGTGACGTCGCCGTCCATCAGGTCGGCCTCGGTGAGGTCGACGAAGCGCGTCTCCTGGCCGGCGTCGGTCTTGAAGAGGCGAATGGCGCGGAAGGGGTCGGGCATCGGAGCTCCTGATCTTGTGTCCTTCTCCCCTTGCGGGAGAAGGTGGCGGGCGGAGCCCGACGGATGAGGGGTCGCGCTGAACTCGGGGATTTGCCTGCGGGATGCTAAGCCGCAAGCGCCCGTCAACCCCTCATCCGGCGCTTCGCGCCACCTTCTCCCGCAAGGGGAGAAGGAAAGCTAGGTCTGCCCGAAGCGCTCGCCGCGCCTGCCCTTCACCGCCAGGTCCACCGTCGCCAGGCGGCGCTCGCCTTCCAGCCGCATCTGCAGGCCGGGCATGTGCATCATTGCCTGGTAGTCGCCGAGGCTGTCCTCGACGGCGTTGGTGAAGCCGGCCGCGTCCTGGGCCTTGTTCATCTGGATCTTGGCCATGCGCAGCGCCTCGGGGCTGTTCTCGGCGACGCGCCGGGCCCAGGCCAGGGTCTCGCGCTCCAGGTCGGGCGGCGCGTAGACGTGGTTGACCAGGCCGTAGCCGGCCGCCTCGGCGGCGCTGATGAAGCGGCTCTCGAACACCAGCTCCTTGGCGCGGCGCACACCGATGTCCCAGGGGATGGTGTTGTACTCGACGAAGCCGCCGAGGAACTCGGCGGTCTCGGCGGCGAAGATCACGTCCATCGCCGCCGCCAGCATCCAGCCGGCGTAGATACAGTAGCCCTCCACCATCGCCACCGTCGGCTTGGGAAAGTTGCGCCACTTCAGCAGCAGGTCGAGATTGTACTTCTTGAACTGGTCGTAGGTCTGGATGCCGGGCCTGGCGCCGAGGTTTCGCCGATATTCCGCGCCTTCCGGCGTGCCGAGGTCGTGGCCGGTGGAGAAGACCCCGTCCGAGCCGCGCACCAGCACCACCCGCACGGCCTCGTCGGCGCGCGCCAGATCGAAGGCGGCGTCGATCTCATCGAGCATCCGGTAGCCCTGGGCGTTGCGGTACTTCGGCCGGTTGAGGGTGATGACGCCGACGGCGCCGTCCACGGCGTAGAGGATGTCCTGGAACGTCATCGCTTCCCCGACCGCCGTCCGCGCCAGGCTAGCGCAGCGCCACCCGCACCGCCTCGCCGTGCGTCTCCACCCGGCGCATGATGGCGATCTTGGTCCCGCCCGAGGCGGGCGTCGCGACCGTGATCAGGAACCAGGGGCCGCTCGGCAAGCCGGCGAAGGTGAAGTGGCCGGCCGCATCGCAGGGCGCCTGGCGCACGAACCTGGCGTACTGGGCGCCGTGCTCCGGCGGGGTGCGGGCGCGGGCCTCGTCGGCCGGCACGTCGGCGGCGGTGTCGGACAGGTAGAGCACCTGCATCCGCGCCCGGCTCCACGGCGTCTCCGGCGCCAGCAGCACGCTCTGGCAGCTGTAGCGGCCGGCGCCGTGATAGGCGAGCACGCCGCTGACGCGGCTCGCCCCCGCCGCGGTCGACCAGGCGAAGTCGGACTCGCGGAAGCTGTCCGGCGGGGCCGACGGCGGCGGCGGCGGGGCGTAGACGCGGGGCGGAGGCGATGGCGCCGGTCCGAAGGGGACCTCCTCGCAGGCGGCGAGCGCGGTGAGCGCCAGGAGGGCGCCCAGAAGCCTGTGCATGGTCATTCACGTCCTCAAGCCCCCGATCGAGGCAAAGGTCAACGCCGGGCGCGTGTCAACAGGCGAATTCCGCTTGGCGAGAGGCTGTCTTAACGGCGATAAGCCAGTGCGGCGCCGACGTGGGGCGGCCGCCAAGATGATCTTAGGGAGACCAGTTCGATGAAGGCCGCCGTTCTGCGCGAAGTGGGCAAGCCGCTTCAGATCGAAGACGTCGAGATCGGCAAGCCCGGGCCGCACGAGGTGCTGATCCGCACCGTCGCCGCGGGCGTCTGCCACTCCGACGTCCACTTCTTCGAGGGCTCCTACCCCTACCCGCTGCCGACCGTGCTCGGCCACGAGAGCGCCGGCGTCGTCGAGGCGGTGGGCTCGGAAGTGCGCACCGTGAAGGTGGGCGACCACGTGATCACCTGCCTCTCGGCCTTCTGCGGCCACTGCGAGCACTGCCTCACCGGCCACATGTCGCTGTGTCAGAGCCCCGAAGTGCGGCGCGAGCAGTCCGACGCCCCGCGGCTGACGCAGGGCGGCAAGACCATGCAGCAGTTCCTCAACCTGTCGTCGTTCGCTGAGCAGATGCTGATCCACGAGCACGCCTGCGTCGCCATCCGCAAGGACATGCCGCTCGACCGCGCCTGCCTGATCGGCTGTGGGGTGATGACCGGCGTTGGCGCGGCGATCCACACCTCCAGCGTCCGCCCGGGCGAGACGGTGGCCGTGATCGGCTGCGGCGGCGTGGGGCTGGCGGCGATCAACGGCGCATCGATCGCCGGCGCCGGCCGGATCATCGCCATCGACACTTCGCCGGCCAAGGACAACATCTCCCGCCAGTTCGGCGCCACCGACTTCATCAACGCCGCCGAGACCGACGCGGTGAAGACGGTGATGGAGCTGACCAGCGGCGGCGTGCACCACTCGTTCGAGGCCATCGGCCTCGGCAAGACCGCCGAGCAGGCCTTCAACATGCTGCGCCGCGGCGGCACCGCCAACGTCATCGGCATGATCCCGATCGGCCAGACCGTCACCCTGATGGGCGCGGCCTTCCTGGGCGAGAAGCGCATCCAGGGCTCGCTGATGGGCTCCAACCGCTTCCCGGTCGACATGCCGCGGCTGGTGGACTTCTATCTCTCCGGCAAGCTCAACCTCGACGACATGATCAGCCGCCGCATCAAGCTGGAGGACGTCAACGACGCCTTCGCCGAGATGAAGACCGGCTCGATCGCCCGCTCGGTGATCACTTTCGACGCTTAAAGGCCGCTCACGCTTCTCCTCCCCCGCCGGCGGAGGAGGAGCACGAAGTGGCGGAGGGGGCGTGCAGGAGGAATGCGATGAAAGCCGCAGTGCTGCGTGAAGTCGGCAAGCCGCTGCAGATCGAGGATGTGGCGGTGCGCAAGCCCGGGCCGCGCGAGGTGCTGATCCGCACCGCGGCGGCGGGCGTCTGCCACTCGGACCTGCACTTCATCGAGGGCAGCTACCGGGCGCAGATGCCGGTGGTGCTCGGCCATGAGAGCGCCGGCGTCGTCGAGGCGATCGGCGACGACGTGCGCACGGTGAAGGTGGGCGACCACGTGATCACCTGCCTCTCGGTGTTCTGCGGCCACTGCGAGGACTGCCTTGGCGGGCGCATGTCGCTGTGCCGCAGCCCCGAGGTGCGGCAGGTCGAGACGCCGCGGCTCAGCCAGGGCGCCGGCGGGCCCCAGGCCGGTGGCCCGATGAACCAGTTCCTCAACCTCTCGTCCTTCGCCGAGCAGATGCTGATCCACGAGCACGCCTGCACGGCGATCCGCAAAGACATGCCGCTCGACCGCGCGGCGCTGATCGGCTGCGGCGTCACCACCGGCGTCGGCGCGGCGATCCACACCTCCAAGGTGCGGCCGGGCGAGACCGTGGCGGTGATCGGCTGCGGCGGCGTCGGGCTCTCGGCGATCAACGGCGCGGCCATCGCCGGGGCCGGGCGGATCATCGCCATCGACACCACCCCGGCCAAGGACAACATCTCCCGCCAGTTCGGCGCGACCGACTTCATCAACGCCGCCGAGACCGACGCGGTGAAGGCGGTGATGGAGATGACCGGCGGCGGTGTGCACCACAGCTTCGAGGCCATCGGCCTCGCCAGGACCGCCGAACAGGCCTTTAACATGCTGCGCCGCGGCGGCACGGCCAACGTCATCGGCATGATCCCGGTGGGCCAGACCATCTCGCTGATGGGCGCGGCTTTCCTGGGCGAGAAGCGCATCCAGGGCTCGGCCATGGGCTCCAACCGCTTCCCGGTCGACATGCCCCGCTACGTCGACTTCTACCTGTCGGGCAAGCTGAAGCTGGACGAGATGATCAGCCGCCGGATCAGGCTGGAGGATATCAACGAGGCGTTCGCCGAGATGAAGACCGGCGCCATCGCCCGCTCGGTGATCGTGTTCGACGCGTAAGGGGCGGCGGCCATGCAGTCCCTCGAAGGCAAGGTGGCGGTCGTCACCGGCGCGGCCAGCGGCATCGGGCTGGGGATGGCCGAGGCGTTCGCCAGCCGCGGCATGAAGGTCGCGATGGCCGACGTCGAGCGCGAGGCGCTGGAGCGGGAAGCCGACCGGCTGACCCGCGCCAACTTCGAGGTCGCGCCGTTCGTGGTCGACGTCGCCTCGTTCGAGGCGGTGGACGCGCTGGCGGACGCCGCCGAGGCGCGCTTCGGCCCTGTCCACGTGCTCTGCAACAACGCGGGGGTCTCAGGGAGCGGCGGCCCGCGGCCGATCTGGGCCCAGTCGCAGAAGGACTGGGACTGGGTGATGGGGGTCAACTTCTGGGGCGTGGTCCACGGCCTCAGGGCCTTCACGCCGCGGATGATCGCCCACGGCGAGGCAGGCCACATCGTCAACACCTCGTCGATCCTCGGCCTCACCACCGGCGCCGGCTCGATCTACGGCGTCAGCAAGCACGCCGTCGCGCGGCTGACCGAGGGCCTGTTCCACGACCTGAAGGCGGCCGGCGCCGACATCGGCGTCACCCTGCTCTGCCCCGGCATGATCGCCACCAACATCATCACCTCGGCCCGCAACCGGCCCGGCGAGCTGACCGACGCCGCCGATGCGCCGGACGCGGCCCGGCAGGCCGCGGTGGCGGCGATGGATGCGCGGTTCAAGGAGGGCGGCATGGCGCCGCGCGAGGTGGGCGAGAAGGTCGCCGAGGCGATCCTCGCCGGCCAGTTCTACCTTCTGACCCATTCGGAGAATATGGAGGGGGTGCGGCGCCGGTTCGACGACATCTTCGCCCTGCGCGATCCGTCGCCGCCACGATCCCTGATCGGCTCTTGAGGTCGGCCGGGCATTTCAAGGAAGCCATTGATGAAACTGATCTATTCCACCGACGAGATACTCGCCGACCATCCCTTCGCGCGGCCCAACATGTTCGGGAGCCGCCGCCTGCACGGCGGCTACGACGCGGCCGGGACCTACGTTTCGCCCCGCACGCTCGGCCGCTGGCCGGCCATCCACGCCTGGCAGGACGCCCTGAAGGCCAGGGGCGGCGAGCTGATCGACGCCTCGACGCGGCTGCTCTCGGCGCCCCACTACCCGAACCTGGCGCAGATGAAGCTGCTGCTGCAGCACGGCGTCACCCAGCCGCTCTGGAACTCGCTGACCACCACCGGGATCATCGAGGGCCGCGGCAAGATGCTGGCCACCATC
>DASXEN010000027.1:0-48740 GCA_036490095.1 Caulobacteraceae bacterium
GAATCTACGGTCGGACTGCGAGGTGGTTGGCAGTTTCTTCTATTTGTCCACGAACCACACGAACGGTTCCACCACGCTTCGATCCTTACAATGTCGTCCCGGAGAGCCCGCCGTCAGGCGGGACTCATCCGGGATCTGCTTCCCGCGAAGGCGCTGAGGGTCTCCGGGATGACATGGCAATGGGGGATGGGCGTTCGGCCTACCCGCACGAACGCGGATAGCCGGCGCCCGTAGAATACGGTGAATCTACGGTCCCCGCCCCTCGCCAGGCGGCTCGCCGAGCAGCGCCAGCACGCTTTCCGCCAGGCGCTGGGCGTGGGCTTCCAGGGGCGGGGTGATGGCGTCGAGCCAGTGTGGGGTGGAGATGAAGTACTCCAGGCTCTCGCTCGGCGCCGTGTCCTCGATGCGGAACGGGGGCGCCTCGTTGTGCACGGCCCGCTCGATCTCGCGGCGCACCTGCGGCGAGTTGTTGGCCGAGGCCGAGAAGCTCAGCACGCAGGCCCGGGCGCCGCTGATGGCCTGCAGGATCGACGCGCAGACCGCGTCAGCCGTGGGCTTGTCCTTGCTGGAGTAGCTGATGAAGACGTAGCTGGGCGGCGCGGCGCCGACTGGCCGCGGGACGGCGGTCCCGCGAGGCCGCCGGCCGTCATCATCCGACTACGCATGATACCTCCCAAGATTGTCCGTTCACGGCGCTTCAGAAGCGCAGGACCAGGCCGAGCAGGCCGAAGCAGATGAAGGTCGCGCCGAACGCGTAGATCATCAGCCCGATGTAGCCGTCGCCCACTTTCAGCTCGAGCGCCGAGCTGTCCGGCTTGCCGGGATCGTAGTGGACCGTGACCTGGGAGCCGGCCGGATACTTCGCCGCGGCGGCCTCGGCCTTGGCCGGGGTGTTGAACATCGGCGGCGCGCCCAGCCGGTACGCCGCGCTCTCGTGCTTCGCCCCGCCCACCTCGTAGCTGTAGAGCACGGCCGGCGTCAGCATGCTGCTCTGGCCCATCGGCACCTTGGTCACCGACGACGAGACCACCACGCCCTGCGTCGTCGGCCAGGCCTGCGCCTTCTTGCCCGCGCCCTGCTTGATCGCTTGGCGCAGCAGGCCGACGCCGACCACGATCAGCCCGGCGATGAGGAAGAAGATGTTCATGCGTCCGCCTCCGCGGCGCCGGCGCATCGCCGGCCGTCCGCGGTCCAGAGAGCATCGGCGCCGCGGCGGGCCTTCCCCCCTTTTGGGGGGCCGCGCGGGTCAGGCCAGCCGGGAGACCAGGACGTCGGGGTGAGAGATCGCCATCAGGCCGCCGGCGCCCTCGATGACGGCGGTCTTCAGGTTCGGCAGGCCGGACCAGGGGCGCAGGTCCGGATTCGGCGCCAGCTCGCCCGACCAGATCACCGTCCAGGACCCGGCGGGGTCGAGGCCGGGCGGGCTCCAGCCGGCCGCGTAGACCCGCTGCTCGTCGACGAAGCCGCGCACCGAGCGGGCCATCAGCCCCTGCGCGTCGCGGACGATTTCACGCAGGATCTCCGGGTCCTCGATCAGCCGGCGGTCGATCTCGCAGCCGGCGCAGGCGCGCTTCAGCATCGCCGCCAGCGCGTCGCTGCGGGTCTGCCGGCGCAGCATCTCGGCGAACGGCTCGATCAGCGCCGGCCGGTCGAGCAGCATCCGCGAGACGGCGCTCATCGGCGCGGCGGGTGGCGGGCGGGCCCAGCGCGGCGTGCGCGGGTTCATCAGCAGCGCCCGCTGCATCCGGCCCGGGAAGCGCTGGGCGAAGGTGACCAGGGTGGAGACGCCGCCGTCGCGGTAGAGGCCGCGCGCCGCCTCGTAGCCCAGGCTGTCGAGGATGGCGGCGAGGTCGCCGGACGAGGTGGTGAGGAAGTCGCCCTCGGCCGGGTCGGTCAGTCCAAAGCCGGGGCGCTGCGGGATGATCACTCGCATGCCTGCGGCCTGGAAGCGGGCGAGCAGCTGGCGGGGCATCAGCCGCCCGGTGGTGAAGCCGTGGCCGACCAGCAGCGGCGCGCCGCTGGCCGGGCCGTAGTCGATGAAGGCGACGCGGCGGCCGTCGACCACGATCACCCTGAGGCGCTCCTGCGCGCCCGGCTGGTCGGGCGTCACCTCGGCGACCGAGGCCAGGTGGTCGAGCTCGCCGACCTCCGAGATCAGCCGCAGCAGGTCGCGGGCGTGGGCGACGCCGGTCTTGGCGTAGATCGAGCGGCGGTAGCTCTTCACCGTCTCCTCGGAGAGCCCCAGCCGCTCGCCGATCTCCCGGGCCTCACCGCCGCGGGCGATCGCCCCGGCGACCCGCGCCTCGGCCGGGCTCAGCACCAGCGCCTGGCGCAGCAGCGACAGGTTCTCGCCGGTTTCCCGCCCCGACTCGAAGGTGAGGTCCACCAGCCGCGCCACCAGCTCCGGCGCTCGCCGCACCCCGGCCTTGCGCACCGCCCGGGCCAGCGCGTCCTTGGCGGTCTCGCGGCCCACGCCGATGGCGTCGGCGGCGACGGCGAGGTTGGGCGCGTCGAGCAGCGCCTCGGCCACCCTGGCCTCCAGCGGCGTCAGGCCCAGCGCCGCGCTCGCCCGCGCCGCCAGCGCCGACGACTTCGACGGCGCGAAGGCCACCAGCAGCACGCTGTCGTCGAGGGCCGGGCCGGCCGCCAGCGGGCCGGTCAGCGAGGCCCAGGGACCGCCCGCGGCGGCGCGGCGGGCGAACACCGGCGCCACCCGCCCGTCCGGCGCGGTGACGAGGCCGATCGCCGGCTCGCCGGCCAGCGCCCGGGCCACCAGCCGCCGGCAGTCGGCGGAGGCGGCCGGCTCGCCGACCCAGGCCTGGAAGCGCGCGTCGGCGCGGCGCAGCCGGCAGCGCCGGTCGACCAGCGCCGCCCCGGCCGCGTCAGGATGGATCCGCGCCGCGACCCCGACCGACGGATGCAGCCGCCCCGCGGCCGCGGTGACGTCGTCCACCAGCGCCCGCCAGCGCGGATCGTCGTCGTTGAGCAGCGGCCACGCGTCGATCAGCGCCGCGCCCGGCTGGCCGCCGTCCGCAGCCGCCTGCAACGCCGCCCCGACGTCGGCCAGCTCCAGCCCCACCATACGCCCCCGACAGACCCCCCTGGGACCGGCGCACTAGAGCAAGGCCGGCGCGGCTTGTGAATGGGGCCTTCGGACGCGGCGGCGCGGCGTCAGTCCTCCAGCAGGGCGTTCATGTGCTCGACGGCCTCCAGGAACTCGGCCTTGAAGTCCTGCACCACCTGGGTGGCCGAGCGGACGCTGTCGATCAGCCCGACGCCCTGGCCGACGAAGTAGGTGACCATCTCGCGGGCCTTCGGGTTGCCAGCTTCGGCGGCCCGGTTGACCGAGCGCAGGGCCGTCTCTGAGACCAGGCTCATCAGCGGCATCGGCAGCGCGCCCGGGCTGGCGGGGCTGCGCTCCCAGGCCTCGGTCCAGGCCGAACGGAGCTGGCGGGCCGGCTTGCCGGTGCGGGTCTTGACCCGGACGGCGTCGCGGCTGGAGGCCTCGATCATCTTCTCGCGGAAGATCTCCGAGGTCTCGCTCTCGGTGGTCGCCAGCCACACCGAGCCGGTCCAGACGCCGGCCGCGCCCATGGCCATGCAGGCGGCCATCTGGCTGCCGTTCATGATGCCGCCGGCGGCCAGCACCGGCACGTCGCGGATCGGCTTGATCGCCTTCAGCACTTCCGGCACCAGCACCATGGTGGTGACCTCGCCGCAGTGGCCGCCGGCCTCGGTGCCCTGCACCACTAAGAGGTCGACGCCGGCCGCCACCTGGCGCATGGCGTGCTCCTTGGCCCCCACCAGCGCCGCCACCGGCACGCCGTGGGCCTTGCCCATCTCGATCATCTCCGGCGGCGGCACGCCCAGCGCATTGGCGATCAGCTTGATCGGGTGCTCGAAGGCCGCCTCCAGGGTGCGCAGCGCCGTCTCCGGGTCGAACGGCTGCGGGCGGTCGTCGGAGACCTCCAGCAGCTGCAGCTCGATGCCGGCGTTGGCCAGCAGGTCGGCGGCGAAGCGGCGGTGCTCGTCGGGGACGCGGGTCTTCAGCGAGTTGTAGGTGACGCCGCGCTCGCCGGCGGTCGCCATGTTCTCCGGCACCAGGATGTCGATGCCGTAGGGCTTGCCGCCCGCGTGCTCGTCGATCCACTTCAGCTCGGCGTGGATGCTCTGCGGCGTGTGGCCGGTGGCGCCCAGCACGCCGAAGCCGCCGGCGCGGCTCACCGCCGCCACCACGTCGCGGCAGTGGCTGAAGGCGAACAGCGGGAACTCGATCCCCAGCATCTCACAGACGGCGGACTTCATCGCAGGCTCCCGGAAGGTCGACGGCCGCACCTCAACGCCGCTTGCGGGGCGTGGTCAACGCTGCCGCGCGGTCACCCTGGCGCCGGCCCCTCAGCCGCGCAGGCAGGCCACCGGCGCGATGCGCAGGGCGCGGCGCAGGTCGTCGGCGGCGAGGCCGTAGTTCTGCACCGTGAAGGCGGCGCCGGCCGCCTGCGCCGGCGGCCACGGCGCCTTGGCGCGCGCCAGCGCCTCGCCGAGTGCGGCGGGCGTCGTGGTGTAGAGCCGCCCGCGCCGCGGCGCCTCGGCCAGCGCGACGCCGACGATGCGGCCCTCCCCGTCCAGCGCCGGCGCGCCGACCAGGCCGCCGCCGAGCGAGCCGGCCAGGCCGTCGGTGCGGCCGATCTCGGCCCAGGCCAGCACCGGCAGGCTGCGGCGCGAGCGGTCGCGCCGCGCCAGCGTCTCGGGCCCCAGCAACCGCAGCGCCAGCTCGCCGGAGCGCCCACGCGGGTAGCCGCCGACGAAGGCCAGCGAGCCGGGCTTCGGCTCGGCGAGCACCAGCGGCAACGCCGGCGCGCCCCTGGCCGTCGTCAGCACCACGGCCCCGCCCGCGCCCGGCCCGGCCCGGGCGGCGAGGCCGTCGGTGTCGCTGACCATCACCGCGGGGCGGGCGCAGCCGGCAAGCGCGTCCTGCGCCGTCAGCCAGAAGCCGCCGTCGCCGACCGAGACGGCCGCGCCGCGGTAGAGGCCCGCCTTCGGGCGCACGCGCACCAGCGCCGCCGGGTCGATCGACACCGCCGGGGCCAGCGCCGCGCGCTCGGCGCTCGAGAGCGGCGGCGGCGGGGGCGGCGCGTCGGCGTGCTCGCGGCGCCCGAGCGCCGTCACCAGCAGCAGCGCCAGGAGCAGGGGGTAGACCAGCCAGCCGGGACGTCGCAGGCCGCTCATCGCCGCCTCAGCCCGTGACGGCGGCCGCGAGGATGGCGCCGACCGAGAGCCTGGCCGCCGCCATCAGCGCCGCCGCGGCGACGTCGCCCTCGCGGATCCGCTGCGGCAGCCCGTAGAAGACCAGGTCGGTCAGCCAGAACAGGAACAGCTGCACCACCACAGTGGCGACGCCCCAGAGCAGTATCTCCATCGTCGAGGTCGAGGCCGCCAGCGAGAACGCCAGCGGCAGCGCCAGCGCCAGCAGCACCCCGCCGAACGAGAGCGCCGCGGCCGGGTTGCCGTCGCGGATCAGCTGGATCTCGCGATGCGGGGTCAGGAGGGCGTAGAGCGCCGCGCCGCCGGCGAAGATCGCCAGCGTCACCGCCACGTGCGCCAGCAGTAGCGGAAAGCCGCTCGCCCAGGCGTCCAGCTCCGGGGACTGGAAGGTGAGGCCCATCGGCGCGCCCCTTAGCACGCCGAGCGCCGGCCGGGACAAGGCTTCGCCGCCGGGTGGAATCCCGCGCCGGCGCGGCCCCGCTTGCAATTGGGCCGCCCGGTATGCACCACTTGGCCAGCGCGGGGGGCGCATCGACGAGGACCCGGGGATTGAGAGGGCTTGCGGGGCTGGCCGCGCTTTTGTGGATCTGGCCGATGGCGGCCCTGGCGCAGCCGTCCCAGGTCTATCAGGCCTGCTCCGGCGTCGCGACGCCGATGGGCGCCTTGCGCTTCGACAACGCCGAGCACCGGGCCTGGTACGTCCGATTCTGGACCGGCGACTGCGCCGGCACCCACAGCTTCTGCCTGCCGGGCTCACCCGACTGGATGACCACGGTCACCTACGTCGCCCAGCACGCCGCCCCGGCCCAGCGCGCGGCCCTCATCAACCGCACCTGCCGCCTCGGCCAGGTGATCGGCATGGAGTGGGCGCGCGACTCGCACATCAAGCGCATCTCGCTGAAGGACCTGCGCGCCTTCAGCGACATCCTGCGCCGCACGCCGGACGTCAACACGGCCCTGAACGACATCGCCGCCAAGGTCGCCGCGCTGCTGGCGCGCCCGCGCCTAGGAGGCTGAGACGGCGAGCCGCCGGCGCTCGCGCGCCCGCAGCTTCTCGCTCTCGGACTTGAGCTGGCCGCAGGCGGCGAGGATGTCGCGGCCGCGCGGGCGGCGGACCGGCGAGGCGTAGCCGGCCCGCTTGAGGATCGCCGCGAACGCCTCGATCGCCGCCGGCTCGGAGCATTCGTAGGGCGCGCCGGGCCAGGGGTTGAACGGGATCAGGTTGATCTTGGCCGGGATGCCGGCGATCAGCTTCAGCAGCGCCCGCGCGTCGGCCGGCGTGTCGTTGACGCCCTTCAGCATCACATACTCGAAGGTGACCCGCCGCGCGTTCGAGAGGCCGGGATAGGCGCGGATGGCGGCCATCAGCTCGGCGATCGGATAGCGGCGGTTGACCGGCACCAGGGCGTCGCGCAGCGCGTCGCGGGTGGCGTGCAGGCTGATCGCCAGCATCGCCCCGGTGCGCTCGCCCAGCGCCGCCAGCTGCGGCACGACGCCCGAGGTCGAGACGGTGATCTTCCGCCGCGAGATGGCGATGCCCTCGTTGTCGGAGATGATGTCGAGGGCCGCGGCGACGCCATCCAGATTGTAGAGCGGCTCGCCCATGCCCATGAAGACGACGTTGGAGAGCCGCCGGTCCTCGTTCGCGGTCGGCCATTCGCCGAGGTCGTCGCGGGCCACCTGCACCTGGGCGACGATCTCGGACGCCGTCAGGTTGCGCACCAGCCCTTGGGTGCCGGTATGGCAGAAGCTGCAGTTCAGCGTGCAGCCCACCTGGCTGGAGACGCAGAGCGCGCCCGAGCGCGCCACGTCCGGGATGAACACCGTCTCCACCTCGACGCCGGGGCCGAAGCGGATCAGCCACTTGATCGTCCCGTCGGCGCTCTGCTGGCGCTCGGCGATCTCCGGACGAGCGAGGCTGAAGCGCTCGGCCAAGGTGGCGCGGGTCTGCTTGGCGATGTCGGTCATCGCCGCGAAGTCGGTCAGCCCATAGTGGTGGATCCAGCGCCAGACCTGCCCGGCGCGCATCCGCGCCTTCTCCGGCGCGGCCACGCCGGCGTCGACAAGCGCCTCGCGCAGCTGCTCGCGGGTGAGGCCGGTGAGGTTGAGTGGGCGGGTGCTCAAGGACTTGATCGGGAAGGGGGGATGTCGCGCGGGTCCTAGCAGATGGGGTGCGCCGGCGCGATGCGCCAAGGGGCCCCGTCGAGCGGGTGCGTGGTTCGAGACGCGCTCTGCCGAGCGCTCCTCACCATGACGAGCTTTGTTGAGCCACACTCTTCTTCGTCATGGTGAGGAGCCCGCGCCAGCGGGCGTCTCGAACCACGCGCAACCTCACAGCCCCTTTAGCCACGCCACCAGCCGCTCGTTCACCTCGCGCGGGCGCTCCTGCTGGGTCCAGTGGCCGCAGCCGGGGAGCACGTCGTGGCCGCGCAAGTCCGGGACCTGCGCCTTCATCAGCAGGGCGAAATCCGTGCGGCCCATCATCGCCAGCACCGGGTCGCGCTCGCCGCCGATGAAGAGGGCGGGCGGTTCGATCCGGCGGTCCTTGAATTGCTGCAACCAGGCGAAGTCGGCGTCGTGGTTGCGGTAGCGGTTCAGCGGACCGCGGAAGCCGGAGCGCTCGAATTCGCCGGCGTAGTAGTCGAGGTCCTCGGCGGTCAGCCAGGCGGGAAAGGGATCGGGGTCCGCCAGGCCGGCCAGCAGCGGCTCGCCCAGCGGTTTGTCGGGAAAGCTGCCCTCCGGCGCGTCGCCGCTGATCGCGTAGTAGAACCGCCGCAGCGAGTTGTGGACGTCCGCCTCCAGCTCCGCCTCGGCGACGCCCTCGGCCTGGAAGTATTGCTGGTAGAAGAACCGGCCGCGGGCAGTGAACGCCTGCTCGAACACCTCGCGGAAAGAGCGGGCCGGCACGCCTGTGTAGGGCACAGAGAGGCCGGCGACGGCGCGCACGACGTCGGGGCGGGTCAGCGCGGTGTTCCAGACGATCGGCGCGCCCCAGTCGTGGCCGACGATCACCGCCGGCGCCTCGGGGCTCAGCGCCCGGATCGCCCCGGCGACGTCGGCGACCATGTGCGCCATCGCATAGTCGGCCACCGCCGGCGGCTTGTCCGAGCCGCCGTAGCCGCGCACGTCGATGGCCGCCGCCGTGAAGCCGGCCGCGGCGACCGGCCCCAGCTGATGGCGCCACGAGTACCAGGACTCCGGAAACCCGTGCACCATCAGCACCAGCGGGCCTGAGCCCTCGACGGCGACCCGCAGGCTCAGTTCGCCAACGTCGATCATGCGAAATTCCGGCATGCCTGACTCCCAACCCGCCGTTCCCCGCGCGGGCGGGGACCACAGGGGTTTTATCGTAAAGCGCCAGGCCCGCAGAAAAAGCCTGGGCCCCCGCTTGCGCGGGGGAGAGCGGAGGGGGGAGAACGGCGCAAACGGGAGGATCGCATGGAAATCAAGGACAGGATCGTCGTGGTCACCGGCGCGGCGAGCGGCATCGGGCGGGCGCTGGCGCAGCGCCTCGCCAGGGAGGGCGCGAAGCTGGTGGTGTGTTCGGACATCAACGCCGAGGGCGTCGCGGCCACCGCCAAAGAGGTCGGCGGGCGGGCCTTCACCACCAACGTCGCCCACGAGGCGGACATCGCGTCGATGATCGAGGCGGTCGAGACCGAGAACGGGCCGATCGATCTCTTCTGCTCCAACGCCGGCATCGGCATCGGCGGCGGGGCGGAGGTCGCCGACGAGGGCTGGCAGCGGATCTGGGACATCAACGTCATGGCCCACGTCTGGGCGGCGCGGCACATGGTGCCGCGCATGGCCGCCCGCGGCGGCGGCTATTTGCTCAACACCGCCTCGGCCGCCGGCCTGCTCAGCCAGGTCGGCTCGGCGCCCTACGCGGTGACCAAGCACGCCGCCGTGGCGCTGGCCGAGTGGCTGTCGATCACCCACGGCGACGCGGGCATCAAGGTCAGCGTGCTCTGCCCGCAGGCGGTGCGCACGGCGATGACCGCTGGCAACCCCGACGGCGTCGCCAGCGTCGACGGCATGCTGGAGCCGGAGGACGCGGCCGAGGCCTGCGTGCGCGCCATCGAGGCCGAGACCTTCCTGGTGCTGCCGCACCCGCAGGTGCTGGAGTACATGCGCCGCAAGACCGCCGACTACGACCGCTGGCTCGGCGGCATGCGCAAGCTGAACCGGCAGTACGGGGCGCGGGCCATCTGAGCGGCTAGAACACCTCCGACGTCACCCGGCCGTCCGGGTGCAGCGCCGCGCGCTTCATGCCCTGGCTGTTGTAGGGCATGGCGATCTCGCCCTTGGCGGTGAGCGCGATCAGGCCGCCCCAGCCGCCCAGCGCCTTGACGTCGGCCAGGGCCGCGTCGGCGGCCTCGCCGAGGCTTTGGCCGGCGAGGCGCATGCGCCAGGCCAGCTGCGCGGCCGCCACCGAGCGCACGAAGGCCTCGCCGATGCCGGTCGAGGAGACCGCGACCAGGTCGTCCGCCCAGACCCCCGCGCCGACGATGGGCGAGTCCCCGACCCGGCCGTAGAGCTTGCCGTGGGTGCCGCCGGTCGAGGTGCCGGCGACCAGCGCGCCGGTCTCGTCGAGCGCCAGGCAGCCGACCGTGCCGGTGGTTCCGGCCGCCGAGCGCGCCGAGCGCGTCTCCGCCGCCCGCGCCGGCCTGAACCACTCCGGCCCGGCCCGCTCCAGCCCCTCGGCCGCGCAGAAGGCCGCCGCGCCCTCGCCGGCCAGCAGCACGTGCGGGGTCTTCTCCATCACCGCCCTGGCGGCGCGGATCGGCGAGGCGAAGCCCTGCAGCGCCGCCACCGCGCCGGCCCGCCGGGTCGGCCCGTGCATCAGGCTGGCGTCCAGCTCGTAGTGGCCGGCGGTGTTGGGCGAGGCGCCGCGACCGGCGACGTACATGCCGGAGGCCTCCAGCGCCTGGAGGGTTTCCACCACCACGTCCATCGCCGCCGCGCCGGCCTTCAGCCGGTCGCGCCCCGCCTCGATCAGGCCGCGCATGTGGTCCAGCTCGGTCCCGTAGTCGCGGTCGGCCATCGCCCCGGCGCCGCCGTGGATCACCAGACTCAAACATTTGTTCGCCATGCCGGCTCCTCGACCTTCCTTGCGCGCGCCGCTTCCGATAGCGTCGCGGGCCGCGAAGGGAAACGTCGGATGGGAGTGGATCGATGAAGGCGCTGCTCAGCAAGGCGGTCGGCGGGCCGGAGACTCTGGTGCTGGAAGACATCCCGAGCCCGAAGGCCAAGCCCGGCTCGGTGGTGGTCAGCGTCAAGGCGGTGGGCGTCAACTATCCCGACGTACTGATCATCGAGGACAAGTACCAGTTCAAGCCGCCGCGGCCGTTCGCGCCCGGGGCCGAGCTCTCCGGCGTGGTCAAGGAGGTCGGCGAGGGCGTCACCAGCGTGAAGGTGGGCGACCGGGTGCTGGCCAACATCACCTGCGGCGGCATGGTCGAGGAGCTGGCGCTGGAGGCCGGGCGGCTGATCAAGATCCCCGACTCGATGCCGTTCGACGAGGCCGCGGCCTTCATCATGACCTACGGCACCAGCTACTACGCGCTGAAGGACCGGGGGTGGCTGAAGCCCGGCCAGAGCCTCCTCGTCCTGGGCGCGGCCGGCGGCGTCGGCCTCTCGGCGGTGGAGCTCGGCAAGGTGATGGGCGCGCGGGTGATCGCCGCCGCCTCCTCGCAGCAGAAGGTCGACCTCGCCATCGCCCGCGGGGCCGAGAGCGGCGTCGTCTATCCGCCCGGCCCGTTCGACCGCGACGGCCAGAAGGCGCTCTCCGAGCTGTTCAAGCAGGCGGTGGGCGCGGCCGGCGTCGACCTGGTCTACGACGGCGTCGGCGGCGACTACGCCGAGGCGGCGGTGCGCTCGATGGCCTGGGAAGGCCGCTTCCTGGTGGTCGGCTTCCCGGCCGGCATCCCGCGCATCCCGCTCAACCTCACCCTCTTGAAGAGCTGCGACATCGCCGGCGTCTTCTGGGGCGCGGCGGTGGCGCGCGACCCGAAGGCGCACCAGCAGAACGTCAGGGAGCTGCTGGAGCTGTACGAGGCCGGCAAGATCCGCCCGCACGTCTCCGAGCACTACCCGCTCGACCGCGCCGCCGAAGCCATCACCCACCTCGCCAGCCGCAAGGCCATGGGCAAGGTGGTGGTGATGATGGAGTAGAAAGCCCTCACCTCACCTCTCCCACTGACGTGGGAGAGGGCTACGGATAGGCTGCTGCGGCTCAAACATCGAAGAAGGCGACCGAACTCTCAGTAGCCCTCTCCCCGGCGAAGACGGGGAGAGGTGAGGTGAGGGGTCGCGCCGAAGGAGAAACGCATGCCCGGCCGCCTCGACGACAAGGTCGCCCTGATCACCGGCGGCTGCTCCGGCATCGGGCTGGGGACGGTGGAGCTGTTCCTTGCCGAGGGCGCCCGCGTGGTCGCCGCCGACCTGCAGGACGAGAAGGGGCGGATGCTGGAGCAGCGCTTCCCCGGCCGCCTCGCCTACGCCCACTGCGACGTGACACGCGAGGCGGACATCGCCGCCGCCTGCGCCAAGGCCGCCTCCGAGTTCGGCGGCCTCGACGTGCTGTTCAACAACGCCGGCGCGCCGGGGATGCTGGGCAACGTCGAGGCCATCACGGCCGAGGGCTGGGACGCCACCTTCGCCCTGCTGGTGCGCGCGCCCGCGCTGGGCATGAAGCACGCCGCGCCGCTGATGCGCGCGCGGGGCGGCGGCTCGATCGTCAACACCGCCTCGATCGCCGGCCTGCAGGCCGGCTGGGGGCCGATCGCCTACTCGACGGCCAAGGCGGCGGTGGTGCACATGAGCCGCGTCGCCGCCGCGGAGCTGTCGCCGCAGGGCATCCGCGTCAACGCCATCTGCCCAGGCCTGATCGCCACCTCGATCTTCGGCGCGGCCATGGGCCTGCCGGTCGCCGCCGCCGACCAGATGGCGGCGCGCGTCGCCGACAACGCCGCCTCCGCCCAGCCGGTGAAGAAGCCGGGCCTGCCGGGCGACATCGCCCGCGCCGCCCTCTACCTCGCCAGCGACGAGTCCGCCTTCGTGACCGGCATCCACCTGGTGGTCGACGGCGGCATCACCGTCGGCGGCCGCCACGCCTGGGACCCCGAAGCCGGCTCCCCCTTCGCCCAGATCTTCGGCATGACCAACGCCGACCTGACCGCCGCGACGCAGCGCTAGGGCGCGCGTTATCGAGCGTAATGTTTCACGTGAAACATTGACGCGCACGTAAGGGTGTGAGGCCGTTTGCGCCGAGAATCACCGATAATAACGGTGACCGCTTTGTGGCTTCGATATATCTGGCGCCGGATTCCGGGCTCACGAGCGGCGCCCGATTTCTTGAACCACGGAAAACACGGCAAGCACGGAAAGACGCCAGCCCTTCATCCCCTTTTCAGTGTCATCCCTGAGACCAGCGCGGCGGAGTCATCCGGGACCTACTTGGCGCCGCGGTGGGAAGTAGATCCCGGATGAGTCCCGCCTGCGGCGGGCTCTCCGGGAGGACGCTGTTGGGTGGATGCAGGCGCCCGTTCGTGTCGTTCGTGTTGTTCGTGGACACTAGCAAAATCTTCCAGCCTGCTCGAATTGCGACCGTAGATTCTCCGTACTTTACGGCTGCGGCGCGGCTGGATGCGCAAGATCGTGCCTCTCCGCACCGTCAGGCGAACTCGTCGGGATTGCCGCCGACCAAGGCGCAGCGGGCGGGCGGAATCCCGTAGATTCACCGTAGTTTACGGCGAACCCCAGCTTCACGATGTCAAAGACCGGCGCGGCAACAACGGCGCCGGTGAGTCGGCGTCAAGCGGGGCGGGCGGCGAGGAGGGTGAAGGTTCCGGGGATGGTGGGGTCGGTCCAGTCGGGGTGCTCTTCCAGGCGCTCGAGCACGAAGCCGGCGCCGATCGCCGCGTTGACGATCTCGGCCAGCGTCCAGCGGCGCAGGACGCAGGTTCCCAGGTCGCGGCCCTGGCCGGTGGGGTCCGGCACGGCGGCCTCGGCCAGGGCCGTCTCGAAATAGTCGGGCGCGCCGCCGTCGCGGGAGAAGAGCTTGCGCTGCACCGGGTGGAACTCGTTGACCAGCAGGCGGCCGCCGGGCCGGGTCAGGGCCGCCATCACCGCGAAGAAGCGGCCGAGGTCCTGGTGGTAGTGGAAGATGCCGAGCTCCATCACCACCCAGTCGAAGGGCGCGAGGCCCAGCCCGCCGGCCTCGATCACGTCGCCCAGGCGGTAGTCGATGGCGGCGCCGGCCGCGGCGGCCAGCTCCAGCGCGTAGCGGCGGTTCTCCTCGGCGAAGTCGAGCACGGTGACGTCCGCGCCCAGCAGCGCCAGCGCCACGGCGATGCGCCCATGCGAGCCCTGCACGTTGCAGACCCGCGCGCCGGCCACGTCGCCCATGTGCGGCAAGAGCCGGCGTAGCTTGAAGGCCGGGTCGGCCGCGATCGCCGCCGCCTCCTGCTGGGGCGTGCCGATCGCCTCGACCCAGGCCTCGTAGCGGCCGGCGTTCCAGGCCTCGCGGTTGCGGTCGCGGGCGGCGTCCTGGCTCATTGGGCGATCTCCAGCGCCTCGCCGTCGCGGGTCGAGATCAGCCGCTTAGGGACCAGCAGCAGCACCGGCAGGATCAGCGCGTAGACGGCGATGGTCGCCCAGACCGCCACGGTGAAGCCGCCGGCGTGGGCGTAGATGTCGGCCCCCAGGATGTTGCCGAAGCGGCTGGAGACGTAGAAGATCGAGGTGCCGAACAGCAGCATCATGGTGCCCTGCAGCCCGCGCGGGGCGGAGCGGATGGCGAGGTCGGTCAGCGCCGCCTGGCCGAGGCCGCCGATCACGCCCATCGGGATCGCCGCCAGGATCGCCCCGGTGGCCGAATGCACGAACAGCAGCGGCGCCATCTGGAACACCGCCAGGCCGAAGCCGACCCAGAGCAGCCCCCGCAGCCTGAACCGCTGGCACAGGAACCCGTAGGCGACGAAGACCGGCACGAACGAGCCCAGGAACACCGCGTTCCAGAGCCCCCACTGGAAGTCGGTGCCGTGCAGGTCGTCCGACATGTGGTACTGCAGCACGATCCCGGCGGCCGGCCCGAACTGCCAGAGGATCTGGATCATCACCACCGGATAGATGGGCCAGTGCCGGGCGAGCCGGCGCAGGTCCTCCAGCACGTGGGTCGCAGGCCGCTCGACCACCGCCGCCTCGAACAGCGCCCGCGGGCGCGCCACGCCGGTGAGGGCGACGCCGACCATGATGGCCGCAGCGGCGAGGAACATGGTGCGGGCGGCATCGCCGGCGCCGGCGCCCTCCAAGGAGTCGCTGAGCAGGCCGCCGGCCAGGTAGGAGACCAGCTGCGGCGTCACCACGGCGACGCTGAGCAGCACGCCCATGCGCCCGGCCATCGCCTGCTGCTGGCCGACGGTGGAGATCAGGCCGGTGCCGGCCCCCATCACCACCTGGAAGGTGGCGGTGGCCAGGATGATCCCGGCCATCAGCACCGCGTAGCTCGGCGGCAGGAAGGCCAGCACCGCGTAGGCCAGCGCCGTCGCCAGCCCGAACAGGATCAGGTGGCCGCGGTCGCCGGCCCCCATCGGGCTCCAGCGGTCGCGCAGGAAGCCGAACGCCAGGGCGAAGAACAGCGGCACCCCGGTCCAGAGCTGGAACACCGCCAGCTGGTCGGCCGGCATGTGCAGCCGGTTCTTCAGGAAGAAGCTGACCGGGATGTTGGTCAGCCCCGCCGCCGGGTCGCCGACGTTGACCAGCAGCATCAGGAGGCCGGCGAAGAAGTAGAGGCCCAGCCGGCGCCGGTCCGGCGCCAGCACCGCCGACGCCGCCTCGACGGCGACGGTCTCCTCGACTGCCAACGCTTCGCCCGTCATGCGCCTACTCCCCGACTGCGCCCAACGTCGCGGACGCCGCGGCGGTTGGCAAGGGCGGGTCAGGCGGGGGCGACTTCCAGTCCCACCGCACGGGCCGCGTCCGCCATGCGGACATCGAAGGTGCCGAGCGCAGCGTTGAATCGCTCGGCGATGGCGATGTTGAGCGCGTCGGGAGTGCGCAAGTTCAGGTCAAGCCGCCTAAGGAAGCTGTCCGCCCTCGCAACGTCGGATGAGGTTAGCTCTATTCGGCGGCTTCTGCTTGTCGACCAGGCGTCGAACGCCGCCAGCGCGCGCCGGGCCGCTTCCGCCGCCAACTCTCGCGTGCGCACCCGGCGCGCCAAGACCGAGGCGAACTCAGCCGCGGCGAAGTCGCTGACAAGCAGCGTAGGACGCGCACGGGCGATGAATTCCCTGCCTCGACTACGAAATTTGTCGGAGACGAAAAGTCCGACGAGCAGACTGGCGTCGGCGTAGACCCTCAACGCCAGTCTTCATCCCGCATGCGGCTGACCGCTGTTCCGGCGTCCTCGTCAGGGATCGGACCGCCAACCTGGTGCCGGTCGAGCCAATCCAATTCCTCATCCGTGACTGGACCCGCAGCCCGAACCACCGCTTTCAAAACGACCATCGGCGCGCCGTGCCTGGTAATCACGACTTCCTCGCCCTCGAGTGCACGGTCAATCAACCGCGAGAGATGATTCTTGGCTTCGGCGACGCTGTGACTGGCCATCGGCGCAATATAGCCATCCGATGGCCAGAAGTCGACGGACTTAGGCCTCCAGCACCTCGTAGGCGGGCAGCGTCAGGAACTCCTCGCACTCGGGCGAGAGGCTCATGTCGGCGAAGAGCTTGATCGCCTCGGCGAAGCGGCCGCTCTCGAAGGCGGCGCCGAGGGTCTGCTTCAGGCCGGCCATCTCCTCGTCGAGGACCGTCTTGAACAGCTCGGGGGTCACCACCCGGCCGTCGTTGAGCCTGGCGGCCTGGTTGACCCACTGCCAGATCTGCGTGCGGCAAATCTCGGCGGTCGCGGCGTCCTCCATCAGGTTGTAGAGCGGCACTGCGCCGCGGCCGCGCAGCCAGGCTTCGATGTACTGCACGCCGACGCGGATGTTTTCGCGCAGGCCCGCCTCGGTGCGCTCGCCGTCGTGCACCTTCAGCATCTCGGCGCGGCCGACGTTCACGTCCTCGCGCAGCTTGCCGAGCTGGTTCGGCCCCGGCATCGCCCGGTCGAACACCTCCATGGCCACCGGGACCAGGTCCGGGTGGGCCACCCAGGTGCCGTCGTGGCCGTTGCTGGCCTCGCGCTCCTTGTCGGCGCGCACCTTGGCGAAGGCGGCCTCGTTGACCGCCGGATCGCCGCGCACCGGAATCTGCGCGGCCATGCCGCCCATGGCGAAGGCGCCGCGGCGGTGGCAGGTCTGGATCAGCTTCAGCGAATAGGCGGCCAGGAACGCCGCGCCCATGCCCATCACCGCCCGGTCGGGCGTCAGCGCTTCGGGGTGGCGGCGCAGACGCTTGATGTAGCTGAAGATGTAGTCCCAGCGGCCGCAGTTGAGACCGGCCATGTGGTCGCGCAGCTCGTAGATGATCTCGTCCATCTCGAAGGCGGCCGGCAGGGTCTCGATCAGCACCGTGGCCTTGATGGTCCCGTTCGGCAGCCCGAGCCGCTGCTGGGCCAGCACGAAGACATCGTTCCAGAGCCGCGCCTCCAGGTGGCTCTCCATCTTCGGCAGGTAGAAGTAGGGGCCGGAGCCCTGGGCCAGCGTCGCCTTGGCGTTGTGGAAGACGTAGAGGCCGAAATCGACCAGGCTGCCGCTCATCGGCTGGCCGTCGACGGTGACGTGGCGCTCCGGCAGGTGCCAGCCGCGCGGGCGCACCATCAAGACCGCGCGCTGGTCGTTCAGCTGGTAGGACTTGCCGGTGCCGGGATCGACGAAGCTGAGCTTGCCGGCCCACAGGTCCGCGAGGTTCACCTGGCCGTCGACCATGTTGGCCCAGGTCGGGGCGTTGGCGTCCTCGAAGTCGGTCATGAACACCTTGGCCCCGCAGTTGAGGGCATTGATGACCATCTTGCGGTCGGTCGGGCCGGTGATCTCGACGCGGCGGTCCTGCAGGTCGGCGGGGATCGGGGCGACGCGCCAGTCGCCGTCGCGCACGGCCTTGGTCTCGGCCAAGAAGTCGGGGCTCTCGCCGGCGTCGAAGCGCTTCTGGCGGGCCACGCGCCGCGCCAGCAGCTCCAGGCGCCGCGCATCGAAGGCGCGGTGCAGCTCGGCCAGGAAGGCCAGCGCCTCGGGGGTCAGCACCTCGGCCGCGCGGCCTTCGATGGGCGCCGTCACCTCGGCGGGGCGGGCGAGGGTGGTTGCGTCGTCGGCCATGCCGGACCTCATCTGCCGGAAAGAAAAAAGGCGGGGGCACCTGCCCCCACCAGTCAACTCTTATCAGCTTCCCGGGCCGCGCGGACTATCCGCGCGGCCCGGAGCCGAAACTCACACAGAAGCGAACTGGGCCATCGTGTTGTGCGCGCCACCCGCCTTCAGCGCCGCTTCGCCGGCGAAATACTCCTTGTGGTCGTCGCCGATGTCCGAGCCGGACATGTTCTGGTGCTTCACGCAGGCGATGCCCTGCCGCAGCTCCTCGCGCTGCACCTTCAGCACGTAGCCGAGCATGCCCTGCGAGCCGAAGTACTCCCTGGCCAGGTTGTCGGTCGAGAGCGCCGCGGTGTGATAGGTCGGCAGGGTGATCAGGTGGTGGAAGATGCCCGCGTGCCTGGCGGCGTCGGCCTGGAAGGTGCGGATCAGGTTGTCGGCCTCGATCGCCAGCGGGGTCTGGTCGTACTCGGCGCTCATCAGCCTGGCCTTGTCGTAGGCGCAGACGTCCTTGCCGGCCTGGACCCAGGCTTCGTAAACCTGCTCGCGGAACTTCAGCGTCCAGTTGAACGACGGGCTGTTGTTGTAGGCGAGCTTGGCGCCCGGGACGACCTTGCGGATGCGGTCCACCATGCCGGCGATCTGCGCCACGTTGGGCTTCTCGGTCTCGATCCACAGCAGGTCGGCGCCGTTCTGCAGCGAGGTGATGCAGTCGAGCACGCAGCGGTCCTCGCCGGTGCCGGCGCGGAACTGGAACAGATTGGAGGGCAGCCGCTTGGGCCGCATCAGCTTGCCGCCGCGGGTGATCACCACGTCGCCGTTCGTCACCTCGGCGGCGCTGACCTCCTCGCAGTCGAGGAAGCTGTTGTACTTGTCGCCGAGGTCGCCCGGCTCCCTGGAGTAGGCGATCTGCTTGGTGAGGCCCGCCCCCAGGCTGTCGGTGCGGGCGACGATGATGCCGTTGTCGACCCCCAGCTCCAGGAAGGCGTAGCGGATGGCGCGCAGCTTCTGGATGAAGTCCTCGTGCGGCACCGTGACCTTGCCGTCCTGGTGGCCGCACTGCTTCTCGTCGGAGACCTGGTTCTCGATCTGCAGGGCGCAGGCGCCGGCCTCGATCATCTTCTTGGCCAGCAGGTAGGTCGCCTCGGCGTTGCCGAAGCCGGCGTCGATGTCGGCGATGATCGGCACCACGTGGGTCTCGAAGCTGTCGACCGCGTCGATCAGCTGCTGCTCGCGGGCCGCGTCGCCGGCCTTCCGGGCGGCGTCGAGGTCGCGGTAGAGCAGGCTGAGCTCGCGCGCGTCGGCCTGCTTGAGGAAGGTGTAGATCTCCTCGATCAGCGCCGGCACCGAGGTCTTCTCGTGCATCGACTGATCGGGCAGCGGCCCGAACTCGGAGCGCAGCGCCGCCACCATCCAGCCGGACAGGTAGATGTAGCGCCCCTTGGTGGAGCCGAAGTGCTTCTTGATCGAGATCAGCTTCTGCTGGGCGACGAAGCCGTGCCAGCAGCCGAGGCTTTGCGTGTACTGCGACGGATCGGCGTCATAGGCGGCCATGTCCTCGCGCATGATGTCGGCGGTGTACCTGGCGATCTCCAGCCCGGTCTTGAAGCGGTTCTGCAGCCGCATGCGGGCCACGGCGTCCGGATCGATGCCGTCCCACGCGCCGTTCTTGCCCTCGATCAGGGCGCTCATCTCGATGACGTGGTCTTGGTATGACATAAGGGTTCCGGACGACTGCGGGGCTTTTTGACAAGCCTCAGAGGGCTTAACGCTTGAAGTTGCTCGATGGGAAGCCTTCAGCCGGCGACACAAGGCTACGTTGTCGCAGCTAGACATTGTCTATGATGTGAATTTGTGACATTTGTCACAGCATGGCGCAATCACCGGAGCGCAAGCTGTTCCTTGGCCCGCGGCTGCGGCGGCTGCGGCGCGACATGGGCCTCACCCAGACCCGCATGGCCGAGGACCTCGGCGTCAGCCCGAGCTACCTCAACTACCTGGAGCGCAACCAGCGGCCAGTGACCGCCCAGGTGCTGCTGCGCCTGGCCGAGACCTACGACATCGACATCCGCAGCCTCTCGTCCGACCAGGAGGCGGCCGGGGCGCGTGACCTGACGGAGGTGTTCGCCGACCCGCTGTTCCGCGACCTGGCCGTGGCGCGCCACGAGGTGGGCGAGGTGGCCGAGAACGCGCCCGGCGTCGCCGACGCCATCGTGCGGCTCTACCGCGCCTACGCCGACCGCCTGCGCCTGGCCGAGCTCGGCGCCTCGCCGCGGGCCGAGGACGGGATCGAAGGCCTGGCGCTGACCCCCTCCGACTGGGTGCGCGACCACATCCAGGGCCAGCGCAACTTCTTCCCCGAGCTGGACGAGGCCGGCGAGGCGCTGGCGGCGGAGCTGAAGGCCGAGCCGCAGGGCTTCGCGCTGGCCGGGCGCACGCGGCTGGCCGAGCAGCACGGGGTGCAGGTGCGGGTCGTGCCGGCCGAGGTGCTGCCCGACTCGGTGCGCCGCTACGACCACCACCGCCGCCGGCTGATGCTGTCGGAGCTGCTGGGCGAGGCCGGACGGGCCTTCTCGATCGCCTACCAGCTGGCGCTGGCCGAGCACGACGCGATGCTCAACGCCATGGTCGACCGCGCCGCCCCGCCCGACGGTCCGACGCGGCGGCTGCTGAAGGTGTCGCTGGCCAACTACCTCGCGGCGGCGGCGATGATGCCCTACGAGGCCTTCCGCGACGCCTGCGAGAAGACCGGCCACGACATCGAGCTGATCAGCGCCCGCTTCGGCGCCAGCTTCGAGCAGGTCTGCCACCGGCTGACCACGCTGTCGCGGCCCACCTCGCGCGGCATTCCCTTCTTCATGCTGCGGGTCGACAGCGCGGGGAACATCTCCAAGCGCTTCGCCGGCGCCTCGTTCCCGTTCTCGCGCTTCGGCGGCTCCTGCCCCCGCTGGCGGGTGCACGAGGCGTTCCGCACGCCGGGGCGGGTGGTGACGCAGATCGTCGAGACGCCCGACGGGGCCCGCTACTTCACCCTGGCCCGCACCACGCCGCGCGTCGCCGGGCCCTACGCCGACGCGGACGCGGGCCTCGCCATCGGCCTCGGCTGCGAGCTGAAGTATGCGCCGCGGCTCACCTACTCGCGCGGCCTCGACCTGGCCGAGCCGGCGGTCACCGAGATCGGGCCGGCCTGCCGGGTGTGCGAGCGCCCCGCCTGCCCGCAGCGCGCCGCCGAGCCGCTGGGCCGCACGCTGATGGTCGACGACTTCACCAAGTCGATCTCGCCCTATCCGTTCGCGCCGGTCTGACGGCGCTGCGAGCGGGCCGATTGCGGCGGCGCGCGGGGTCGGCTAACGCCAGCCGCTGCATGCGCGTCTCGCCGTCTCCCGAGGGCGTCTTCCTCGCCCGTGATTTCCTCGCGCCACTGACGCTGGCCAAGGTGCTGGCGGCGTTCGACCGGCTGGCGACGCGCTGGACCGCCTCGCAGGCGCTGCACCTCGTCGGCCGCGGCGGCACCCAGCAGGTCAACGCCGCCGACCTGGTGGCGCAGGGCCAGCTCGACGAGATTCGCCTGGCGCTGGCCCCCGCGGCGCTGCAGTGGACGCGCCGCTGCGGCTTTCGCCTGCCGCAGGCGCCGCACCTGCAGATCTTCCCGGTGAAGATGGTCGGCAGCGCCGAGGCGCCGGCCTACCAGGAGGCGCACGTCGATTCCTACGCCGGCCAGCCGCGGCCGCCGATCTGCACCAACGTCTTCTACGCCCGCACCCGGGACGTCGTCGGCGGCGAGCTGGCGGTCGCCCCGCCCGGCTGGACCGAGGGCGACGACCCGGTGGTGCTCGACCCCAAGCCCAACAGCCTCGCCTCGTTCGCCGGCGAGCGGGTGCACTGGGTGAAGCCGCTCTACGCCGGCGAGCGGCTGAGCGTGGTGATCAACTTCTACTGATCCCCGGCCGTGCGGCCAGCGGCGGCGCCTCGTCAAGTCTAGCCGACAGGCGGTTCCGCAACGGCGCCGCGAGATTTGACGTGTCCGCCGAATTTGTCAGTCCTGAAATCCTGCACTAATGTCAAAAATTGTACGTCGCAAAGTTACCCCACTGCAACAATGTAGCTTAGCCATGAACATTTCCGCCACGGTTATTGTCGAATGCGTCAGAATCTCGACTGTAGTGACTTGGACACACCCGGCGAATATCAGCCTATTCTGCAATGGCCGGGATTGACGCTCGGCGGCCGGGCGGCAACACCCGTCGTGGGCGCGGCCCCTCGATGGGCCGCCAATGAACCATGTCGGCCCGGCCCAATATGGCCGGCGCCTGGGAGGCTAGATGACCAAAAACCTGTTGCTTATGTCGTGCGCCGCGGGCGCTTTGAGCCTGCTGGCAGGCGCCGCCCAGGCCGCGACGGCCACGGCAACCGCCAGCGCCGCCGCCACGGATGAGAGCGCGACCAACGTCACCGAGCTGGTGGTGACCGCCGAGCACCGCGAGCAGAGCCTGCAGAAGGTTCCGGTCGCCGTCTCGGTGTTCACCGGCGCCCAGCGCGACGTGATCGGCATCAACACGGTGGCCGACGTCACCAACTTCGCCCCGGGCTTCACCTATGACCCGGGCAATGTCCACGCCTATATCCGCGGGGTCGGCCGCCAGTCGGTGAACGTCACCGACGACCAGCGGGTGGCCAACTACGAGGACGACTTCTACGTCTACTCGCCCTACGGCCTCGACAAGTCCTCGCTGTTCCTCTCGCGCGAGCAGATCGAGCGCGGGCCGCAGAACGTCGGCGGCCGCAACGCCGCCGGCGGCTCCATCGACATGATCTCGGTGCGCCCGACCGACCAGCCCTACGGCGAGATACGCGCCACCGTCGCCAACTTCGGCACCTACAATATCGAAGGCGCCGCGTCCGGCCCGATCGCCCCCGGCCTCGATGTCCGCATCGCCGGCTTCGACCACAACCAGGACCAGGGCTACTACCAGAACCTCGTTCCGGGCCGCGGCACGGAAGGCGGCCTGATCCACGAGTGGTACGGCGAGGCCCAGGTCGACTGGAAGCCGAACGACAAGTTCGAGTTCTGGGCCCGCGCCTTCGCCGAAGGCTGGAACGGCCGCGGCGACGCCGGCTCCCGTGTCGGCTTCTATGACGGCAGCTGGGACGAGACCAACTTCACCGACGGCAACGCCTACACGGGCGCCGGCCTGTTCGTGAACCCGAACTACGGCTTCTCCGCCCCGAACGGCAATCCGGCCGCGCACGCGGCGGTGACGGCCGCTGGGGCGCCGCCCCAGCCCATGGTGACCAGCGTCCAGCTATTCGTGCCTGGCCTGCTCAACAATCCGTCGGCGGCCAACTCGTCGGTCTTCGCCTCGCCGACGGTGCGCACCGTCAAGCTCAGCAACTACGACAACTTCAACTACGTCGCCACCTACCACGCCGACGGCTTCGACATTAAGTACACCGGCGGTATCCAGGGCTACGACTACTACCTGAACGATCCCGGCGACGGCAGCGGCGAGAACACCAACGTCGAGTCGTTCACCCTGGCGGCGGTGCCGGGCGTCACGCCGCTGACCATCTTCCCGAAGATCCAGGCGAGCTACACCGAGGACGACTGGTGGACGGCCCACGACCTGACCTTCCAGTCGACCAACGACAGTCCGCTGCAATGGCAGGGCGGCGCCTTCTTCTACTTCCAGCACTACAACCAGCCCTACCAGGTGTCGGACTCGCTGCAGCCGCAGCTCGCCAACCCGATCTGCCTGGCCGCCAGCCTGTGCGGCGTCCCCGGGGGCGCGGCGCCGGCCAACCCCAGCCACACGATCGGGTACTTCGACTACAAGTTCAACGTCGAGAGCATCGCCGGCTACGGCCAGGTCTCCTACAAGCTGAACGACCAGTTCAAGGTCACCGGCGACCTGCGCTATTCCTGGGACGACAAGTGGGGCGTCGAGAACACCCGCTACATCGACTTCAACACCACCGACCTGATGACCCCGGTCGCCGCGGCGGGCGGCCTGCCGGCCTACCTGGTGGCCGGGCAGAACACTCCGTCGGTGGACATCACCTTCCTGCAGACCTGCCTCACCGGCATCGGCGTCAACAACCTCGTCAGCCCGTCCTGCACCAGCGGCCCGCTGGCCTCCGGCGTGAAGAGCCAGGGCGTGATCCTGCCGAACGGCTACGCCCAGCGGCAACTGGGCATCACCTCCGGCGCGGTCACCGGCGGCGGCGAGGTCGAGTGGACGCCGACCCCGGACATCTTCACCTACTTCCGCTACGGCCGCGGCTACGAGGCCCCGTCGTTCAACGCCGGCCAGGTGATCTCCAGCCCGGCGGTGAAGCCCGAGTTCCTCAATTCCTACGAGGTCGGCTACAAGCAGAGCTTCGGCAAGAACCTGCTGATCGACGCAGCGGTCTTCTACTACGACTACGACGGCCTGCAGGTGCCGATCACCATCACCAACGGCGGCCTGACCCAGTCGCAGTTCGTCAATGTGCCGAAGTCGGTGTCCACCGGCGTCGAGCTCGAGGCCTACTGGACCCCGGTCAGGGACCTGTCGGTCACCGCCAGCTACTCGTTCGACTACACCGAGATCGCCACCGGCTGCGCCGGCACGCTCGCCGGCGGCGTGCTCACGCCCTCGTCGAACTCGTTCTGCGTGCAGGACACCAACGACCCGGCCGCGGTGTTCCCGGGGGCCAAGCCGGTTCCCGGCCAGGTGTTCGTCGCCGGCGCGAACAACGTCTTCCAGAGCGTCAAGGGCGATGCGCTGCCCGACGCCCCGGAAAACAAGTTCGCCATCGACGTCGCCTACACCTGGCACTTCGATCCGGGCGCGCTGACGTTGTCGGGCGCCTACGCCTACCGGGCTTCGCAGTCGGGGGCCCTCTTCAACCGCAGCTACAACGTCGCCCCGTCCTGGGATGACGTCGACCTGCGGGCGCTCTGGAAGGGGCCGCACGACCGCTACGAGGTGATCGCCTACGTGAAGAACCTCTTCAACACCCTGCA
Organism: Caulobacteraceae bacterium; assembly: GCA_036490095.1. Lineage (GTDB taxonomy): Bacteria > Pseudomonadota > Alphaproteobacteria > Caulobacterales > Caulobacteraceae > Acaudatibacter. The sequence continues at coordinate 24,516 of DASXEN010000027.1, forward strand.
GTTCACCACCGGCGCCGCCGGCGCGGGCCTGCTGGGCAGCGCCAGCAACATCGCCAACCCGGCGACGGGCCTCGACGAGATCAGCGGCTTCGAGCTGAACCCGCCGCGGACCTACGGGCTGGAGCTGCGCTACAAGTTCTTCTAGCCGCCTCCGACACGGCCCGACGGCCGAAGGGCGCGCCTCTCCCGGGGCGCGCCCTTTGCGTTTTTGCGTGTCAAAAATGCCGCGGCTTTTGGCCGCGTTACAATCTTGCAACTACGGACCCGGTTCGGTGAACGGCGATTATTGACGCCAGCGACGGGATAGACGAAGCTCAGCTTGGGGACGGCCGCTCTACTGGATGCGTCCGTTAGAGAAAAAGTCGCGCCGGTCAAAACCGGTCTGGGAGGCGAGATGACCAAGAATCTGTTGCTTTTGACCTGCGCCGCGGGCGCGATGGGCCTCATGGCGGGGGCCGCCCAGGCCGCGACGGCCACGGCCGCCGCCACCGACACCAGCCAGAGCGCGACCAACGTCACCGAGCTGGTGGTGACGGCGGAAAAGCGCGAGCAGAGCCTGCAGAAGGTTCCGGTCGCCGTCTCCGTGTTCACCGGCGCCCAGCGCGACGTGATCGGCATCAACTCGGTGGCCGACGTCACCAACTTCGCCCCAGGCTTCACCTACGACCCGGGCAACGTCCACGCCTTCATCCGCGGCATCGGCCGCACCTCGGTGAACGTCACCGACGACCAGCGGGTCGCCAACTACGAGGACGACTTCTACGTCTACTCGCCCTACGGCCTCGACAAGTCCTCGCTGTTCCTCTCCCAGGAACAGATCGAGCGCGGGCCGCAGAACGTCGGTGGGCGCAACGCCGCCGCCGGCTCCATCGACATGATCTCGGTGCGGCCCACCGAAGAGCCCTACGCGGAAATCCGCGCCTCGGTCGCCAACTTCGGCAGCTACAACATCGAGGGCGCCGCCTCCGGCCAGATCGCCCCCGGCCTCCAGGTCCGCCTCGCCGCCTTCGACCACAACCAGAATGACGGCTACTACACCAACGTGCTGCCGGGCCGGCCCAGCGAAGGCAGCGTGGTGCACGAGTGGTACGTGGAAGGCCAGGTCGACTGGAAGCCGAACGACAAGTTCGAGTTCTGGGCCCGCGCCTTCACCGAAGGCTGGAACAACCGCGGCGACGCCGGCTCCAAGCTCGGCTTCGACGACGGCAGCTGGAACGAGACCACCTTCAGCGACGCCAACGCCTACGTCGGCGGCGGCCTGTTCGTGAACCCGAACTACGGCTTCTCGGCGCCGAACGGCAATCCGAGCGCGTTCGCGGCCGTGCAGAACCACAACAACGCGATCTTCACCGCCAATGCGCTGTCGGCCACGCCGAACCCCTGCGCGCTCTGCCTGGTCGACCCTGTCGTCACCCACGTGACGCTGTACACGCCCGGCGTCCTCAACAACCCGTCGGCGGCCGACCCGTTCAAGTACGCCGCGCCGGTGCCGCGCACGGTGAAGCTGAACAACTATGACGACTTCAACTACATCGCCACCTATCATGGCGACGGCTTCGACGTCCGCTACATCGGCGGCATCCAGGGCTACGACTACTACCTGAACGACCCCGGCGACGGCCCCGACGGCCAGACCAACGTGAAGTCGTACACCCTCTTCGCCCTGCCGGGCGTCTCACCGCTGGTGGTCAACCCGCTGGTCGAGGCCAACTACGTCGAAGACGACTGGTGGACGGTGCACGAGCTGAACATCCAGTCGACCACCGACGCGGCGCTGCAATGGCAAGGCGGCATGTTCTACTACTTCCAGCACTACAACCAGCCCTACGACGCGTTCGACCCGGACCAGCCGCAACTGGCCAACCCGTCCTGCGTCGTGCCGGGGCTGTGCGGCATCGCCGGCGGCGGCGCGCCCGCCAACCCGCACAACAATTTCGGCTACTTCCAGTACAAGTTCAACGTCGAGACCCTTTCGCCGTATGCGCAGGCGACCTTCAAGATCAACGACCAGTTCAAGGTCACTGGCGACCTGCGCTATACCTGGGACGACAAGTGGGGCACGGAGAACGCGCGCTACATCTCGTTCCCGGCGGCGCTGGAGACGCCGATCACCATTCCGGGCGCCGGCACCTTCCCGCTGTACTCGGTGCTCGGGGCGAACTCGCCGTCGATCGACGTGACCTCGGCGGTGATCTGCTCGACCGGCATCGGCGTCAACAACCTGGCCAGCGCCTCCTGCACGAAGGGGCCGCTGGCGCCAGGCGTGAAGAGCGCGGCGGTGATCCTGCCCAACGGCTTCGCCCACCGCGACCTCGGCATCACCACCGACGCGGTCACCGGCGGGGTCAACCTGCAGTGGACGCCGACGCCGGACATCTTCACCTACGCCCGCTACGGACGCGGCTACGAATCGCCGTCGTTCAACGCCGGCCAGGTGATCGCGGCCCCGGCCTCGAAGCCCGAGTTCCTCAACGCCTTCGAGCTCGGCTACAAGCAGAGCTTCGGCAAGGGCCTGCTGATCGACCTCGCCGCCTACTATTACGACTACGAGAACATGGAGACGCCGTTCTCGATCGCCAACGGCGGGGTCACCCAGTCGCTGTTCATCAACGTGCCGAAGGCGGTCTCCGAAGGCTTCGAGGCCGAAGCCTACTGGTCGCCGGTCACCGACCTGCTGGTGACCGCGAGCTATTCGTTCGACCACACGTCGGTGCTGACGGGTTGCTCGGGGCACGTGAGCGGCGCCGGAGTTTTCACCGCCACACCCGGGGCCCTGTGCCTGATCGACACCAACGATCCGGACGCGGTGCAGCCCGGGGCCACGCCGTTCCCCGGCCAGACGGCCGGCGCGACGCGGGTGCAGAGCGTCAAGGGCAACCCGCTGGAGAATGCGCCGGAGAACAAGTTCGCCATCGACGTGGCCTACACCTGGCACTTCGAGCCGGGCACGCTGACCCTGTCGGGCGCCTACGCCTACCGCGGCTCGCAGAGCAGCGCCCTATTCGACCGCGCCTACAACGTCGCCCCGGCGTGGGACGACGTCGACTTCCGGCTGCTGTGGAAGGCGCCGCACGACAAGTACGAAGTGATCGCCTTCGTGAAGAACGCCTTCAACACGCTGCAGTACACGGTCGGCGCCGGCGGCTCGGGTCTCGGCGGCACCGCCTCGGCGATCACGCCCGCGGCCACGGGCTTCAACGAAGTCTCGGCCTTCGAGCTGAACCCGCCGCGGACCTACGGCCTGGAAGTGCGCTACAAGTTCTTCTAGCCACCCGGCCGCTGCGGCGATCGGACTTCAAGGGCGCGCCCTCGCCGGCGCGCCCTTTTCCTTGTCGGCGGCGGCTTCGTCCGGGAGAAAAACCGCTGGCGCGCACGCCGGCTTTCGTTCCAAACTTGGCGCAGGCGCCGGCAGAGCGTCAGGGAGCGTCGTCCGTATGAGAGCTTGTTCCGCCGCCGCGCCGAGGCCGTCCCGCGGCCGGCGCGCCTTCGCCGCGCGCCGCCAGAGCGGGGGGCGGACGTGAGCGAAGCGGTGCTCGGCGAGCGGCCCCGCCTCGGCTGGGCGACGAAGTCGCTCTACGGCATGGGCGCGGCCGGCACGGCCATCAAGACGCAGCTGATGGGCCTCATCCTGCTGTTCTACAACCAGCTGCTCGGGCTGGAGGCCTCCGCGGTCAGCTTCGCGCTCTTCGCCGCGCTGCTGATCGACGCCTTTTGGGATCCGGTGGTCGGCCAGATCTCCGACGGCACCCATTCACGGCTCGGCCGCCGGCATCCTTACATCTACGCGGCGGCGGTCCCTGCCGCGATCTGCTTCGCGCTGATCTTCACGCCGCCGCACGGCTGGTCGCACGACGCGCTGTTCTTCTACCTGCTGGTGGTCGTCATCGCCGCACGGATGCTCGACAGCCTCGTAGAGATACCGACCGCGTCGCTGCTGCCCGAGCTCTCGCGCAACTACGACGAGCGCACCACCCTCGGCAGCTGGCGCTTTCTGTTCCTCACGGTAGTCGGGCGGATGGTGTCCACCGTGCTCGCCTTTGGAGTCTTCCTGAAGTCGGCGCATGGACAAAGGGCCGGCCAGCTGATCATGGCCGGCTACAAGCCCTACGCCATCACCGTGGCGATCATCTCCGTCGTGGTGATCGTGGCCTCGGCGCTGTCGACCCAGCGCTTCGTCCCCTACATGCACAAGCCCGCCGCCCGGCATCCGGGCTTCAGGGCGATGGCGCGCGAGATCGGCCTGGCCATCTCGAACCGCAACTTCGTCTCGCTGGCCGTCTCGGGGCTGTTCTTCGGCATCGCCGTTGGAATCTCCGGCGGCCTGATGATCTATTTCAACACCTACTTCTGGGAGTTCGGCTCGGCGGAGCTGTTCCAGCTTGGCCTGTGGGTGATCCCAGGCAGCCTGTTCGGCGTCGTGGTCACGCCCTACTGGGCGCGGCTGATGGGCAAGAAGCGCGGCTGCCTGATCGTGTTCTTCGCGGCGATCTTCTCGACCACGGTGCCGATCAGCCTGCGCCTCCTGGGCGTGATGCCGCCGAACTCGTCTCCCTGGGTGCTGCGCATCCTGATCCTCGACCAGCTGGCCATCGGCCTCCTCAGCACGATGGGCTTCATCGTCGTCACGGCGATGCTGGCGGACGTCACCGAGGAGGTGCAGCTGAAGACCGGGCGCCGGTCCGAAGGCGTCCTGTTCGCCGCCGACTCGCTGTTGCGCAAGGTCACGCAGAGCTTCGCCGTGGCGTTGCCCGGCCTGATGCTCACCCGGGTTCACTTCCCAAGGTTGGCCAAGCCGGGCCACGTCGACGTGGCGGTCCTCAACCACCTGGCGCTGCTCTACCTGCCGATCGTCACGGTGCTCTACCTCTGCTCGACCAGCTGCATCATGCTCTACCGGATCGACCGCAAGCGCCACGAGGACAACCTCGAGCGCCTGGCCCAGGCCGCGGCGCTGGACGCCCAGGCGGACACCGAACTCAATCCGCACCCGGTGATCTGACCCGGGCGGGGCGGCGTCCGCCCGTCCCGCCAGCCCCATGCCTAAGTTGTTGACGGCCTTGCGTCCGCGGCCATACCATATCTTCTAAAGAAAGCGCGGCCGCCTGTGCAGCGGCCGGCGCAAGGGCAGGGAAGCCCGGCGCTTCGCCGGGACCGGGGAGGGACGCATGGCAAAGCATGCCTGGATGATGGCCTGCGCCGTCGGCGCGCTGGGCGTAGGCGCGTCGGCGCTGGCAGCGGGCGCGGCGCGGGCGGACACCGCCACGGCCACGGGGACCGGCGCTGCGGCGACGCCGACCACGGTCGCCGACGTGCTGGTCACCGCCGGCAAGCGCGAGGAGACGGTGCAGCACATCGCCACCGCGGTCTCGGCCTACACCTCCAAGGAGCGCGACCTGGTCGGCATCGACACCATCACCGACCTGCAGAACTTCGTCCCCGGCCTGCGCTATTCGGCCAGCCTCGACCGCATCTTCCTGCGCGGCGTCGGGCGCCAGACCAACAACCTCGCCACCGACCCGGGCGTCGCCACCTACGTCGACGGCGTCTACGACTCGGCCACCTACGACGCCGGGGGCGACGAGCTGTTCATCGCCCGCCAGGAGGTGCTGCGCGGCCCGCAAGGCACCCTCTACGGGCGCAACTCGATCGGCGGCGACATCAACGTCATCTCGGTGATGCCGACCAGCACCTACTATGCCGAGGGGCGGGTCACCGTCGCCAACTACGGCCACGAGGAGATCGAGGCGGTCGGCTCCGGCCCGATCAACGACAACCTGCGCTTCCGCCTCGGCGGCGCCTGGGTGAACCAGGACCAGGGCTATTTCCGCAACGTCGCCAATCCTCGGCAGACGGAGGACGGCAACGAGCGCGCCTACTATCTGGAGGGGCAGCTGGAGGCCAACATCGGCAAGCTCGACCTCTGGGGCAAGGTGGCGCTGGACTCCTACTCGGGCACCTACCGCGGCACCAACGACGTCTCGCCCTACGACACCGACGAGTTCCTGCCGGCGACGCTCGGCCCCAACGCCGGCTACGCCTACAACCCGGCCTTCATCGCCGAGGGCGGGACCTCGACCCAGGTCGGCAGCGTCACCACCAATCCGGCGGTCACCAACCAGTGGCTCTACAACACCGCCATCCCCAACACGATCACCATCAAGCCGAACTACGGCTTCACCTGGCACGCCACCTATCACGCCGACGGTTTCGACGTGAAATACCTGGGCGGCTACGCCCACCACCTGCTGCAGATCGACGGCGAGTTCTCCGGCGGCACGCCGGTGACCTCGATCACCATCCCGCTGCGGCCGGGCTCGGACTGCGCCGCCGGCGGGGCGCAGTTCCCGCCGTTCGGGGTGGTGGTGCCGTTCTTCGCGCCGTGCTCGGGCCCGCTGACCATCCCGGGGCCCACGCTGAGCACCTATATCGAGAACAAGACCTGGTACAGCCACGAGCTGGACTTCATCTCCACCAGCGACAGCCCGCTGCAGTGGATCGGCGGCCTCTATTACTATCACGAGAACTACATCCAATCTTCGAGCTTCTTCGATCCGAGCTTCGCCGCGCTGGCGACGCCGCTGCAGGCCTTCACCGGCCCGGCGAGCGCGGAGTTCTTCACCCCCGCCTTCCTGACGCCGGTCGCCGCGCCGCCGAATCCGCAGCGCTCGTTCCTGGACTCCGGCGAGTCGTTCGACGCCAACTCCTATGCGGGCTTCGGCCAGGTCGACTGGAAGGTCACCCCGGCGTGGAAGATCACCGCCGGGCTGCGCTACAACTACGACAACAAGAGCGGCTTCGAGTTCCTGCGCGAGCTCTGCGTCAGCTGCGCCAACTTCCTCGGCGCCGGCTTCCTGCCGGAGAACCTCGGCAGCCTGACGCCGGTCTGGGACGTCACCAGCGCAAGCTCGGGCTTCGTGTTCACCGGCGCCTCGCCGGGGGCCGGCCCGACGCAGTTCGGCCAGACGGTGCTGGGCCTGCCGGGGTTCGCCACCCGCACCCTTTCCGGCCACTGGGCGGCGCTGACCGGCACCGCCGGCGTCGAGTGGAACCCCGATCCCGACCTGCTCGCCTACTGGAAGTACAGCCGCGGCTACAAGGCCGGCGGCTTCAACGCCGGCTCGATCGTGGCCAGCCCCGAGGTCGGCCCGGAGACGCTCGACGACGTCGAGGGCGGGGTGAAGAAGAGCTTCGGCGGCGTGCTGACGGTGAACGTCGCCGGCTTCTACTACTGGTACCACAACATGCAGATCGAGCTGGGCCAGCTGGGCACCGGCGGCACCACCAACTTCTTCCTGCAGGGCGTGCCGCTGGTGCAGAATTGGGGCGCCGAGCTGGAGTCGGTGTGGCAGGCCACCCCCGACCTCAACTTCATCCTCAGCTACGCCTACCTCAACACCCGCATCACCAAGTCGGCCTGCTACCAGGATCCGGTGTCGACGGCGCCCTCGTCGCCGTCGTGCGTGGCGGCCCATTCGGCGGCCACCGGGGTCTTCAACGTCGCCGGCAACGAGCTGATCGATTCGCCGCCCAACAAGCTGGCGGTCAACGGCAACTACACGCTGCATTTCGCGCCCGGCAAGCTGACCTTCTCGGTCAGCGACATCTGGACCGACGGCCACTTCTCGGCGCTGTTCAACACGCCGGACTACTTCTCGCCCGGCTATAACGAGCTGGACCTGCGGGCGCTGTGGACCGACGCCAAAGACCGCTACACCGTCATCGTCTACGCCAAGAACGTGCTGAACGCGGTGCAGTACGACTACATCTATCCCGGCACGTCGATCTATACGAGCGGCCCGCTGGCCGGACAGCCGACCGGCATCACCCACGCGCTGAACCCGCCGCTGACCTTCGGCGTGCAGCTGCAGGTGCGCTGGCGGTAGGCCATGCCCGCCGGCCGCGCTGGACTTCGGCGCGGCCGGACCTCAGGTTCCTCCCCGGAAGCGAGGGGCCGGCGCGCAAGAGGGCGCCGCGCCGGCCCCTCCAGCCCAAGCAAGAAGGAAACCGGCCGAGTGAGTGATCAAGTCCGCGCGCCGAAGCTCGGCCTGGCGACCAAAGTCTCCTACGGGCTGGGGAGCATCGCCCAGGGCGTCGGCGCGGTGGCGCTGGGGACGGCGCTGATCAACTACTACCTGGTGCGCGTGGTCGGCATGCGCCCGGCGCTGGTCGGGGTGGTGATCCTGGTCTCGCTGGTGATCGACGCGGTGGTGGACCCGTTCATCGGCCGCTGGTCGGACCAGCTCCGCTCGCGCTGGGGCCGCCGGCACCCGTTCATGTATTTCTCGGCGATCCCGATCACCCTCTCGGTGATCTTCTTCTGGCGCCATCCCGCCGGGCTCAGCGGCGGCGCGCTGGCGGCCTACGTGCTCGGCATGATGATCGTGCTGCGGCTTTCTGGCGGCCTCTACGTCATCCCCAGCGACGCGCTGGCGCCGGAGCTCGCGCCCGACTACCACGCGCGTACCGGCCTGCTGAGCTGGCGCTGGTTCTTCGGCCTGTTCGGCGCGGTGGTGGTGGGGGTGATCCTCAACGGCGTGTTCCTGCGCCGCGACGCGTCCCACCCGCTGGGACAGAACGATCCGGCCGCCTACGCCAACTTCGGCCTCTTGGCCGGCGCCGTCGCCCTGGCCTCCATCCTCATCTCCGCCCTCTCGACCCACCGCTACATCCCCTACCTGCAGCCGGCCCCGGTGCGGCGGCAGTCGCTGGGCGAGTCGCTGCGCGAGGTGGCGACGGTGCTGACCAACCCCTCGCTGATCGCCATCATCGCCTCGGGGCTGGTGTCGGGCGTCGCCGCGGGCATCGCCGGCACCCTCGACAGCTTCATGCGCTACTATTTCTGGGGCCTGACGCCGCAGGTGGTGGCCGGGATGACGCTGCTGGCCTCGCCGGCGGCCGTGATCGGCGTCATCGCCGCGCCCTACCTGTCCCGGGCGCTCGACAAGAAGCGCACCATGATCACCGTTTTCGTGCTGTCGATCTTCACCGGCGTGATCCCGGTGTCGCTGCGGCTGCTGGGCCTGCTGCCGAAGAACGGCTCGCCGGTGATCCCGCTGATCCTCGCCGGCGACCTGTTCGTCGCCGGCACGCTCGGGCTGATCGGCTTCGTGATCATCGGCTCGATGGTCGCCGACGTGGTCGAGGACGCGGCGGTGAAGACCGGCGTGCGCTCCGAGGGCTTGCTGTTCGCCACCAACGGCCTGTTGCCCAAGGTCAGCGCCGGCGTCGGCACACTGATCGGCAACCTGATGCTGGAGCTGGTCCACTTCCCAGCCGGGGTGCGGGTAGGCGTCACCGACGTGGTCGACCCGGCGGTGATGACCCACCTGGCGCTGATCTCGCTGCCGATCGGCGCGGTGCTGAACCTGATCTCGGTGGCGGTGCTCGGCTTCTACAGCATCGACCGCGGCACCCACGAGGCCAACCTCGAGGCGCTGAGGCTGGGCGCGGCGGTCACCGAGCCGCCCATCGAATTGCCGGGCGGCGGCCCGCAGATCGTCACCGGGTCCGGCTCGATCACGCCCTCGATCTGACCTCGCGTCAGCGCAACTTCGCCGCGCCCGCGGCGCTTTCCATTGGGCGAACGATGCTCTATCGCCTGTACCATAAGCACATGCGCGCAATTTCGAATCAGTGGTTTGAGCCCTCGGCGCGTCGATTGAAGGCGGGAAGCGGACGGCCGCAGCCCGGCCGCGGCGCCTAGCGATGGACGACGGAGCTCATCTGCCGCCGCCCGGCGTTCCGTCGGGCGCGAGCGGTGCTGCCTACGCCGGCCGCGCGGGGCCGGGCCTGCGCGGCGGCGGCATGGGCGGGCCGCCCGGCGGCTTCCGCGGCATGCGCGGACCCGGCATGCCAGGACCGGGCGGGCGCAACCTCACCGAGGGGCCGATCGCCTCGACGCTGATCATGTTCTCGCTGCCGATGCTGGGCGGCAACGTGCTGCAGCAGCTCAACGTCACCGCCAACCAGTTCTGGGTCGCCCACCTCTTGGGCGCCACCGACATCACCGCCATCGGCAACGCCAACAGCGTGATGATGCTGATGATGGGCGCGGTGTTCGGCGCCACCATGGCCGCCAACATCCTGATCGCCCAGCAGGTCGGCGCCGGCGACATCCCCATGGTCAAGAAGATCATGGGCACGGCGGTGTTCTTCTTCTTCGTGATCTCGCTGACGCTGTCGTTCACCGGCGGCTACTTCGCCCCGCACATATTGACGGCGATGCGAACGCCGGTGGCGGCGCGCGAGCAGGCGATCATCTACCTGCGGGTCGTCTTCGGGGCGATGCCGTTCATGTACTTCTTCCAGTTCCTGCAGATGGCCCAGCGCGGCGCCGGCGACAGCCGCACGCCGTTCTACTTCATGGGCCTGGCGGTGGTGCTGGACATGATCCTCAACCCGCTGCTGATCGCCGGCATCGGCCCGTTCCCCAAGCTCGGCGTCGCCGGCTCGGCCACCTCGACGCTGATCGGGCAGGGGGTCTCGCTGATCCTGCTGCTGGTGGTGCTCTACCGCCGCCACAGCGTGCTGATGCTGAAGGGCAAGGAGCTGCGGCTGCTGTGGCCCAGCACCGAGATCCTGCGGCCGCTGATCTTCCGCGGCATCCCGATGAGCCTGCAGATGTTCATCATGTCGGCCGCCGGCATGATGATGATCACCTTCGTCAACGGCTTCGGCGCGGTCACCTCCGCCGCCTACGTCGGCGCGCTGCAGGTGTGGAACTACATCCAGATGCCAGGCATGGCGGTCGGCGCCTCGGTCTCGTCGATGGCGGGGCAGAACGTCGGCGCGGGGCTGTGGGCGCGCGTGGACCGCATCGCCATGATCGGGCTGGGGCTCTCGGTCGCCGTCACCGGCACCATCGCGGTGATCATCTACCTCTTGGGCCCGCTGCCGCTCTACATCTTCCTGCCGGCCACCTCGCCCACCGGCGCGCCGTCGCCGACCATCCCGCTGGCCCTGCACATCGACCGCACGGTGCTCTGGGCGTTCGTGGTGTTCAACGCCACCTTCGCGCTTTCCGGCATCGTCCGCTCGACCGGCGCGGTCTGGCCGCCGCTGCTGATCCTGCTGGTGTCGATGGTCGGCGTGCGGGTGCCGTTCGCCTACTTCCTGATCCCGCACTTCGGGCGCGACGCCATCTGGTGGAGCTTCCCGCTCGGCACCCTCACCTCCAGCGCGCTGACCGCCCTCTACTTCCGCTACGGCAGCTGGCGGAAGGTGCGGATGCTGGAGCACGGCGGCGGGGCGGCCACGGAGGCGGCGGACTCGCCGCAGACCGCGCCCGCGCCCGAGGCCGAGGAGGTCGCCGAGACCATCGCCGGCGAGTTGCTGGCGCACTGAGGCCGGTGGCGCGTGGGGGTGGCTTCCAGCGCCGCCCGCCCGCGCCATATGCGCCTGATTACCCGGTTCCGCTTCACTCCCCTGAGGCCCGATTGTCAGACGTCACGCTCGCACCCGCAGCCACCGCCCGCTACAGCGCCAAGCGCGAGGCCATCGTCGCCGCGGCCACCGAGATCCTGAACCGCCGCGGCGTGCGCGGCATGACGCTGGCCGACGTCGCCGAGCGGGTGGGCCTGATCACCACCTCGGTCACCTACTACTTCAAGCGCAAGGACGAGCTGGCCGCCGCCTGCTTCCTCGCCGGCATCGAGCGGCTGGGGGCGCTGGTGCGCGAGGCGCGGGCCGAGCCGACGCCGGCGGCGCGCGTTCGCCGGCTGCTGGAGCTGTACCTGCAGCTGCGGGCGCGCATCGTCGCCGGCGAGGCGGCCCCGATCCCGGTGTTCAGCGACATCCGCGCGCTGGCGCCGGAGGTGATGGGCCGGGCCGCCGGGGCCTACACCGTCCTCTTCCGCCGCACCCGCGCCCTCTTCGGCGGTCCTGGCGGCGAGGCCCTGAGCCGCGGCGCCGCCACCGCCCGCACCCAGATCCTGCTGGAGCAGATCCACTGGGCCGAGGCCTGGCTGACGCGCTACGACGCCGACGACTATCCGCGCGTCGGCGAGCGGATGTTCGACATCCTGCAGGGCGGCTTTGCGCTGCCCGGCGCGCGCTGGCGCCCGGCGCCGCTGTCGATCGGCGGGGAGGCGCCGCCGCTGGTGGGCCGCGACGCCTTCCTCAAGGCCGCCACGCGGCTGATCAACCAGCGCGGCTATCGCGGCGCCTCGGTGGAGCTGATCTCGGCCCAGCTCAACGTCACCAAGGGCTCGTTCTACCACCACCACAACGCCAAGGACGATGTGGTCAGCGCCTGCTTCGAGCGCTCGTTCGGCGCGGTGCGGCGCGCCCAGTCGGCCGCCGGGGCGCTGGCCGGCGACGCGTGGCTCAAGCTCGCCAGCGCCGCCGCGGCGCTGGTGGAGTTCCAGTTCTCGCCGGCCGGGCCGCTGCTGCGCACCACCGCGCTTCCCGCCCTGCCCGAAGGCCTGCGCGACGCCATGATCGCCCAGTCGGACGGGCTCTCCGACCGCTTCGCGGCGATGATCCGCGACGGCGTCGCCGAGGGCTCGCTGCGGCCGGTCGACCCCTTCATCGCCGCGCAGATGCTGAACGCGACGCTGAACGCGGCCGCCGACCTGCCCTTCCTGCTGCGCGGCGTCGAAGCCCCGGTCGCCGCCCAGCTCTACGCCCGCCCCTTCTTCACCGGCCTCACCGGCCGGTAGGCCGCAACGCTCGGCGGTCTTTCACCACCAAGGACACCAAGAGCACCAAGGGGCGCTTCGCGCCCAGCCAATCACCAGGACCGCACGAGGTTAGCGGCGCGCGCAGCGCGCGCCTTGGTGTCCTTGGTGACCTTGGTGGTTCCCCTCGCTTCGGCCGGGCCGCGGGCGGAGGGCTATTGCGCTGCCTGGGTGGTCGCGGCGGCGCGGTAGTTGAGCTCGATGTTTACGCCGTTGGGGTCGCGCAGGAATATCTGGCGGATGTTTCCGCCGGGCACGTCGGTGGCGCGGTAGGTGACGCCGGCGGCGTCGAGGCGGCGCCGCGCGCCCTCGAAGTCGTCGATGGCGAAGGCGAAATGGTCGAGCGCCGCCTCGCTGGACGGCCGCCTGGCGTCGTCGAGGTCGACCAGGTGCACCACCGCCCCGTCCCCGGCGTAGAGCCAGGCGCCGCCGAACGGGAAGTCCGGCCGCCAGCCCACCTTCAGGTCCAGCACGTCCTCGAAGAAGGCGACGGTCTCGGCCAGCTTGTGGGTGCCGATGTTGATATGGTCGATGCCGCGGATGGCCATGGCCGGGATCCCTTGCTCGCGGCCAAAGCAGGCCCCGCGATCAGCGCCCGGTCAAGGGCCAGACCACAGAGATCAGCAGCGTGCCGACCACGATCACCAGCACCGACAGCGGCGCGCCGAGGCGGGTGTAGTCGCTGAAGCGGTAGCCGCCGGGCCCCAGCACCAGGGTGTTGCACTGGTGGCCGACGGGGGTGAGGAAGTCGCAGGCCGCGCCGGTCGCCACCCCCATCAGCAGCGAGTCCGGCGACAGGTGCAGGTATTTGGCGACGCCGATGGCCACCGGCGCCAGCATCAGCACCGTCGGGGCGTTGTGCATGAAGGGCGCGCAGGCCAGCGCGGCGATCAGCATCATCCCCAGCACCGCCAGCGGCGGGGCGTGCATCAAGAGCGCCGAGAGCTGGGTGGCGATCAGGTCGGCGCCGCCGCTCTTCTGCAGCGCCTCGCTGACCGGCGTCAGCGCGCCGATCATCACCAGCACGGTGCCGTCGAGCGAGGCGTAGGCCTCGCGCATGGAGATGGAGCGGGTCAGCACCATCAGCAGGGCGGCCGAGGCGAAGGCGATGGCGACCGGCAGCACCTGCAGCGCCAGCAGCACCATGGCGACGGCGAGGATCACCACCGGCAGCACCAGCGGCCGGCGCCCGCCCAGCTGCACCGAGCGGTCGACCAGCGGCATGGCGCCCAGCTCGGTCATCGCCTTGGAGAGGTCGCTCTCGGCGCCGCGCAGGATCAGCACGTCGCCGCCGCGGATCGCCGCGGTGCGCAGCCGCTGGGTCGGCCGCCGGCCGCTGCGGGCGACGGCGAGCAGCTTGACGTTGTAGCGCGACTGCAGGTCGACGCGGCGCACGGTCTGACCCATCAGCGAGGAGTCGGCGCCCACCACCGCCTCGACCGAGCGCACCTCGCCGGTCCGGCGGCGCTCCAGCGGCGCGTCGGCGCGGTGCGGCTGCCAGCCGAGGTCGGCGATCAGCTTGTGCAGGGCGTTGGGCTCGCCCTCCAGCTGGATCACGTCGCCGGGGCGCACCAGGGTGTTGGCGTGCGGTCTGAGGCGCTTCTGGCCCTCGCGGATCAGGCCCATCACCTCGGCCTCGCCGCCGCCCCTCTCGCGCACCTCGCCGACCCGCAAGGGGCCGCCGGTCCAGTTCTCCGGCGCGAACGCCTCGGTCATGTAGGACGTCGACGCCAGCGCCTCGCTGAGCGGCACCTGCGCCTCGCGCTCCTTCGGCAGCAGGCGGTAGCCGAAGGCCAGGAAGATCAGCCCGAGCGCGGTGAGGCCGAGCCCCACCGGCGCGAAGTCGTACATCGAGAAGGGCTTGCCCAGAGTGTCGTGGCGCACCTGCGAGACGATGATGTTGGTCGAGGTGCCGACCAGGGTGGCCAGGCCGCCGAACAGCGAGGCGAACGACATCGGCATCAGGAGCCGCGAGACCGAGGTGCCGGTGCGCTTGGACACCTGCTGGGCCACCGGCATCAGCACCGCCAGCGCGCCGACGTTCTTGGTGGCCATCGACAGCAGCGCGGTGGCGGCCGTCAGCACCGGCACCTGGGTGCGCTCGGTCTTCAGCCGCGAGAGCAGCGGGCGCAGCGCCGCCTCGACCACGCCGCTGCGCTGGAAGGCGGCGCTGACCACCAGCGCCGAGGCGATGATGATCACCACGTCGCTCTTGAAGCCGTCGAAGGCGTTGGCGGCCGGCACCACGCCGATCAGCACCCCGGTCAAGACCGAGGCCAGGGCGATCACGTCGTAGCGAAGCCGTCCCCAGATGAAGAGGCCGAGCGTGGCGGCGATCAGGCCGAACGCCAGCTCTTGATGCAACGTCATGGCGCCCCCGGTTGATGCGTCCCGGACCAAACGAACGACGCGCCGAATGGCTCCGCTAGGCGCGGGGGCGGGTTTGGGGAGCGGCGACGTGGCAGGGGCGGGGCGCAGGTCCACCCCACGACCCCCTCAGCGGTCATGACCCTCGTTGGGGGGAGAAGCGTTGGTCGGCGCTCCGCCGCCGTTGGGCCGCCCCTACTGCAGCGTCACCTTGGTGAGCTCCGAGTCCGAGTTGCGGTCGATCAGCTCGCTGAAGGGGTCGACGCCGGCGAACTTGGGCAGGCGGGCGACGACCATGTGCACGGTCTGCACGCCCGTGTGGATCGGCGCCTTGGACACGGCGATCACCTTGCTCTGGTTGTAGCCGGTCTCGCCGGGCTGCACGTCGAAGGCCCCGATCTCCAGCGTCTCGTTCATCGGCGTCGGCGTCTCGCGGCCGAGCCCGTCGGCGTAGACCTTCTTGGCGTCGACGGTGAAGGTGAGGTCGTAGGTCCCGTCCGGCCGCTTCCTGGCCACCGCGTTCGAGGCCTTCACGTCGTAGAGGGTGATCTTCTCGAACAGGTCGGTGATCAGCTGCTGCTTGTCGGCGGGGGCCTCGGCGCGCAGGTCCCTCACCAGGTCCAGCGAGGTCGGGTAGGGCGGGCCCTTGAAGGCGAAGTCGTGCAGCAGGTGGCGCAGCGCGCGGTTGACCGCGTCCTCGCCGATCTCGTCCTGCAGCCGGTACATCACCAGCGAGCCCTTGCGGTAGTGGATGTACTGCTGGTTCTCCACCCGCTCCAGCGGCTGTTCCTGCAGCACGTCGCCGCCGCGGGCGCGCAGGTAGCTGTCGAGCTCGAACTTGAGGAACTTGCGCATCATGTTGGGCCCGTACATGTGCTTCATCACCATGGCCGCCGAGTACTGGGCCAGGGTCTCGGAGAGCACGGTCGAGCCCTGCTCGTCGGCGCCGACCACCTGGTGCGCCCACCACTGGTGGCCCAGCTCGTGCGCGCCGACGTAGGTGACCATGTCGATGCGCTCGGGATCGCGCTGGTCGGCGATGAAGAAGATGTTTTCCGACCAGGCGATGGTGTTGGCGAACGACTGGGCGAACGAGCCCTGCGGGGCCGGGAACTCCAGCACCCGCACCTGGCGGAACTGGTAGGGGCTGAAATTGGCCTGGTAGTAGTCGAGCCCGGCCTCCATCGCCTTCTGGATGCGGCCGATGTTCCAGGGATGCTTCGCGTCGTAGTAGACGCTGATGGCGACGCCCTTGTAGGGCACGGTCGAGACCGCGTAACGCGCCGACTGGGCCGAGAAGAAGTCGAGGATCGGCGAGTCGGTGACGAAGCGCACGCTGCGCCGGCCGTTCGCCACCTGTTCGGAGACCTTGTAGCCGGGGGCGATCGGGATCTGGTCGGCGTCGGTGGTGACGGTGATGTCGGCGGTCAGCCAGTCGGCGTCGTGGCCGATGTAGTTGACCTGGTCCGCGCCCGGCGTTCCGAGCGCCGGCATGCGGCGCTCGGCCGGCAACTTATACTTGCGGCGCTTGCCGCGGTCTTGCAGCAGCAGCTGGCGGTCCATGCCGATGATGGGCGACAGGTCCTTGTCGTTGACGAAGGTGCCGTTGTCCATGATCTGCAGGATGTTCTGGCTGTTCTTGAAGCCGCGCTGCTGGAAGGTGGTGGCGAACGTCAGGTTGCGCGTCTCGCCCGGCTGCATCGGCTTGTCGAAGGCGTAGATGCGGTAGTTGTAGCCGGCGAAGTCGGTCTTCAGGTGGGCGCCGTCGATGGCGAGGCTGTCGACCGCCGCGTCGCGCGTGAAGCGCACGTGCACCTCGCTGATCGGCGCCGCGGTCTTGTTCTGCAGCACGTAGGCGCCGTGGGTGACGACGCGGGTCTGGTGCGGCCAGATCTGGATGTCGAGCTTGACGGCGGTGATCTTCGGCTGCGGCAGGCCGGCGAAGCCCCAGAACTTCTTCTCGTAGTCGGCGGCGAACTTCTCGTCGCCGATGGTGGTGCGGTACGGGTTGAGGACGTGGGTGTTGTAGAAGGCGTAGGCGCCGCTGGCGACGAACACCGCCAGCGCCAAGACCAGCACCACGCCGGCCCCGCCCCGCAGCCGCCGCGGCAGCTGGCGCAGGCGCGGCCGCAGCCGCGACTCGGTCCCGCGCCGCCACAGGCCGTAGGCGATCACCAGCAGGATCACCGCAAAGGCCGACCAGTAGAGCCGGAACCAGTAGGCGCCGATCCAGTAGTGGCCCTGGCCGTTCATGTCGGAGAGCGGCGTGTTCGGCCCGCTGCCGTACTGGTAGAGATTGTCCTCGAAGCCGAGATTGTTGAGCACGATGGTGGAGATCAGGTAGATCACCATCACCGCCCAGCCGACGAACTTGTGCGGGACCAGCGCCTGCACGAAGAGCGCCAGGACGGCGATCAGGATGGCGTCGATGCCGACCGGCAGCACGTACCAAAGCAGGTATTCGCCGATCTGGAAGTCGGCGTAGCCCTTGATCGCCTGGATCAGCATGGCGACGAGCGCCCCGATCACCAGCGTCGAGATCAGCACCAGGCTGATGGCCAGCGTCTTGGGGACCACGAACATCCAGTCGGCGACCGGCGTCGCGTCGATGATCTCCTCGGTCTTGCGCTCGCGCTCGCGCCAGACCAGCTCGCCCGCGTAGTAGCCGGCGATGATCAGCGTGAAGGCGTTGAAGATGCCGTTCAGCGTCTGCACCATCACCCGGGTGACCGGGAAGATCCGTCCGCCGTAGCCGCTGACGTCGGTGGCGAGCCAGAGGTTGACCCCCGAGAGCAGCGCCGCCAGCCCCAGCAGCACGAAGTAGGCCGGGCTCTTGAACACCTGGCCGGCGTCGAGCCGGGTGCGCGCCCAGAGCTGCGCCCAGGCGGCGCGGCGGTCGTGGCGCGGCGTGGCCATGCGCCCGAGCGGCGCGAGGTCCGGCTGCAGCGGCGCCTCGACCGCGCCTGCGACGGCGGCCCGGGCGCGGCGCGAGCGGCCCGAGCGCTCGGACGACTTGAAGCTGAACAGCTGGTAGGCGATCGCCAGGATGCCGACCCCGGCGCTCATCCAGATGATCTTGTTGAGCAGCAGGTCGCCGGCGATGGCCGGGACCAGGGTGTTGCGCTCGCTGGCGGTCCAGTAGCGCGTCGCCGCCCCGAACGCGCCGCCGCCGAACGGCTCCCAGACCGCCGCGACGTGCTCCAGGCCGGGCTTGGAGAGCACGATGTTGAGGATGCTGCGCAGCACCAAGAGGGCGATGAGGCCGACGTAGGTCCACATCATCGAGCGGGTGACGGTGGTCAGCGCGAAGAAGATCGAGCCGGTGAGGAAGAGGATCGGCAGGCCGAGCACGAAGTAGCCGTAGGCGTAATTGCTCAGCACCAGCGGGCCCAGCGTCTCGCGGTCCACCCAGGGGGCGGACGAGCCCAGCCACAGGCCGAACGGCACGGCCAGGAAGGCCAGCGCCGCCGCCACGAACGCCCCGAGGAAGCGGCCGTAGAGGTAGTCGAACTTGCTGATGCGGGTGCTGCGGACGATGCCGCCGTAGCCGGTCTCGTCGTCGCGGACGATGACGTTGGCGATGAAGGCCACCACCACGAACATGTAGATGGTCGCCAGCACCAGGGTGCTCTGGGCGATGACGAACGGCGCGTTCTTGTGGATGTTGTCGGTCGAGCCGATCTGGATGTTGCTGGAGGCCACCGACCCGAAGGCGAACAGGCCGAACAGGAACACCGCCACCCAGAAGATCGGCTGGCGCAGCTGGTAGCGGAACTCGAAGCCCGCGATCTTGAAGAACATGGCGATGCTCCTCAGGCCGCCTGGCGGGCGGGCGAGAGGGTGGAGAAGTAGACGTCCTCCAGGCCGCTGCTGGCCGGCGCGAAGCCGTCGCCGGGATCGGCGTCGGCGAGCACGTGCACCACGGTGCGGCCGGCGAACAGCCGGGTGGAGATCACCTGGTGGCTGGCGCGCAGCGCCTCCAGCTCGTCGCGGTTGATGGCCTTGGTCCAGACCCGGCCCTTCAGCTCGCCGATCAGCGCCGCCGGCTCGCCTTCACGGACGATGCGGCCGCCGGAGATGATCGCCATGCGCGGGCAGAGGTCGGACACGTCGTCGACGATGTGGGTGGAGAGGATCACCACCACCTTGTCGCCGATCTCGGCCAGGAGGTTGAGGAAGCGCAGCCGCTCCTCCGGGTCGAGGCCGGCGGTGGGCTCGTCAACGATGATCAGCGACGGGTCGCCGATCAGCGCCTGGGCGATGCCGAAGCGCTGGCGCATGCCGCCGGAGTAGCTGGCCAGCGCCTTCTTGCGCACGTCCCAGAGGTTGGTCTGGTTCAGCAGGAACTCGACCGTCTCGCGGCGCGGCCTGGCCTCGGCGACGCCCTTCAGCACCGCCATGTGGTCGAGCATGTCGTAGGCGTAGACCCGCGGGTAGACGCCGAAGTCCTGCGGCAGGTAGCCGAGCGTACGGCGCAGCTTCTGCGGCTCGGCCAGCACGTCGATGCC
Organism: Caulobacteraceae bacterium; assembly: GCA_036490095.1. Taxonomy (GTDB): domain Bacteria; phylum Pseudomonadota; class Alphaproteobacteria; order Caulobacterales; family Caulobacteraceae; genus Acaudatibacter. The sequence continues at coordinate 44,068 of DASXEN010000027.1, forward strand.
GTCGAAGCGGATCGAGCCCGAGGTCGGCGCCTGCAGCGTCGCCACCGTGCGCATCAGCGTCGACTTGCCGGCGCCGTTGGGGCCGAGCAGGCCGTAGAGGCCGTTGGGGATGGTCAGGGTGACGCCGTCCAGCGCCTTGACGCCGTTCGGATAGACGTGGGTGAGCTTGTCGATGACGAGCGACGGCATGGGCTATCCTTGCAAGCTGCGGCGGGTCGGCTGGCGGGCGTCGAGGCGCATGGCGCTCCCCCTTGGGCGCTGAGCAGCGATGTAACCCTTAGGTTACACCGGCGTCAATGGCGGCGAAACGCGGCGCCCCTCGTCCCCGTTGGGACGCCCCAAGCCCCGGCTCGCGCGGCGAGGCTATCGCCGATCGGCCGGGCCTGACAATGAAAGCTTTGTAATCGGCCGCCGGGGCGCAAGATCGTTCCACGCCCGGCTCGCGTGGCGCGATAAACGCCTCAGACCACCGAGCCGCCGCCGTCCACCAGCAGCACCTGGCCGGTCGTGTAGCCGGCCTTCATCAGGTAGAGGTAGGCCTCGGCGACCTCGTGCGGCTCGCCGATGCGCGCGATCGGCAGGCGGCCGGTCATCTGCCTGAATTGCGCCTCGCGGGTCTCGGCCGGGATGGTGTCCCAGACGCCGGTGCGGATGGCGCCGGGGCAGACCGCGTTGACCCGGACCGGCGCGAGGTCGACCGCCAAGGCGCGGACCAGGTGCTCGATGCCGCCGGCCATCGCCGTGGAGATCGGCGTGCCCTTGCGCGGCCGGTGGGCGACCATGCCGTTGGTGAGCACGACCGAGCCGCCCTCGCGCAGCCGCGGCGCGCCGTGCTTGACGGCCTTCAGCGCGCCCCAGTAGCGGACCGCGTAGGCGTCGGCCGCCGCCTCCAGGTCGGTCTCGGCCAGCGCCCGCGGCGCGCGGAAGCCGCCCCAGTCGCCGGCGGTGAACACCAGGTGGTCGAACGCCCCGGCCCAGCCGAAAAAGGCCTCGACCTCGGCCTCGGTCTTCACGTCCACCGGATGGCCGGACGCCTTGTTTCCGAGCTTTTCCACTGCAGCCTGGACGTTCGGCGGCCGGCTGGAGCCGACCACCACCTCCGCGCCCTCACGGATTGCGCCCTCTGCGACCGCGTAGCCGATGCCCGAGGCGCCGCCGATGATGACGATGCGCTTGCCGTCGAGGCTCATGGCCTGGCTCCTATTCTCTCGCCGCGCCCTGGCCTCATCCGCTCTCCCCCGCGGAAGCGGGGGCCCAGGCTTTTTCTGAAAGCTTCGCGCCCTCAGACCAAAAACCTGGGTCCCCGCTTTCGCGGGGAAGAGCGGGGTCAGGGCAAGCCTCATATCGTCACCGGCCGCATCGCGACCCCGCAGATCTGCACCGCGCCGGCGGCCACCGGCAGGCTGGCGGCACGGGCGCGGTCCAGTGTGGCGGCGGCGTCGGTCACCTCGATGTCGAGGGCGACGACGCCCGTGCCATCCTCGTCCACGGGCGGGACGAAGCGGATGGCGCCGCGGTCGAGGGCGATCTCCAGCATGTCGCCGCCGGTGCGGGCCGGGGCGCCCAGCAGCGCCCGCCAGCGCTCGCAGGCAGCCAGCGGCTCGCGCGACTGGAGGGTGACCGACGCGATGCCGAGCGCGCCGTCGGCCTGGTGGGCGCGCCAGTCCGGCCCGGCCGGCGGCCACTCGCTCTTGGGCTCGCGCCAGGCCGGATCGCCCTCGACGCTGTCGATCGACATCAGCACGCCGGCGCAGTCGCCGGGATGGAAGTGGGTGTAGCGGTAGGCGCCCTTGGGGCTCCTGGCGATCACCCGCACCCCGTCGGCCTCCAGCCGCTCGCGATGGGCCAGCGCGTCGGCGTCCTGCAGGATCACCATGTAGCCGGCGTCGCCGCCGCGGCGGGCGAGGTAGCGGGCGCCGGAGGCGTCGTCGCGAAACGGCGAGACCACCTCCAGGAACTCGCCGCCCACCGGCATCACCACGTTGCGGAGGCCGAAATACTCGACGCCGGGATCGCGGAAGCCAACCTGGAGGCCGAAGGCGGCGCTTAGCTGGTCGGCGACCGGCTGCAGGTCACGGGCGATGAGGGCGACTTGGCGCAGGCGCATGGCGGGATTCCTTGTCTGACGAAGCGCGGGCGGCCTTGCGCCCCCTCCACCACCGCGCTGCGCGCGGCGGTCCCCCTCCCCCGCTTCGCGGGGCAGGAGCAAGACTCTCGCTCCTCCCCTGCGCCGAAGAGCGCCGGGGAGGTGGATCGGCGCGCTGCAAGCGCGGCGAGACGGAGGGGGTGAAGGGCCGAAGCACGCTACTCGGCCGTGTCCTTCTCCTCGATCTCGGCCAGCACCTCGTCGGTGTGCTGGCCGAGGCGGGGTGGGTGGCGGCGGATGTTGGCGGGGCTGGCGGAGTAGCGCACCGGCGGGCGCAGGGAGACGTAGGGGCCGGCGTCCGGGTGCTGGTGGCGCTCGAAGAAGCCGACCGCTTCCAGGTGCGGATCGTCGAACAGGTCGTCGAGGCGGTTCATCTTCACCACCGGGATCTGCAGCGGCTTCAACAGCTCCAGCCATTCGTCGGTGGTGCGGGTGCGGGTGACCTCGTCGACCATCTTGTAGAGGTCGCTGATGTGGTGGGCGCGGGTGCGGAAGTCGGAGAAGCGCGGGTCCTTCGAGAGGGTGTCGCCCCAGCCGGCGATCTCGAAGAACTGGTCCCACTGCCGGTCGGTGTAGGGCAGCAGGCCGATGTAGCCGTCCTTGGTCGGGAACGGCTTGCGGCTCGGGTTGGCCGAGCGTGTGTAGGACCACTGGCCGGTCGGCGGGTCGAAGGTGTGGCCGAACATGTTCTCGACCAGGTTGAAGCTGGCGACGCACTCCAGCATCGGCACCTCGACGAACTGGCCCTCGCCGGTGCGCTCTTTGTGGAAGAGGGCGGCGGTGATGGCGTTGGCCATGAACAGGCCCGAGACCTTGTCGGCCGCCAGCGTCGGCAGGTAGCGCGGGGTCGGATCGCCGTCGGTGCGCGGCAGGAGGTCGGCGAGGCCGGAGCCGGCCTGCACCAGGTCGTCATAGGCCGGCTCGCCGGCGTAGGGGCCGCCCGCGCCATAGCCGGCCCCGTGGCAGTAGACGATGTCGGGCTTGAGGGCCTTGACGCCCTCGTAGTCGAGGCCGAGCCGCTTCAGCCCCTCGTAGCGCACCGAGGCGGCGAACACGTCGCAGGTCTTGATCAGCCGCTTCAGCTGCCGCGCCGCCTTCTCCTCGCGCAGGTCGAGCAGCACCGAGCGCTTGTTGCGGTTGATGGTCAGGAAGATCGGCCCCAGGTCCGGCGGGCAGCCTTCCGGCAGCGAGCCGGTCCAGCGCATGATGTCGCCGCCGCCGCCGCGCCGCCCGCCCGGGAACTCGACCTTGATCACGTCGGCGCCGAGGTCGCCCAGCATCTGGGTGGCGTAGGCGCCGAAGACCACGCTGGTCATGTCGAGGATACGCACCCCCTGCAGCGGCCCGGTCGCCTCACGCTCCAACTCACCCGCCTTCACTTAACCTCTCCCTCTTCACTTCCGCGGCTCGGTTGGGCATGACGCCCTGGCCCGTGTCCGACTAGAATGAAGCCAAGAAGGGCGAAAAGCCACGGGCGCGAGCGGGAGGACGAGGCGGCGTGGAGTTCGAGCTGGCCGAAGAGCACCGGATGCTCAAGGACCTCGTCGCCCGCTTCGTGCGCGACGAGCTGGCGCCGCTGGAAGCCAGGGTGCTGGAGCGCGAGGCGTCCGGGCAGGGGCTGGGCCTGGACGAAGCCGACCATGCGCGGCTCGACAAGATCTCCCGGGAGCTGGGCCTCTGGGGCCTCGACGCGCCGGAGGACATCGGCGGGGCCGACCTGCCCAACGTCGCCATGGTCGGGGTCGAGGAGGAGCTGGGCCGCACCGTCACGCCGTACACGCTGCCGCCCGACTCGCCGAACCTGCGGATGCTGCGCGCCACGGTGAACGAGCGGCAGAAGGCGCTCTACCTGGAGCCCTATGTGCGCGGCGAGACCATCTCGGCGATCGGCATCTCCGAGCCGGGCGCCGGCGGCGACCCGGCCGGCATGACCACGACCGCGGTGCGCGACGGCGACGACTGGGTGATCAACGGGCGCAAGATCTGGATCAGCCGCGCCGCCGAGGCCGACTTCACCATCCTGATGGCGCTCACCGACCGCGAGAAGCGCTCGCGCGGCGGCATCAGCGCCTTCCTGGTCGACAAGGGCACGCCCGGCTTCAACGTGCTGCGCCGCATCCCCATGGTCGGCGGGTCCTACACCTACGAGATCGCCCTGGAGGACTGCCGCGTCGAGGGTTGGAAGCTGCTGGGGACGGAGGGCAACGGCTTTGCGCCGATGCAGCTGCGGCTCGGCACGCGGCGCATCCAGATGGCCGCCTGGTCGGTCGGCATGGCGCAGCGGGCGCTCGACATGATCGTCGAGTACGCGCCGCAGCGGGTGACCTTCGGCGTGCCGCTCTCGGAGCGCCAGGCGATCCAGTGGTGGGTGGCGGAGGCGGCGACCAAGATCCACGCCACCCGCCTGATGGTCTACGACTGCGCCTGGAAGCTCGACCAGGGCCGCGACGTGCGCCTGGAGATCTCGATGATCAAGTGGTTCGCCACCGAGATGGCCTACGAGGTGGTCGACCGCGCCATGCAGACC
>DASXEN010000042.1:0-63931 GCA_036490095.1 Caulobacteraceae bacterium
GGGGTTATCCTCGAGGTCCGGGAGTTCGCAAATGTCCGAAAATAGCCGCCCGCGGGTTCTCGTCGTCGCCAATCAGAAGGGTGGCGTCGGCAAGACCACCACCGCCATCAACCTCGGCACGGCGCTGGCGGCGGTCGGCGAGCGGGTGCTGCTGCTCGACTCCGACCCGCAGGGCAACGCCTCGACCGGCCTCGGCGTGGCGCGGGCGATGCGGCGCAAGACCCTCTACGACGTCTTGATGGACAACCTGCCGGCGCTGGACGCGGTGGTGAAGACCGAGCTGCCGGGCCTCGACGTGCTGCCCGCCGACCCGGACCTCTCCGGCATCGAGGTCGAGCTCGGTCAGACGCCGCGCCGCTCCTACCGCCTGCGCGACGCGCTGGCGCCGATCCGCGCCGAGACCGCCTACACCTATGTGCTGATCGACTGCCCGCCGGCGCTGTCGTTGCTCACCGTCAACGCCATGACCGCCGCCGACGCGGTGCTGGTGCCGCTGCAGACGGAGTTCTTCGCGCTGGAGGGCCTGACCCAGCTGATGCGCACCATCGACCTGGTGCGCGGCAGCCTCAACCCGTCGCTGGAGATCCAGGGCGTGGTGCTGACCATGTACGACCGCCGCAACAGCCTCTCGGGCCAGGTCGCCGCCGACGTGCGCCGGCACTTCGGCGACAAGGTCTACGACACGGTGATCCCCCGCAACGTCCGCGTCTCGGAGGCGCCGTCGTTCGGCAAGCCGGTGCTGATCTACGACATCAAATGCGCCGGCAGCCAGGCCTACCTGAAGCTGGCCCGCGAGCTGGTGGGGCGCGAGAAGCGGCGGCTGAAAGCGTCCTGAAGGCCTGACCTCCCTCCCCTTCATGGGGAGGGTCAGACCGCGAAGCGGTCAGGGTGGGGGTGTCGCGAAGCCCGCTCGCTTGCGCTGACACGTCGGACTTCCCCACCCGACGATGCTGCGCATCGTCTGCCCTCCCCAGGAGGGGAGGGACAGCCGGCGCAACTCGCGTTAGACCATCGTCACCCTATTGGAGACGCGCATGGCCGAAGGACGGCGAGGATTGGGGCGGGGCTTGTCGGCGCTGCTCGACGAGGTCGACGCGCCCATCGACGGCCAGCCGCCTGCCGGCCTGGTGGAGCTGCCGGTCGAGCAGATCAAGGGCAACCCCCACCAGCCGCGCCGCCACTTCGACGACGCGGAGATCGAGAGTCTTGCCGCCTCGATCCGCGAAAAAGGCGTCTTGCAGCCGATCCTGGTGCGCCCGTCGGTGTTCGCCAACGAGTACCAGATCGTCGCCGGCGAGCGGCGTTGGCGGGCGGCCGTGCGCACGGGCGTGCGGGCGATCCCGGCGCTGGTGCGCAGCCTCTCCGACGTCGAGGTGCTGGAGATCGCCATCGTCGAAAACGTCCAGCGCGTCGACCTGTCGCCGATCGAGGAGGCCGAGGGCTACCGGGCGCTGATCGACCAGCATGGCCGCACCCAGGCGCAGGTGGCCGAGATCGTCGGCAAGAGCCGGGTGCACGTGGCCAACCTGCTGCGGCTGCTGCAGCTGCCGGAGTCGGTGCGCGATATGGTCCGCGACGGCCAGCTGTCGGCCGGCCAGGCGCGGCCGCTGATCGGCTCGCCGGACGCCGAGCGCCTCGCCGAGGAGGTGCTCGGCCGCGGCCTCACCGCCCGCCAGGCCGAGACCCTGGCCCGCACCCGCCCCGGCGACGCGCCCCGCGCCCCACGCGGCAAGGACGCCGACACCGCGCTTCTGGAGCATGAGCTGGCCGAGTCGCTCGGCATGTCGGTGGAAATCCGCGACGCCGGCGGCGCGGGCGAGCTGCGCGTCCGCTACGCCACCCTCGAACAACTGGACGACCTCTGCCGGCGGCTGACGCGCAGTTGACGCTACGTCAATGTTTCACGTGAAACATTGACGCGCACGTAAACCTGCCGCCGTAGAATACGGTGAATCTACGGGTTTCCATCCGCTCTTCCCCGCGAATGCGGGGACCCAGGCAGGCCCGAGTTGAAGGGGAACCACGAAAAACACGAAAAGCACGAACGGCCGCGCGCCACCTTTCGGTGTCATCCCGGCCGGACACCCGCGAAGGCGGGTGGGAGAGCCGGGATCTAGTTGGCGAGGCGGAGGGAAGCAGGTTCCGGACGACTCCGCTCGCGGGTCTCCGGAATGACAATGAAGAGGTGCGGGAGTTCGGCCCGTTCGTGTTTTTCGTGTTTTCCGTGGTTCAAAAACGCTGAGCCCAGGGTTCGTGGGACGAGGAGCTCTACGTAAAGCCGACGTTTCACGTGAAACACCGCGTCAGCTCGCCGCCGGCTCCCCGACCGGCGCCTCGTAGGCGGCCATCATGGCCATGTTGAAGATCTTCGACACCGAGCTGGAGAGCGGGCAGATCTGCACCGACTTCGACATGCCCAGCAGGATCGGCCCCACCACCGTCGCCTCGCCCAGCGCCTGCACCAGCTTGGTGGAGATCGAGGCGGAGTGGATGGCCGGCATGATCAGCACGTTGGCCGGACCGGTCAGGCGCACGAACGGATAGTCGGCGCGGCGCTCCGGATCGAGCGCCAGCTCCGGCGGCATCTCGCCGTCGTACTCGAAGCCGACGTCGCCGCGCGCGTCCAGCAGCGAGACCGCGGCGCGCATCTTCTGCGCCCGCTCGCCGTTCGGGTTGCCGAACGAGGAGTAGGACATGAAGGCGACGCGCGGGGTGAAGCCCAGCTGGCGCACCGCCCGGGCGGCCTCCAGCGCGATCTCCACCACGTCCTCGGAGTCGGGCATCTCGGTGACGTTGGTGTCGGCGATGAACAGGGTGCGGCCCTTGGACAGCACGATCGACATGCCGATCACCCGTCCGCCCGGCGCCGGATCGATCACCCGCAGCACTTCCTCCAGCGCCTGGTCGAAGGCGCGGGTGACGCCGGTGACCATGCCGTCGGCGTAGCCGCAGGCCACGTAGCAGGCGGCGAACGAGTTGCGGTCCTGATTGATCAGCCGCAGCACGTCGCGGCGCAGGTAGCCGCGCCGCGACAACCGCTCGTAGAGGAAGTCGACGAACTCGGGATTGTGGCGCGAGAGGCGCGCGTTCAGCACCTCCAGCTTCGCCTCGGCCGGATCGAGGCCGGCGGCGCGCATGTTCTCCTCGACCAGCGCCTCGCGGCCGATCAACACCGCCTGGCCGAGCCCCTGGCTCTGGAAGGCGTGCGCCGCCCGGATCACCGCCGGCTCCTCGCCCTCGGCGAAGACGATCTTCTTCTTCTTTTTCTCCGACAGCACCGAGCCGGAGATCTTCTGCAGGAAGCCGGCGGTGGGATCCAGCCGCCGCGCCAGCGCCTCGCGGTAGGCGTCCATGTCCGGGATCGGCCGGCGGGCGACGCCGGTGTCCATCGCCGCCTGGGCGACGAACGGCGGCACGTACCAGATCAGCCGCGGGTCGAACGGCGAGGGGATGATGTATTCCGGGCCGAAGCGCAGGTGGCGGCCGTGGTAGGCGGCGGCCACCTCGTCGGGCACGTCCTCCCGCGCCAGGGCGGCCAGGGCGTTGGCGCAGGCGATCTTCATCTCCATGTTCACCCGCCGGGCCCGCACGTCCAGCGCGCCGCGAAAGATGTAGGGGAAGCCCAGCACGTTGTTGACCTGGTTGGGGTAGTCGGAGCGGCCGGTGGCGACGATGGCGTCGGGCCGCACCGCCAGCGCCTCCTCGGGGGTGATCTCCGGGTCCGGATTGGCCATGGCGAAGATGATCGGCCGCCTGGCCATCAGCTTCAGGTCTTCCTGGGTCAGCGCGCCCTTCACCGAGAGGCCGAAGAAGGCGTCGGCGCCTTTCAGCGCGTCGGCCAGGGTGCGGGCGTCGGTGTCGACCGCGTGGGCCGACTTCCACTGGTTCATCGCCTCGGTGCGGCCGCGCCAGATGACCCCCTTGGTGTCGACGGCGATGCAGTTCTCCGGCCGCACGCCCATCGCCTTGATCAGGTCGAGCGTGGCGATGCCGGCCGCGCCGGCGCCGTTGAGCACCAGCTTGATGTCCGAGAGTTGCCGCCCGGTGATCTCGCAGGCGTTGATCAGCCCGGCGGCGGAGATGATCGCCGTGCCGTGCTGGTCGTCGTGGAACACCGGGATGTCCAGCAGTTCCTGCAGCTCGGTCTCGATGCGGAAGCACTCGGGGCTTTTGAAGTCCTCCAGGTTGATGCCGCCGTAGGTGAGGCCGATGTTCTTCACCACGGTGATCACCTCGTCCGGGTCGCGCGCGGCGACCTCGACGTCGATCGAGTCGACGTCGGCGAAGCGCTTGAACAGCACCGCCTTGCCTTCCATCACCGGCTTGGCCGCCAGCGCGCCCAGGTCGCCGAGGCCCAGGATGGCGGTGCCGTTGGAGATCACCGCCACCAGGTTGCCCTTGGAGGTGTAGTCGTAGGCGCTGTCCGGATCCTCGGCGATCTTCAGCACCGGCACGGCGACGCCCGGCGAATAGGCCAGCGACAGGTCGCGCTGCGTCGCCATCGGCTTGGTCGGAACCACGGCGATCTTCCCGGGCGTCGGCTCGCGGTGGAAGGCCAGCGCCTCGTGATCGGTGAAGGTGCGTCTCTCGGCGTCGCTCATGCGGCTCCTCGAAGGGCTTCTTTGCTACGGGACGGCGTCGCCAACCGGGCGGCGGCCTCAGTGGCGGCCCAAACTAGAGCGGCGGCCCCAAAAGGTGAAACCGGATTTTGCCGAAGGCGCTAGCTGGCCGAGCGCTTTCGCGGCTGATCGAGCTTGTCCGCTGCGGCGTCGTCCGCCGCGGCCTGAGCCGCATCGCCGAGTTTGCGCCAGGCCTCGGCGCGCTTGCGCAGCGCCGCGGCGTCGTCCGGCTTCAACGCCAGCGCCTCGGTGAGGTCGCTGGCCGCGCGCAGATAGTCGTCGAGACCGAGGTAGACCTCACCGCGCTCCTCGATCGTCGGCTCATACTTCGGATCGATCGCCAGCGCCGCGTCCAGGTCGCGGATGGCGCGGTCGTCGTGGTCTTGCTCGGCCAGCACCAGCGCCCGGTCGTAGAGCGCGGCGGCGGTCTTCGGCTCGTGGGCCAGCGCCTTGTCGTAGTCGGCGATCGCGGCGTCGTATTGCGAAAGCCGCCAGTTCGCCAGGCCGTGCCGGACGAGCAGGTCGACGTCGTCCGCCGCCAGCTTCAGGCCGGCGCCGTAGGCGCCCAGCGCCCGCTTGTCGTCGCCATTGTCGGCGTAGGCGCCGCCGAGGTCGCGCCAGGCGCCGGCGTCGTTCGGCGCGAGCCGGGTCACGGCCGCATAGTCCGCGACCGCCGAGGCGCCCGCCTTCTGGTCGGACTCCCAGTCGGCGCGGGCGCGCAGCGCCGTGAGGTTCTTCGGGTCGAGGCGCACAGCCGCGTCGAACTCGCCGCGCGCGCGTGCGGCCTCTCCCAGGGCCACCCAGGTCTTGCCGCGCCAGGCGTGCAGCGCGGCGTCCTTCGGGTAGGCTTTCAGCGCCTCGTCATAGTATTCGCCGGCGGCAGGCCAGTTCTTCTGCTGGAAGCGAACCCACCCACGGCCGTTCAGGGCATAGTAGTTCTTGGGCTCGAACGTGAGCGCCATGTCGTAGTCTTTGATCGCGGCGTCGTAGCGCTGCATGGCCGCTTCGATATCGCCGCGCTCTTCGACGTCCGCGGCGTCCTGCGGCTCCAGTTCGATGGCGCGGTTGATGTCGGCGAGCGCCGCCGCCTCGTCGTCCTCGCCGTCGAGCAGCTGGGCCCGGAAGTAGTAGGCGTTGGGGTTCTTCGGATCGAGGGTGAGCGCGTGGTCGTAGTCTGCCTTGGCCTTGGCGTTGTCCCCCTGGCCCACGAAGGCCCGCGCGCGCCCGGTGTAGAACCAGGCCTCGCGCGCATCGGCGGCGATGGCCGCGTCGAAGTCGGCGAGCGCGTCGGCCCACCGGCCCTGCCCGCGCCGCGCGTCGCCGCGGCTGGCCAGGTACTGGGCGTTTCCCGGCGCCAGCTTGAGGGCCTCGTCGTAGTCGCGCTCTGCCTCAGCGTACTTGCCCGCGTCGTCGGCCGTGTCGCCTCGCGCGGCGGCCGCCTCGGCCGGCGACGGCGGCGCGGTCCGAAGGGCCGGCTGCGGCTGCTGCGCCCAGGCTGTCGCCGCGAGCGACGCTGCGGCGGCGAGCAGGGCAAACCGCAGTCCGCTCAAGGCTTTGCCTCCAGCGCCTGGGCGCCTTGCGCCGGGGTCCCAGAAGACGCCGCGGGCGGCGGCGGCTTGCCGGTCACCACCACCACGATCGGCGGGCGGCTCATCCAGTCGGCGGCGGCCTTGCGCACCTCCGCCGGCGTGATCGAGGCGTAGGCGGCGGGCATGTCGCGCAGGTCCTGCATCGAGTGCTCGTCCCCGACGTCGGTGTGCATCGCGCCGGCCAGCACCTCGTTGCTGTCCAGACGCTGGGCCATGGTGGCCAGCAGCGGTTTTCGCACCGTCTCGACATCCTGGTCGGTGAATTCGCCTCGGGCGATCTTGCCGGCGATGGCGATCATCTCCGTGCGCGTCTGCTCGACATCGGCCGCGCCGACTTCAGCCCGCGCCACCATGTAGCCCTGGTCGCCATGGTCCGGCATCTCGGTCGACGCGCTGGGCGAATAGGCCTTGCCGAGGTCGCCGCGGATGCGTCGCAGCAGCGCCTCCTGGTAGACGCGCGCCGCCAGCGAGAGCGCATACTCCTCGCGCCGCCGCGCCGGCTCGGCGATGTAGAGCGGCCAGACCGCCGCCACGGCGGCCTTCTCCGGCGGACCCTGATGGACCGCGTGGATCAGCGCCGGCGGATGCTCGGGAAAGCGGAGGAACCAGGCGTCCGGCCGGCTGACTGGCGCAGCGCGGCGGGGCGGAAGGGCGCCGAACGTCGCGCCCGCCTCGATCACGGCGTCCGCCTCATCGATGTCGCCGACGATCGTCACCTCGAGCGGCGAGCCGGTCATGATCGGCTTCAGGACGCGGGCCATGTCGGCGCCGGTCAGGGCGCTCGCCTGTTCCATCTGCGCCAGCGATTGCGGATTGCCGGGGGCGACGGCGTCGGTCATCGCCTGCATCGCCACCACCGACGGCCGGGCGCGCATCATCCCCAGGATGCCGTTGAACAGCGGCGGGATCAGCGGGTCGAGATCGCGGAAGCCGGGCTCGCTCAGATACGCCGCCAGCAGCTGCAGCGCCGTCTCGGTTCCCGAGGACGACGCGGTGGCGCTGAGCGTGAAGGCATCTGTCTTCACCTGCAGCGGCCCCATCCCCACGCCATCGACACTCGCGTGGACGTTGACCTCGTTGTAGCTGTCTCGCGCCAGCCCGCCGCGACCCAGGATCGAGCCGCCAAGCAGGGCGGTGACATAGTCGCGGTCGGCGAGCGCGCGTCGCCCGCCGCCGAACCTCACCGCCACCGTCATCGAATTCTTGGCATAGTCGCTGTGCTTGACGTTGAGGACCACGCCGTTGGCGAAAGTCACGCGCAGGTAGCCGCCGTCGGCGACCGTCTCCCGCTTCACCACCTTCCCGGGCTTGCCGAACGAGGCGTAGTTCCACGTCTCGCTCGGCGCGCCGTCGGGCTTCGGCGCCGCGCCCCCGGCGCCGGCAAGCCAGGCGGCCGTGATTTCCTGGGCGGCCGGCGGGCTGGGCGAGATCACCGCGATCAGCGGTCCCAAGCCGGCCCAGTCGCGGCGGAACACCGCCTCCGCGTCCGCCGGCGCCATATCCTCCACCGCCAGGTCGAACGCCCGCATCGCCTCGGCCGGACTGGCGAACGGCTCGCCGTCGATCAGCGCGGACAAGGCCTGGTCGGCGAGATCGTCGGACGCGCGGGTCGCCGCAGCGAACATCGCCCCGCGCAGCTGGCCGCGCACGGTCTTGATCGCTCGTTCCAGCTCGTCTTCGCTGGGCGGCGCGGCGCCCATGCCCGCCAGCTCCGCCTGCACGGTCGCCAGCCCCTTGGTCCATCCGCCCGCCAGCGTCGCCGCCACCACGCAGTCGCCCCAGCCGAAGCCGTGCAGGTCGGCGGCGACGTCGCTTGCGGTCATGAGGCCGGCGGCGGGCGAGCGCGCCGCCTCGGCCAGCCGGGTGTTGAGGATCAGGCCCGCCACCTTGGCGTCCGCCTGCCGGCGCCAACGGCCGAAGCTGGCCGGCGGGTCGGTCATCGGCGGCCCGATGCGGCAGACGCTGAGGGCGCCCAGGGTATTGGCGCCGTCCACGCCCATCGCCTCCAGGCCGCGCTTCGGGTCGGGCGGCGTCAAGGCGCGCACCGCGGCGGGGCCCCGGCCGCGCCAGCCGCCGAACGTGTCGCGCACCCGCTTCTCGAGATCGTCGAGCGGCTCGTCGCCGATCGCCACCACCGCGGCGTTCTGCGGCTGGTACCAGCGGTCGTAGAAGGCTTGCAGCGTCGGCGCGGTCAGCGCGTCGATGCTGGCCACGGTGCCGATCGCCGGTCCCTTCGCCATCCGCGTGCCCGGCGCCTGCATCGCCCACACCCGGTCGGAGATCTGGCTCTCGGCCGACAGCCGCGTTTCGCGCTCGGCCAGGATCACCCCGCGCTCCCGGTCGATGGTGTCCGGCGTCAGCTGCGCTCCGTCGGCCACCTGCCGCAGCCAGCGGAAGCCGAGGTCGAGCGCCGCGGCGTCGCCATGCGGCAGGTCGATCTCGTAGGTGGTCTCGAACGGCGACGTCTGCGCGTTGCGGTCGCGGCCGAAGGCGACGCCGGCGTCCGCGAAGGTCTTCTCGACGTCGGCCGCAAGCTGGGCGTGCGAGCCGCCGAACGCCATGTGCTCCAGGAAGTGGGCCGCGCCGAGCTCGTCGTCCCTCTCGTCGGCCGAGCCGACCGCGATTCCTAGCCGGATGGAGACGCCGCCCGCCGGCGTCGCGTTGCGCATCACCGCATAGCGCAGGCCGTTCGGCAGCACGCCGGTACGGATCGCCGGGTCCCAGCGCACCTGCTGCGGGTCCTTGGGCGGGCGCTCGATCGCCGGCCCGGCGATCGCCGCCGTCGCCAATCCCAACCCCAGCGCCGTCAGCGCCAGCCACCGCACGAAAGCCCCCATGAGGGGCAACTTATCCGCGCGCCGGTGCTCGGCGCCAGTCCATTCCGCCGACCACCGTTCGCCGAGCGGCCGCGCCGCCGCGGCCTCGCGTTTCGACGGACGCCCGTTCGTGCTAAGGCCGCGGCCGGTCTGGCGTGAGGGTTGGCGTTGGCGGGCGCGGGCGGGAAGCTGAGGGTCGGGGTCGCCGGGGCGCTGGGGCGCATGGGGCGGTCGGTCGCGGCCGCCTTCGACGGGCGGGCCGACGCGGAGATCGCGCTTGCTTTCGATCGTCCGGGTACGGACGGCCAGGAGGCCGGCCGGCGGACGCTGGGCGAGGCCGCCGACATCGGCCGCTGCGACGTGGTCGTCGACTTCTCCACCGCCACGGCGTCGGCGGCGCTGGCCGAGGCGTCGGCGGCGCGCGGCGGGCCGGCGCTGGTGGTCGGCTCGACCGGCTGGACCGACGGCGAGGACGCCCGGCTGCGCGCCGCCGCCCGGCGCGTCGCCATCGTCCGCTCGGGCAACTTCTCGCTGGGGGTCAACGTCCTGGCCGGGCTCGTCGAGCAGGCGGCGCGGCGGCTGCCGGCGGCCGACTGGGACGTCGAGGTGCTGGAGGCCCACCACCGGCGCAAGATCGACGCCCCTTCCGGCACCGCGCTGATGCTGGGCGAGGCGGCGGCGCGCGGACGCGGGACCGACCTGGCGGCCGTGCGGGCGGAGGTGCGCGACGGCGTCACCGGCGCGCGCGACCAGGGCTCGATCGGCTTCGCCTCGCTGCGCGGCGGCGGCATCGTCGGCGAGCACGAGGTGGTCTTCGCCGCCGACGACGAGATCCTCACCTTCAAGCACTCGGCCCGCGACCGCTCGCTGTTCGCCCGCGGCGCGGTCACCGCCGCCCTCTGGGTCGCCGCGCGGCCGCCGGGGCTCTACGACATGCTCGACGTGCTGGGATTCCGCGGCTGATGGACGGCATGCTGGAGCTCGACGCCACCGCCCAGCTGGGGGCGCTCGGGGCGCGCCGGATCAGCGCCCTGGAGCTGCTGGAGGCGACGCTGCGGCGCCACGAGGCGGTCAACGGGGCGCTGAACGCCGTCGTCGCCCGCGACCTCGGCCGCGCCGTCGAGCGGGCCCGCGCCATCGACGACCACCGCGCCCGCGGCGACGCGATGGGGCCGCTGGCCGGCCTGCCGATGACCATCAAGGACACCTTCGACGTGGAGGGCATGCCTGCCTCGTCCGGCCTTGACGGCTTCCGGCACGGGCGGCGGCCGGACGCCGTGGTGGTCCACCATGCGCGCCTCGCCGGGGCGGTGATCTGGGGCAAGACCAACGTGCCGGTGATGGCCGGCGACTTCCAGACCTTCAACGACCTCTACGGGACCACCAACAATCCCTGGGACGTCAAGCGCACGCCCGGCGGCTCGTCCGGCGGCGCGGCGGCGGCGCTGGCCACCGGGATGACGGCGCTGGAGATCGGCTCCGACATCGGCGGCTCGCTGCGCACGCCGGCCTCCTTCTGCGGCGTCTATTCGCACAAGCCGACCTGGGGGCTGGTCTCGCAGCTGGGCCACGTGCCGCCCAGGCCCGGCGCCCACGCCGAGCGCGACCTCAACGTGGTCGGGCCGATGGCCCGCTCGGCCCGCGACCTGCGCCTGCTGCTCTCGGTTCTGGAGGGCGGCGCGATCGCGGCGCGCGCCTCGGCGCCGGTGTCGCTGAAGGGGCTGCGGGTCGGCCTCTGGCTGGAGCAGCCGCAGTTCGTGCTCGATCCGCAGGTGAAGGCGGCCGTCGAGGCGCTGGCCGGCGAGCTGGCCCGCGAGGGCTGCGAGGTGGCCCCGGTGACCAGTCCCGTCGACGTCGATGCCCTGCTGACGGCCTACCGCACCCTGCTGGCCGGCGTGCTCGCCGAGGACATGCCGCCTGCGCGCCTCAGGCAACTGCGCCGCATCCGTCCGCTGGCCGAGGTGATGCGCCGGGTCGGGGCCGGCGAGGACAGCGTCTGGGCGATGGCGCTCGACTACACCCAGAGCCACCTCGACTGGATGGCCGCCAACGAGGTGCGCGCCCGCCTCGCCCTGCAGGCGCAGGCGGCGTTCGGCCGTTTCGACGTGCTGCTGGCGCCGGTGGGGCCGGTCGCGGCCTTCTTCCACGACCACCGCCCGTTCGAGCGGCGCGAGCTGACCCTGTCCGACGGCGCCAAGGCGCCCTACCTGGCCATGCTGCGCTGGATCGCGCTGGCCAGCGCCTGCGGCCTGCCGGCCACCGCCATCCCGGCCGGCCGCACGCCCACCGGCCTGCCGGTCGGCGCCCAGCTGATCGGTCCGCGCGGCGCCGACGGGCGCACCATCGCCGTCGCCGAGGCGATCGAGGCGGCGCTGGGCGGTTTCGTCGCGCCGCCGCCGCCGGAAGCTTCGCCCTCTTGAAGTGGGGCGCGTCGGCGCCTTAGTTCGAGGCCATGAACGAGGACGAGGTCTTCATCGGCGGCGTCACCCGCGCGTCTCTGCGCTCGCGCAGCCAGAACGAGCGCTACGCCCTGTGGAAGCGCGCCAAGAGCCTGCACTCGGCCGAGGGCAACCACCTGGCGCGCGCCATCGAGCTGCTGGGCCTGCCCTACGCCGAGCCGGAGCCGCTCGCCGGCGACGATCCGCTGCTGATGCGCATGCGTGAGATCATGGCCGCGCCGCGCGCCCGCGCCGCCGCCGTCGAAGCCACCCTCGATGGGCTGCCCGCCATGGCCGGCATCGACGTGATGATGCACGAGGAGCTGGCCGAGGCCTATCGCCGCAACGAGGCGGCCGTCCCCACCGCCCGCCTGCTCACGGCCGAGCTGATGACGGGGCTCGGCTACCACGAGGCGGGGGCCAAGGAGCTGCCGGCCCGCTGCGTGGCGCGGACGGGGGTATTCTGGCGGAAGTGAAAATCCCTCCCCTTCATGGGGAGGGACAGACCGCGAAGCGGTCAGGGTGGGGATGTCTCGCGAAAGCCCCCGCCTGGGGCTGATGTGTCGGACTTCCCCACCCGACGATGCTGCGCATCGTCTGCCCTCCCCATGAAGGGGAGGGACGCCCCTACTTCGACAGCTCCACCTTGCCGCTCGAATAGTTGGGGCCCACGCCGCCCGGCACCGGCACGCTGGAGGCGGCGTAGTTGGCGTTGACGGTCAGGTTGGGGCTGCCTTGGAGCCGCAGGGCCTGGGCCACCACCACGGTCCAGGCCGACTGGTCGGCTACCCGGGTGCCGTCGCCGGTCACCTGCAGCGTCGCCGAGGGGATGTAGATCGCGCCTTCCAGCCGGCGCGCGCTGTCGGAGGAGATGGAGAAGGTGTTGGTGTTGTCCCGCGTCGTCAGGATCACGAAGCCGGCATAGGACCCGCTCTGCGCGCCGGTCAGGTCGATGGTCGAATTGTCGGCGAAGTTGAACGAGGCGTCCTTGTCGAAGATCAGCACGACGTTGGAGCCTTTCAGCACCGCGTTGTTCTTGATCGTCAGGGTTCCGCCCTTGAAGTAGTGGGTTCCGGGCAGCAGCTGCATCGTCTGGCCTTGGCCGACGGTGATGGTTCCTGGGTGGCAGCCCGGGGTGACGGGCAACAGCAGGTTCAGCACGCCGCCGAGGAGGCAGTCCAGCGCCGACGGCGGCGGGATGCCGAGCGAGGCGAACGGGTCGGGGATGGGCGGCGCGCCCGTCTGCGGCGTGGGGGTGATCGGCCCGCTGGCGGTCCCGCTCGCCTGCGCCAGGCCGGCCATCAGCGCCGCGCCGTCGTCGAGGGCGATGTCGCCGTTGGCCTGCACCAGGCAGTTGGCGGCGGTCATCTGCGACTCGCCGTTCAGCTGGATGTCACCGGTGGCGCCGGAGGCCGAGCTCAGCACGCACAGCGGCAGCGAGCCCATCGTCGAGGCGGTGGCCTGGGCGTGCAGGCTCCAGCCGCCGGGCGGGATCAGGTTGCCGAAGAACGAGGGGCGCGAGCCGCGGATGGTCACCGTGACGCTGGAATTGTCGCCGCCGATCGCGGCGGCCACCGTGACGGCGTCGGCGCTGGCGATCTGGCCGAGCTGGGCGGCGGCGTAGGTCCGGGCGCGCGAGGAGATGCCGGCGGCGGTGGCGATGCCGAGCTGCTTGGCCATGGCCAGCGCCGTGGCGTCGGCCGCGTCCTGCATGGCGATGTGGTCGCCGTTGACCCCGGCCAGGTCGACGGCGCCGCAGACGAGCAGCGCCAGCGCCGGAACCGTCAATCCGAAGATCACCGCCGTCCCGCCGTGGACGTTGCGCCACAGCCGCCGCAGCATGTCAGGCCGCCCGGACCGCATCGTCCTGCGTCGGGGCCGCGTCGTCCGGTGTCAGGGCCGCGTCGGCCGCCCTGGCGAAGGCGACGGCGGCCGGCTTGAGGCCCGGATCGCGGGCCAGCGCCCGCCCGAGGAACTGCGCCCCTTCGGCCGCCAGCCGGGCCATCCGCGCGGCCATCTGCCGCTCGTTGATCGAGGTGCGGTGCACGTAGCGCAGCTGGTGGCTGAGCAGGCGCCAGTTCAGCGGCTTGACCACGAACGAGGTGGCGCCGGCGCCGAACGCCCGGTCGACCGCGTCCACGTCCTCGCGGCCGGTGACCACGATCACCGGCAGGTCGCGGGTCTTTGGCGAGGCGCGCAGCGCCTTCAGCACCGAGAAGCCGTCCATGGTCGGCATCTCCAGGTCCAGCAGCACCAGGTCGGGCGACTGCGCCTCGATCGCCGTCAGCGCCGCCGCGCCGTCGGGGGCGGTCTCCACCTGCGCCTGCTCGGTCGAGAGGTTCACGATGGCGAACTCCCGCAGGATCGGATCGTCGTCCACGAACAGGATCCGCATCGGCTCCCGGAGCACGTAGAAGAACGGTCCGGCGTCGTCCGGATGTACCGACATGGCAGGGCCGCTCAGCACGCTTACGGTGAAGCCTCCCCATTAAACGGGGAGTCATTAATCCCGCGTAACCCATGGGGGTTCGCGTCGGGGGTTCGGCTCTTCTTGGATTCGCAGTTGAAAGCTCAGACGCCGCGCCGGCGCTCGATCCGGGGCAAGCTGACGCTGCTGGTGCTCGCCTCGGTGGGCGCCGCGGTGATGCTCGTCACCGGCGTGCTGGCCTGGCGCGACGGCCAGCACGAAACCCGCGCCGCCTTCGACCGGCTGTCGTCGATCGCCAAGGTGGTGGCGGCGATGAGCGAGGAGGCGACTGAGGCGGGCGATCGCCAGCGCGCCTTCGCCTCGCTGCGCGCCATCGCCGCGATGCCCGACGTCACCTACGCCCGCATCGAGCGCACCGGCGGGGCGCTGGTGGCCGAGACCGGCGCCGGCGTGCGCCTCGGCACCGACCTGAAGAGCGCGGCCGGCGGCTCGGCCTCGATCGCCGCCCTGGTCGGCTCCCACACCGCCGAGGTCACCGCGCCGATCTACTACGGCGGCAAGCCGATCGGCCGGGTGGTGCTGCTGGCGAGGCTCGCCGACGGCGGCGCGCGGCTCATCTCCAGCCTGCTGCTGAGCCTGGGCGCCGGCCTCGCCGCGGCGCTGGTGGGCCTGGCGGTGGCGGCGCGGCTGCAGCGGCGCATCGCCGGCCCGGTGGTCGCCCTCACCGAGGCGATGCAGGCGGTCCGCCAGAGCCACGACTACAGGAAGAGCGCCGAGGTCGCCGCCGACGACGAGGTGGGCGACCTGGTGGCCGGCTTCAACGACATGCTGGCCGAGATCCGCACCCGCGACAGCGCCCTGGCCGCCCACCTGGCCGGCCTGGAGGACACGGTCGCCGAGCGCACCGCCGACCTGAAGGTCGCCAAGGAGGCCGCCGAAGCCGCGTCGGTGGCCAAGAGCGACTTCCTCGCCACCATGAGCCACGAGATCCGCACGCCGATGAACGGCGTCATGGTGATGGCCGAGATGCTGGCCGCCGGCGAGCTGCCGCCCAAGCAGAGGCGATTCGCCGAGGTGATCGCCAAGTCCGGCGCTTCGCTGCTGGCCATCATCAACGACATCCTCGACTTCTCGAAGATCGAGGCGGGCAAGCTGGAGCTGGAGGCCGCGCCGACCGATCCGGCCGAGGTGATCGAGGACGTGCTGGCGCTGTTCTGGGAGCGCGCCCGGGCCAAGGGGCTCGACCTCGCCGCCCACATCGACCCGGCGACGCCGGCGCTGATCGAGGCCGACCCGACGCGGTTGCGCCAGGTGATCGGCAACCTGGTCAACAACGCCATCAAGTTCACCGAGACCGGGGCGGTGATGGTGCAGGCCGCGCCGAAGGGCGAGCGGCTGCGCATCGCCGTGCGCGACACCGGCATCGGCATCCCCAGGGACAAGATCCCGGCCCTGTTCGAGGCCTTCACCCAGGCCGACCAGTCGACCACCCGCCGGTTCGGCGGCACCGGCCTGGGGCTGGCGATCTGCAAGCGCCTCGCCGAGGCGATGGGCGGGCGGCTGGGGGCCGACAGCGAGCTCGGCAAGGGCTCGACCTTCGCCCTCGAGCTGCCGATGAAGGTGCTGGCCCCGGCCCCCGAGTGGCCGCGGCTCGACGGCGAGACGGCGGCGGTGGCGGTCGGCGGCGCCGCGACCCGCACCGCGCTGCAGCGCTACCTGAAATCCGCCGGCGTCGGCCCGGCCACGCTGGGCTCGGACGGCGACCCGCCCGGCCTCGTGGTCGCCGAGCCGGCGCTGCTGAAGGGCCGCGCCCGCAGCCGCGCGCCGGTGATCTGCCTGGGCGAATACGGCGAGACGCAAGGTCAGGCGCTGCTGGACGCGGGCCTCGTCGACCTGGTTCTGGTGCAGCCGCTGCGCCGGCGCGAGCTCTTCGCCGCGCTCGCCCAGGTGGCCGCCGGCGCGCCGCTCAGCGAGGCGCTGGACGCGGCCTCGCGTCCGGAGTCGGCCGCCCTGCCCTCGTTCTCCGGCCGCCGCCTGCTGGTGGCCGACGACAGCGCCGTGAACCGCGAGGTGGCGCTGGAGGCGCTCTCCCAGCTCGGCTGCGCGGTCACCCTGGTCGGCGACGGCCGCGAGGCGGTGACGGCGGTCGCCGAAAGCAGCTTCGACCTGGTGCTGATGGACGCCAGCATGCCGGACATGGACGGCTACGAGGCCACCGCGGCGATCCGCAAGGCCGAGGACGCCTCCGGCGCCCGGCGCACCCCGATCGTCGCCCTGACCGCCCACGTGGTCGGCGACGCGGCCGACCGCTGGCGCGCGGCGGGCATGGAGGGCATGCTCTCCAAGCCCTTCACCCTGGCCGCGCTGGCGGCCAAGCTCGGCGAGTTCATCGCCGCGGCGCCGAAGCCGGCCGCCGCGCCCGCCGCCGCCCCCGCGCCGCCGCCCGCCCCCGCCGCGCCGCCGCGCGTCCAGACCGCCACCCTCGCCCCGTCGGAGCTGCTCGACCCGCAGGTCACCGGCGAGCTCGCCCGCATGGCCGCCGCCGGCAAGAGCGACTTCGTGGTGCGGGTGCGCCGCCTCTACCGCGAGAACGCCCCGCAGGCGGTGAAGGCGCTGATCGCCGCCGCCACCAACCGCGACCCGGACGGCGCCGCCAAGGCCGCCCACGCGCTGAAGTCGATGAGCCTCAACATGGGCGCCCGGGTGGTGGCCGAGACCGCCGCGCGGGTGGAGTCGCAGGCCCGCGACCTCGGCGTGGTCAACGTCGACCAGGCGCAGATGCTGCACCGCCAGCTGCTGGCCACCCTCGACGTGCTGGAGGGCTACCCGCCGGAGCTGCGGCCGCTGCCCAAGTCGGACGCCGCCTCCGACGAGGAGGCGCTGATCGCCGACCTGGCGACGGCGCTGGAGGGCGACCAGCTCAGCCTGGTCTACCAGCCGCAGTTCGACTGCGAGGGCTCGACCGTCACCGGCATCGAGACGCTGGTGCGCTGGACCCACCCGACCCGCGGCTTCGTCAGCCCCGCCTTCTTCATCCCCATCGCCGAGCGCCACGGGGTGATCGGCCAGGTGACCCACTGGGTGCTGGGCCGGGCGATGCGCGAGACCCGCGACCTCGGCGACTTCACCATCGGTTTCAACGCCTCGGCGGTGGAGTTCGCCGACCCGTCGTTCGTCGACGAGCTGGCGGTGCTGATCGCCCGCTGCGGCTTCGACCCCAAGCGGCTGGAGATCGAGGTCACCGAGACCGCGGTGCTGGCCGAGGAGGACGAGGTGCGCCGCAACATGGGCCGGCTGCACGAGCTGGGCCTGAAGATCGCCCTCGACGACTTCGGGGTCGGCTACTCCTCGCTCAGCCACCTGCGGCTGTTCCCGTTCGACAAGCTGAAGATCGACCGCGCCTTCGTCACCGGCTGCGCCGAGAACATCCAGTCGGCCACCCTGGTGCACGCGGTGGTCTCGATCGGCCGCGCGCTCGGCATGAAGGTGATCGCCGAGGGGGTGGAGACCGAGGCCCAGCGCAAGTTCCTGAAGGTGGCCGGCGTCCACGGCATGCAGGGCTACCTGTTCGCCAAGCCCGAGCCGGTCGAGGCGCTGAAGGCGCGCCTGGCCGCCCTGCGCGAGCCGCGCGCACTGTCGGCCTGATACTGCGGCCGTGACGCGCCCGGCCGGCCCCTGCGCCGCCGGTTGACTCGGCCGAAGGCGGCGCGCGTACTAGCTTTGCCGTAAGCGCCCGACCAGGGCGAAGGGCGCAGGGAGGGGCGAGGCTGCGGCCCGCCGGGACAACATGACCACACACGCCACCAATCTCGAGCCGTCGGCCACCGCCCGTTCTGGACGGACGCTGGCGATGATCGGCGCGCTCGCCGGGGTTCTGCTGGCGAGCGCCGCCGCGCCCGCCGTCGCCGCGCCCGCCGCCGCCGTCGCCGCGCCGTCGGTGAGCCAGGATCGGCTGGCCGCCGACGCGCTGGCCGCCATCCAGGCGTCGCCGAGCGAGAGGGCTGCGTGGGCCGACGCCGTGCGCACCAAGAACGCGGGTCAGATCAACGCGATCCTGATGAAGCACGGCTTCTCGGCGGCGCTCCTGAAGGGCGACGTCATCCACTTCATCATCGACGAGGGCGGCGCCGGCGCCGGGTCCGCGCACATGCCCATCAAAGTCTCGCTCACCGTCAAGTTCACGAAGCCCGTATCGATCTCGGCCGACTTCGGCACCATAGCCGTCGTCAATCGGGGATCGGCCAAGCGGTAGGCGGGGGGCGGGGCGCGCCAGACGCGAGCCCCGCCGGCCAGCGAACGGCCGGCGGCTTCCGCGAGGGTTCCCGCGGAAGCCGCTGCCGCTGTTGAACGCCTTTCGCCGCGCGTGCGTTGACTCTGCCGCTGCGGCGGGAGGACAGCCACCATGCGCGGACGACCCACCTGGCAGGGCCACCTGAAGCTCTCGCTCGTCACCTGCCCGGTGGCGCTCTACACGGCGACGGCGCGCTCGGGCGACGTGCACTTTAACATGCTGTCGGCCAAGACCCACAACCGCGTCCGCATGATCCCCACCGACCCGGAGAGCGGCCCGATCGACCGCGCCGACATCGTCAAGGGCTACGAGGTGGAGAAGGACAGGTACGTCATCGTCACCAGCGACGAGATCGCCGCGGTGCGGCTGGAGAGCACCCGCACCATCGACATCGAGCGCTTCGTCGACGTGGCCGACATCGACCGCATGTACTGGAACGAGCCCTACTTCCTGCTGCCGGACGGCAAGCTGGCGGTGGAGGCCTACGCGGTGATCCGCGAGGCCATGCGCAAGACCGAGCGGATCGCGCTCGGGCGCGTCGTCATGCACACCCGCGAGCGGCTGCTGGCGATCGAGCCGCGCGACGACGGCCTTGTCGCCTACACCCTGCGCTCGCACGACGAGGTGCGCGATCCGAAGGACGCCTTCGACGAGATCCCCAGGACCAAGGCCGACGCCGAGATGGTCGAGATCGCCGAGAAGATCATCGACCAGCAGTCCGGCCCGTTCGACCCCTCGAAGTTCACCGACCGCTACGAGGAGGCGCTGAAGCAGCTGATCGCCCAGAAGCAGAAGGGCAAGGGCCGCATCGCCAAGGTCGAGGAGCCCGAGGACACCAACGTCGTCGACCTGATGGCCGCCCTGCGCAAGAGCCTCGGCCACGGCGCCGCCGAGCGCCGCCCGGCCACCCGCCGCAAGCCGGCCGCGCGCAAGACCGCCCGCAAGGCCACGGCGCGCAAGCGGGCGTGAGCCCGCGCATCCAGCCGCAGGGGTGGGGCTGCCCGCCCGCGTCCGTCTCGCCCCGCGACGCCTGGCCCGCCTTGCCAAGGCGCCGGCCCTCTGCAATAAGCCGCATCCTTCGAAAAGGAGCGGTTCGCCGCTCCGGAGCGCGGGCGTAGCTCAGGGGTAGAGCACAACCTTGCCAAGGTTGGGGTCGGGCGTTCGAATCGCCTCGCCCGCTCCAGATTTTCTCTAGGGAAATCAGGGTATTATGAAGTGGTCGGAGAGGACGAGGCCTAAGGGCCAAGCTCCTCCCCACCGCATCCCCACAGATCGACCGGAAAACCTTTTGATTCCAACCCCCTGGGGGGTGAGGGGTACGATGAAATCGCGCTTGACATGCACGTAGCTTGGGTGACCTCGGTCGCTACATAAAAAATCGACCTCACCCGCCGCTGCCTATGGCTCTGCTAGCCCTCCATGAACTCCTTAAGCTGGCTCGTTGACGGCTTCTCGGCGACCGTGAATTTCTCGACCCCAAGAGCGCCTCTCTTCATCCGATAAAGATACGTGTGGGCAAGGCTGCCGCCCCATCCGCCGTGGTGACTAGCCCCCCCGTAGGCATTCTTCTCTCCGGCGATCACCCAGATTGCCTCAAGATTTTCGCGGGCCAGCAACCCTAAGAACGCGTCCCGGTGGATCAGTGCAGCCTGATAGCCCTGACCGTATGTTGAGGGGTCGAAGAATGTGAGCTTTCCATTGCCGTCGACGAAGGTCAGGTCGCGGCCGCCGGTCGAACGAAGCCCAAGGCCTTCGACGATCCACGGTGCGGGAAGGCTGACATCGATCGTTTCATCAACCGAGTAGTCGTAGCCCCCCTTCGAACATGCGTAGCTTGTTGAGGTGACGCGCACTGGCACGGGTAGGTGGTGCCACTCATCGGGCATATGCCAAGCGCCAAAGCCCTGAAAATAGGGATGCCACGGATATTCTCCGAGATACCGATCCCCATGCAGCTCAACCTTCGGCATCCGGGATTCGTCACCCAGCTTTCGGCCCCGCAACGCGGCCATCAGCTTCGCCGCGTCTCTCCTTCGGACGACGAAGCAGGATAGTCGAAACCACGTGTCACGCTGACGCTTTTTCTCGCCCTTGATGACCTCGTTTTGGTTCCAGGCGCCGAAAGAGTGAAGGGTGAGCCAGCGCTGACCGTCCTTTGGATTCGTCACTTCGATCAGCGAAGCATCGTTGATGATGTCCGCATCGCTTTTCAGCCATGTCAAACTTTCCCCCGGCGTCAGCGGACCTAATTGGGGCTCGGCTGGCACCCACCAGGTTTTCGGCCATTCCGCCCACCCGTCATACTCGGTCTTGGAAACCAGGAGCGACGGATCGATATCGCGGAGCCCAACGTCATAGGCACCGCGATACGTCCGAGGCTCTTGGTCGTCGGCGTACTGGGAACCGATGAATGCCAGGTTGTCTCCCATCCGCGCGGCGAGCTCATTGAGAGCAAGCCATTGATATTTCTTTCCGACGCGCTCTACGGCATGTTCGTTGCGGTCGTAGCTGCGCAGGTTGTTGCCCTCCCAGTCGCCGAACCGCTTTGGCGTCCAGCCGAAATCATGCGCGCGTTTGATGATCCATCGCGACGCCCAGCCGATATCGAATTCGACCAGCGGTTGGTGCCACGGCGTCTCGATCCGCAGGCCGCGTGCGACTAGATCGCGCGCTCTGACGCCAAAATCGTCCTGCTTCTCCCGCGACAGCGTCGCCTTGAACGCCTTTTCGACTCCGTCCAGTTGCGCCCGCTCCAGCGGGCCGGGCTTCGCTCCGGCCTCCGCCTGCGCTTTGGCGACCTCCACTAGGTTGATGAAAGCGGTGAGCTGCTCTTCTGATGCCTCATCCAAGAATTCTCTCAACCAAGCATCGTAGAAGCCTGCGGCGTTCAACGGCTCAGTTCCGTAGGGTACTGGGCTGAACGCGTTCGGGACCCTCGGAAGGACGTAGCGCCCGAAGTCGCCGCCAAGGCCTGCAGAGCCAACGATGTCGTCACGGAATGTGCCGCGCCCGTAGTCCTGCTTGTAGGCCTCAATCTTCTTTTCAGAGACCTTCTCGATTGGCCACGGGCTTCGATAAGGTGGCAGAACCGACTTGGCATCAAAGCCGTCCGGTGCCGCCCCACGCCAATGCGCATAGAACACGATGCCGGCCGAATGCTCACGCAGAAGGGCGTTCAGCGGCGGTACTGGAACCAAGAGGAATGTTTGTAGAACCTTGTCTGCCAGCTCAGCGAGCCCCGTGGTCGAAGTGCCTTGAAGGACGCCTCCATAGATGGAGCCAACAAGTCGTTCCTGAAGATAGAGGTCATCAACGTGAGCGAAGTGATCGAGCAGCTTTGCCGCCAACGCGAGCCGATGTGTCAGGAGACAGGCCAGGGCTTTCGTTGCCCGGTCTCGGACCACGCGCGAAGAGGTGGTCAGGAACCAGGTCAGGGTGATCGCGGCCAGCTCGGCGCGTTCTTCCTCGATCTCATCTAACCCTTGGTCAAATGCCCAGCCGATCAGATTTCCGATCGCGCTGTTTTCATCCAACTGACGATAGGCGATTGCGGTAGACCAGCGCTTGTCGCGTTCCGGCATCGTGAGCTTCGCAAGAGCGGCGTGTAGCTTGAGCGCGTTGCGGGAATTCCGAGGTTCTGTTGCGATGTTGATGGTGAGGTCATCGATTTCCTCCGGCCCCAGGAGTTTCTTCGCGACCTGCCAAGTCCGTTCACTGAAATACGCCTGATCGCGCCACAGCAGGCTGTTTTGAAACGCCATGTGCGCCACGTATCGAGTGCAGTTCTTCGGTAGCACGTCTGGCAGCTCGACCTTCAGCCGTTCCGCAAGCTGCACCGCGATAGCCTCGACGACGCCTGCGCGGCGATAAGCCCCGTCACCCGCAACGACCTGAAAGAGCGGTGTGCCGGGAGCGAAAGCCTTGCGCACCCCATCCTTGCCAAGGTGTCTGTCGAGCAGCCGCTGTGCGATCTCGTGATCGCTCAATCTCTCGAAGGTGAATCGGACCTGTTCATCGACGGCACCACGGTCTAGCCGGACGGGTTCGATCGAAAGGACGCCCTCGCTTTCGAGCTGCTTGAGCAGGCTCCGCTCCAACTGACCCAGCGAAGGCAGGATCGTTTCGAAGAGGGTCCGAACCTCCGGCACCGGCAAGTAGCCTTCGCCTCTCTCGGCGTAAGCTTCCGATAAGGCCCCAACAGCTCTCTTTACGATCTGGGCCGTCGGATCGAGTTTCATCGCCCGTTCGACCGATGCCACCACCGCGTTGAGATAAAAGCCGAAGATGCCGGAGATGCCCTGCAGCCCGCGTGGTATCTCGCGCTCGCCCTGCCGCAGCAGGAAATCGCAACAGGTCTTCAGGAAGAGTGGATTCTCAAACTCCGGAAGAGGGTTGGGAACCCCGGTTCGAACAATCCCGCGCTTCGCCAGATAGTAGCGAGCCGCTCGACCCGAGGTTCCTCCAAACCCGTGGTGGGTCAAACGCGGCAGAATGTTCTCATCGAGCGAGTCGGGAATTACGAACGGCACATAGGTCGAGCGACACGACACGCACAACACGATGCGTGGGAAACGCTCGACTTCCTTCAAAAACGCAGCGAGCCGGGACGGCCAGATATCGATGCCGTGTCGCTCATTCAGCGCGTCGACGCAGACGATTGCCCGCATTCCCGCCGCCTCTGCCGCAGCGTCGAGTGCACCGAGAAAGTGACCCACCTGTCGATGTGGCAGGTCGAGTTCCGTGAGGATTTGCCGCCATGGTTCTTGATCCGTCAGGACACTGCTTAGAACCATGATTGCCGGTGCGCCTCGTGCGATTTGGTGATCGCAAACGTCAGCGAGCAGGTGAGATTTCCCCGAGCCTGCCTCGCCCGTCAGGAGCACCTGATTGATGTTCGCCAGTCGCCAGGTCAGCGAGTTGAGCGAGGAGGCAATCCTGTCGACGAGACTACGCAGTTCGTAGAGCGCATGAATCGCCCACTCGGCCTTGCTGCTGCTAGTGTGAGGATGCGGCACCGCAGGAAGTGTCCTGCACCAGTTGATGGCTTCGTAGATCGCCTCCTTCAGCGCTTCCGTTGAAGTGACCCACCCGCTGACGGGAATCTCAGCATTAAGCGCAACTGGGTGGGTCGATAGGGCGCCAGCCAGCGGGTGTACCACCGCTTCGATTTGCGTGGAGTGCCCCTCCGTCGTACCGGCGGGGACGGCCCCTCTAACGGCTGACCCAGCGCGGCTGCCAGCCTGGAGGAGTTCGTCGCTCCACTCGCTTGCCATCTTCCAGAGGACTGGATCTCGAACGAAGGCCAAGAAGGCCTTGCGTATCGGCAATTCGACGTTCGACTCTGGCACATAACGTGAGCCCAACGAGGCCCTCGTTCGCTCGAACTTCTCACGGAACCATGTGGACCCAAGAGCATCGCGATCGAACCAGTAGAGGAGCCTACCCGAGTACGCGGGATCGTCGCGAAGCAGCCGCTCCCCGATCTGCGATGCGCCCCACAGCTCGACGGACAGACTACGGCCGTCGGCTTTCGCTGCCGAAATCCACTTTCTACGCCAGTCGTCCCATTTTTGGGCGGCCGACTTTGACCCTGCCCGTTTCGCGCGAGCGTCAGACAGATCGAACGGGATACAAACGACGTACTCGGTCAGTTTCGGGTGCTTGATGAGCGCCTGCTTGATTGAGCTATCCAGTTGACCTTCAAGCGATGCGTCCCACTGGTCGACGTATTTCGCCTGCCACCCGCGCTCAGACGCATCCGGACGCCGGCTGAAGCATTCAACGCCAGCATCGCCACCCCGACCTTTCCGAACGAACTCCTTGCGGCCGTCGTCAGTCTCGAGCGCCGCCAGCTGACAACAGAGTTCCTCAAAGCCCGTGTTCTGACTTCCTTCGTAGGGACGAATATCCTGAAAGCGGATTGGGGGAAGCGGCACGCAGACTCCGGCGGGGTGGATACCAACGGTTGTCGTAGCGTCGAGGTATTTGCGCCGCAAGCGGCGGTCAAACGCGTCTGGCGTCGGACTTGGAGGCGCTAACCGCAACCATGCCTTGAAGTTGGACCAGGATCGGAAGATCAGCCCGGCAGGTGCTGAGAATACTTATAAGATCGAAGCGCTGGCTGCGGTCGGCGAGCCAATCTTGCTCGTCTATCCAGTTGGCACAGATCTGTTCTATGAACTGCTCGACAGCGGGACCAACGGTGTGAGTGCTGAACTCTACGCTCAACTTCTATCCGGTCTGTTCTCTGATCCGCCCAAGACGGCGATCACGCGGGCGCGCCCAAGGCCACCGCAACCTGGTGGCGTTTTGACTAGGCGAAGATCGGATCGAGTTTTCGGGCGAATATATTCGCCCGGAACACGATCGCCCTCGTCCGCGCGCCTGGTCCCAAGAGCAATTGAAAATAGTCCAACTTGCGATTTTCCGAAGCGGCCGCATTGATACCGGCCTACCCAAACTCCGGTCTGAGATGAGGGGAACATCTGTCGGCAACCATGCGGCATCGCTTGCTAGCCTTTTGCTAAAGGTGGGGTCGGGGCGTCCGAACCGGCTCCCCCGCTCCATTTTCGATCGATCGTTGACTGACAACGACTCCGCGCGCGTCCGCGCGCGGCCGTGGCTGCGCGCGGAGGCCGCTGAGCGAGCCCTACTGCTGCGCGACCGGGATCATCGGCACGGGCGCCGGTGGACCGGATTGAAAGATTTCCCCGGCCGGTCGAGCCGAAGCTCGCTGGCGAAGCAGGGCCATAGCAGTCGCCTCTTGACCTCCCCACGGGAACCGCCGCGCAGTTTGCGTCAGCGAGCAGCGAGGAGACGGCGATGACGCCTGACGACATGATGTTCAAGCCCGGCGCGATGACGGGGCAGCGGGTGCTGGTCACCGGGGGCGGGACGGGGCTTGGCAAGGTGATGGCCGAGGGGCTCGTGATGCTGGGGGCCGAGGTCTACATCTGCGGGCGCCGCGGCGGGGTGCTGGAGGCGGCGGCCAGGGAGATCACCGATGCGCACGGCGGCTCGTGCACGCCGGTCGCCTGCGACATCCGGGTGCCCGAGGCCATCCACGAGATGATGGACAAGGTCTGGGCCGGCGGCCCGCTCACCGGCCTGATCAACAACGCCGCCGGCAATTTCATCAGCCGCACCGAGGACCTCTCGCCCCGCGGCTTCGACGCCATCTCCAACATCGTCTTCCGCGGCTCCTTCTTCGTCACCCAGGAGGCCGGCAAGCGCTGGATCGCCGAGAAGAAGAAGGGCGCGGTGGTCTCGATCCTCACCACCTGGATCTGGCACGGCGGGCCGTTCACCGTGCCGTCGGCGATGTCGAAGGCCGGGCTCAACGTGATGACCCAGTCGCTGGCGGTCGAGTGGGCGCCGAAGGGCATCCGCTTCAACGCCATCGCCCCCGGTCCCTTCCCCACCGAAGGCGCGTGGGCGCGGCTCAATCCTGGCAACTCGCGGCAGGTGGAGTCCGACGACGAGTCCTCGCCCGGCAACCCGATGGGCCGGGTCGGGCGGATGCCGGAGCTGGCCAACCTGGCGGTCTACCTGCTGCATCCGGGCTCGGAGTATGTGAACGGCCAGACCATCGCCATCGACGGCGGCGCCTGGCTGGCGGGCGGCGGCGGCTTCTCGACGCTGCGCAACTGGAGCGACGAGCAGTGGGCGCAGGCCAGGGCCTCGATCCAGGGCGCCAACGAGAAGGACCGGGCGCAGCGCACGGTCTGAGCAGCGATGGGGCGCGCGCGCTAAACGTGGTTAATCGCCCCTTAAGCGGCGCGGCCCCAGGCTGGCGCCGTGCTCCTCCGGCTGACTCTGCTGCTGATCGCCCTGCCGCTCGCCGCGCTGGCGGCCGACGCCCCGTCCGGCGGCGGCCGGATCGTCGCGCCGCCGCCCAGGGCCGCGCCGCCGCCGCGGCCCGCCCCGGCGGTCAGCCTGCGGCCCCTGTCCGCCGCCCCGGCGCAAGACCCCACGGAGTGTCGCCGCGGCTGCGCCCAGAGCTACTACTTCTGCCGCTCCACCGACGACCCGGGCAGCTGCGGCGGCCCCTGGACCCAATGCCTCGCCGCCTGCGACGCGCCGAGCCCTGACCAGGGCGCTTCGTCCGTGAACTGACGAGCGGCGGCGCGATTTTTCTGAACCACGAAAAACACGAAAAGCACGAACGGGCGAGCTGATCGATCAGATCACGAAGCGTTCGATGCGCGCCTTTGGCGCGCATCCGAAATTCACCAGCAATCCGAGTCTGAGGCCTGTCGCCCGAAGGTAGTTGATGGTCTGCGCACGGTGTTCCGGGGCAATTTCTCTGACCGCCTTCAGCTCGACGATGATGCTGTCGTAGCAGACGAAGTCGGGCGCGTAGGTCTGGCGCAGCGCGCGAGATTTGTACTGCAGCGCCAGTGACGGCATCGCCCGGAACGGGACACCACGCTCGGCGAATTCCAGCGCGAGGCATTCTTGGTAGACCGCCTCGAGGAAGCCGATGCCCATTTGGCGACTCACTTCGAAGATGGCGCCCTGAATGCGGAAAGCCTCGTCGGCGAAGAGTAGCGGTTCGTGCTTTTCGTGTTTTTCGTGGTCCATTTCTTCGCCCTCGCAGCTGCCGCGAGCTTAGCCGTAATGGGCGCGACAGCCGAGCTGCCTTGGCCGCAGCCGAGCGCGACGGGCGCGGCTGTGGACTTCGCCGCGCCGGCGCCCGATCCTAGGGCGATGGCGGATGTGGCTTATCTCAGTCCCGGCAAGCGCGAGCAGACCAAGCTCGCCAACCGCCAGGCGATCCTCGATGCGGCGCGCGAGGTGTTCCGCGAGCTGGGGTTCGAGGCGGCGACGGTGCGCGACATCATCCGCCGCACCGGCCTCTCGGTGGGGGCCTTCTACAACTACTACCGCTCCAAGGAGGAGGTGTTCGCCGCCCTGGCCGACGACGGCGCGCGGCGCTTCCGGCCGCTCCTGCACGCCGAGTACCTGAAGGCGACCGACTTCAAGTCCTACCTGCGCGGGGCGGTGCAGGCCTATTTCGAGTTCCTCGCCGCCGAGCACGCCGCCTGGGGCGGCCGGGCGCTGCCTGACGAGCCGGAGCCGCAGACCCGCAACACCCCCGAGATGATCGCCGTGCACGAGGAGGTGCGCACCGCCTTCGCCGAGGCGATGGACCGCGGCCTCGCGCCGCGGGTGGACGTCGACTACCTGACCACCGCCTGCATCGCCATCGTGCGCGAGGTGGGCGAGCGGATGGCCATGCGCGCGCCGCTGGACGTCGCCGGGGCGACCGAGTTCTGCGTCTCGCTGATCCTCGGCGGCGTCACGGCCGCGCCGCGGGTCACATCCTGACGCGATGCCGGACGCGGCGCTCCAGAAGGCGGCGCTGAAAGGCCTGCTGTCGCTGCCGCGCCCGGTGCTGCGGCTGCTGTCGGGCGGCGGGGTGGTCTACCAGGGCGGCCGCACGCTCGACCCGCGCCTGCAATACCTCGCCCACCAGGCCCGGGGGCGCCCCTCGCTCGCCAGCTTCACCCCGGCCGAGGCGCGGCTGGTCAGCGCCCAGGCGCTGAAGGCCACCGAGGGCGAGACCGAGCCGGGTGTCGCCGTCGAGACCCTGCGGCTGGAGACCGAATCCGGGCCGCTGACGGCGCGCGCCTACCGGCCGGCGGCGCAGGACCCGGCCGCCCCGGTCACCGTGTTCGCCCACATGGGCGGCGGGGTGATTGGCGACCTCGACACGGCCCACGTGTTCTGCAGCCTGCTCGCCGCCATCGCCCGCGCCCCGGTGCTGTCGGTGGCCTACCGCCTGGCGCCGGAGGACCGCTTCCCGGCCGGCCTCGACGACGTGCTGGGCGCCTACCGCTGGGCGCTGACCCACGCCGGCCGCTTCGGCGCGCCGGCCGGCCGCGCGGCGATCGGCGGCGATTCGATGGGCGGGAACTTCGCCGCCGTGATCTGCCAGGAGCTGCGCCGCCACGGCGAGCCGCAGCCGGCGTTGCAACTGCTGCTCTATCCGGCCGTCGACGTCGCCAGCGAGACCCAGTCGATGAGCCTCTACGCCGACGCCTTCCCGCTCTCGCGCGGCCTGATGGAGTGGTTCATGGGCCACTACCTTGGGCCCGGCGACAATCCTGCCGATCCGCGGCTGTCGCCGATCAAAGCCGAGAGTCTCGCCGGCCTCGCCCCGGCGGTGATCGCCACCGCCGGCTTCGATCCGCTGGTCGACCAGGGCGAGGCTTACGCGCGGCGGCTGAAGGCGGCGGGCGTGCCGGTGATCTACCGTTGCTACGACAACCTCGCGCATGGCTTCTGCGCCTTCACCGGCGCCGTGCCGGCCGCGGACGTCGCCTGCCGCGAGGTGGCCGGCCTGGCGCGCGAGGCGTTCGTGAGGCTTCAAGGGGGGAGATTGAGCTGATGCGGGCCCTGGTGGTCGAGCAACTGGCGCCGGGCTACGCCGGCTGCGTGCTGAAGGAGCTGCCGACGCCGGACCCCGGTCCGGGCGAGGTGCTGGTCGAGGTGCGCGCCGCGGCGGTGAACTTCCCCGACCTGCTGCAGACCCGCGGCGAATACCAGCACAAGCCGCCGCTGCCGTTCATCCCCGGCCTGGAGATGGCCGGCGTGGTGGCCAAGGTCGGCGAGGGCGTCGAGCGCTGGAAGACCGGCGACGCGGTGGCCGGCGGCGCGCGGGTCGGCGGCTTCTCCGACGTGGCGCTGACCCACGCGGCGGGGCTGCGCGCCAAGCCCGACGGGTTCAGCTTCGCCCAGGCCGCCGGGTTTGGCGCCGCCTACCTGACCGCCTACGTCTCGCTGGTGCGCCGCGCCGAGGCGCAGGCCGGCGAGTGGGTGCTGGTGCACGGCGCGGCCGGCGGCGTCGGCCTCGCCTGCGTCGACCTCGCCAAGGTGATGGGCTGCCGGGTGATCGCCGCGTCGGCGTCCGACGCCAAGCTGGCGGTGATCGGCGAGGAGTATGCGCCCGACGCCCTGGTCAACGTCACCGGCGGGTTTCGCGAGCGGGTGAAGGAGATCACCGGCGGGCGCGGCGCGGACGTGGTCTACGACCCGGTGGGCGGCGACGTGTTCGACGAGAGCGTGCGCTGCATCGCCTTCAACGGCCGCCTGCTGGTGGTGGGCTTCACCTCCGGCCGCATCCCGACCATCTCGGTCAACATGCCGCTGATCAAGGGCTTCTCGGTGATGGGCGTGCGCGCCGGCGAGTACGGCCGCCAGTTCCCCGAGCGCGGCCGCGAGAACACCGCGGCGATCTGGAAGATGGCCGCAGAGGGCCGGCTGAAGCCGCGCGTCTACAAGGAATATGCGCTCACCGACTGGCGCGCCGCGTTCGACTCGCTGGCGGAGCGCCAGGTGATCGGCAAGTCGGTGATCGTCCCCTGAGCGGGGAGTCGCCAGGCAGGCGGGGCCCGACGCTGCAATGGCTGCAGGCGCTGCGTGGCCTCGCGGCGCTGTCGGTGATCACCTACCACGCTTTCCAGTGGATCGATGACCGCTTCTGGGTCGGCGCGGCCGGCGTCGACGTGTTCTTCGTCATCAGCGGTTTCATCATCTGGACGGTGGCCTCGGAGGGCGAGGCGAGGGCGGGCGTGTTCTTCTGGCGCCGCCTCACCCGCGTCGCCCCGGCCTACTGGGTCGCCACCGGCGCGGTGATCCTGGTCGCCCTCGCCTGGCCGACGATGATGCGGCAGGTGACGCTGTCGCCGGCCCACATCGCCCTCTCGCTGGCCTTCATCCAGCACATCGACCCGCGCGGCCTGCCGTTCCCGGTGCTGCCGCCGGGCTGGAGCCTCGACTACGAGGCGGTGTTCTATGCGCTGGTCACGCTGGTGCTGCTGGCCCCCGTCGCCGTGCGCTTCCGGCTGATGCTCGCGGCGCTGGCGGCGGTGATCGCCTTCGGCGTCATGGACCCGCCGGCCTACTATCTCGGCGCCAACATGATGCTGCTGCAGTTCGGCGCGGGGGTCTGCCTGGCGCGGCGCGCCCGGCTCGGCCGGCGCACGCCGCCGCTGGTCGGCGCGGCGCTGGTGGCCGGTGGCGTGGCGCTGCTGGCGGCGATGGGGCTCACCGGCGTGCGCAGCGACCTCTGGCGGCCGATCCTCTGGGGCGCGCCGGCGACGCTGATCGTGGCCGGGGCGCTGGCGCTGGAGCCACTGCGCCGGCTCGCGCCACCGAAGGCGCTGCTGCGGCTGGGCGACGCGTCCTACGCGGTCTACCTCTGCCATTTCGTCGCCGTGGCGGCGGCGGCGCGGCTGGTCGGGGTGGCGATCTGGCCCTTCGTACCGCTGGCCATCCTGCTGTCGCTGGCCGCGGGGATCGGCTTCCACCACGCGGTGGAACGGCCGCTGATCGCCGGCGCGCGCGCCTTGCCGGGCTTGTTCGCCGCCGCGCGGGCCAGGCTGGCGCCCTGGCCGACGGTGCGCCTCAGCCAGCGGCCCACGCCGCCGGGCGGCCTGCCGTGAGCGCCCCGTCAGCCACCGGCGGCCTCGCCGGCTACGCCCGCCTGGTGTTCGCCGGCGCCGACCTGCAGCCGACCTGGGACGCGCTGATGGCGCGCGCCTCGGCCAGCCCCCCCGACGTCGGCGCCATGCTCGACCTCTCGACCATCCTGCAGCTGGTCGGCCAGCGCGCCGAGGGGCTGGCGCTGCAGGCCGACGCGCTCGCCCGCCAGCGCTGGTACCGGCGCACGCTGGGGACCGGCCAGGGGCCCCGGCTGCTGGCGCTGGTCGCCGCCGGCGACACGATGGCCTCGACGCCGGTGGAGTTCCTGTTGGCCGGCTGGAACGGCGAGCTCGACCTCTATTTCCTGCGTCCGGGCGATTCGCCGCCCGATCCGATCCCCGAGCACGACCTGGCGATCCTGGCGGTCGGCGAGTCCGACGCCAACGCGCCGATCCTGGCGGCATTGGCGGACGCCGTCGCCCGCTGGCCGAAGCCGATGCTGAATGCCGCGCCGCTGGACATCGCCGCCCTCGGCCGCGACCGCGCCCCCGCCCGGCTCGCCGGCGCGGACGGCCTCGTCGCGCCGGCGACTCGCCGCATCGACCGGGGCGAGCTGGCGGCGCTGGCCGGCGGCTTTCCGGTGATCGCGCGGCCGGTGGATTCCCACGCCGGCGCCGGCCTGGAGAAGCTGACGAGCCCGGCCGAGGCGGCGGGCTACCTGGCGCGGCGGCCCGAGCCGCTGTTCTACGTCTCGCCGTTCGTCGACTACGCCGGCGGCGACGGGCGCTTTCGCAAGCTGCGCGTGGCGCTGGTCGGCGGGCGCCCGTTCATCGTCCACATGGCGGTCTCCGACCACTGGATGGTCCACTACCTCAACGCCGGCATGGCCGCCGATCCGGGCAGGCGCGGCGAGGAGGCGGCGATGATGCAGAGCTTCGACGCCGGCTTCGCGGCCCGGCACAGGGCGGCTTTCGCGGCGCTCCACCACGCCTTCCCGCTCGACTATTTCGCCATCGACTGCGCCGAGGACCGCGAGGGCCGGCTGCTGCTGTTCGAGGCCGACACCGCCATGATCGTCCACGACATGGATCCGCCCGACATCTATCCGTACAAGCCGCCCGCCATGGCCAGGCTGTTCGCCGCCTTCCAGGCGCTGATCGCCGCGCTTGAAACGGGGCGCGGACGGTGACGGCCGGATCGGACGAGATCGAGGCGATGATCGCCGCCTTCGCGCCGGCGCTGGCGGGGCGCGCCGACGCGGCGCTGCGGCTGGTCGACCTCGCCCATGTGGTCGCCCGCCGCCGCGAGCGGGTGCGGGCGTTCGAGCTGTGCGAACAGGCGCTGGCGGCCGGCGGCGGCGACCCGGAGGTGCGGGTGCGCGTGCGGCGGCTGCTGAGCAGCCTGCTGCCCAACTATCATGCGCCGGCGATGAACAACGCGCGCCGCAACGCCGCCTGGCGGCAGGCGCTGCGCGGCGCGGTGGGGCCGACGACGCGGGCGCTCGACATCGGAACCGGCCCGGGGACGCTGGCGCTGATGGCCGCCCAGGCCGGCGCCGCCAAGGTCACCGCCTGCGAGCGCGATCCGCTGCTGGCGCTGATCGCCGGCCGCGTGGTGGCGGCGAACGGCCTGGCGGACCGCATCGACGTGGTCGCCAAGCCGCTGGCCGAGCTGGCGCTGGGCGCCGACATGGAAGGACCGGCCGACCTCGTCTTCCTCGACGTGTTCGGCGACGACGTGCTCGACGACCGCCCGTTCGCCCTGATCGCCGACGCGCTGCGCCGCCTCGCCGGCGACGGCGCGCGGGTGCTGCCGGCCGGCGCCAGCCTGCAGGTGGCGCTGGCCGACTGGGACCAGGCGCCGCGCTATGGGGCGCGCGAGGCCGCCGGCTTCGACGTCTCCGCCTTCGCCGACCTGACGCCGCCGAAGATCGCCGTGGAGATCGGCGCCGCCGACCTTCGCCTGCGCTCCGATCCCGCCACCCTGTTCCGCTTCGACTTCACGGCGATCCGCGACCACGTCGAAGGCGAGACCGAGCTGGCGCTGACCGCCCGCGCGGACGGCCCGGTGAACGGCGTCCTCCACTGGCCCTGCCTGCACCTCGACGCCGCGACCGCGCTGGAAGAGCGCCCCACCCCCGGCGCCCGCTCCCACCGCGCCCCGCGCTTCTGGCCGCTGCCGGAGCCACGGACGATGCGGCGCGGCGAGACGCTGACGGTGCGGGCCAGGCATACCGATCGGGAGGTGATGCTATGGGTGGTTTAGCGGGCATCGCCGCCCGCCTTCGCCCTCTGGGCTTCGGCGCGGCGAGCGAAAATTGGTGGAGCCGAGGGGAGTCGAACCCCTGACCTCCTCATTGCGAACGAGGCGCTCTACCGACTGAGCTACGGCCCCACTTCGCCGAGGCGAAGGGCGCGGCACATAAGGAGCGGGGCTGGGCGCTGTCAAGGATGGGCGGGTGCGGCGCAAGGCGCGGGCGGCGCGCGCCTTGCCGGGCCTTGCGGCGCGCTATAGCTAGCGGCCAACCGTCGCCGGGCCGCCATGCAAGCGCTGATCGAATTCGCCATCCTCATCCTCCACCTGCTGATCCAGGCGGCGATCTGGGTGGTGATCGCCAACGCCGTCGTCAGCTGGCTGATCGCCTTCGACGTGATCAACATGCGCAACGGCACGGCGCGGCAGGTCGTCCACTTCCTCGACGCGGTGACGCGCCCGATGCTGCGGCCGTTCCGCCGCTTCATCCCGCCGCTGGGCGGCGTCGACGTGACGCCGGTGGTGCTGATCATCATCCTCGAAGCGGCCGATCAGGTGCTGTTGCCGGCGCTGGGGCGCTGGCTGCTGAGCCTGGTCGGGGTGACGGTGATCTGAGCCTTACGGCCAAGCTCGAAGCCTGATCGCCGCTTCGCGCGTTTCGGCCCCATGGCCGAGCCCAGACAGAGACCCGCGCCGCCCAGTCCCCGGTCGCGCCAGCCGCCGGCCGGACGGCGCGCGGCCGGCCGCGACGCCCGTCCGATGGCGCGTGGCCCGACCGCGCCCTCGCCGGCGCCCAGCCCAGCGCCGGCCGTCGGCCGCCGGTGGGACGTGCCCGCGCCGCTGCGGTGGGTGGGGGCGATCCTCACCCTGCTGCTGATCGCCATCGCCATCTTCGTCTCGGTGTTCCAGTGGAACTGGCTGCGCGGGCCGATCGACACCTACCTCAGCGGCCGGCTGCACCGGCAGGTGACCATCCACGGCGACCTCTCGGCCAAGATTTGGAGCTGGACGCCGACCGCCACCGCCAACGACGTCACGGTGGCTGAGCCGGGGTGGGCCGGCCGCGGCCAGATGGTGGCCATCCCGCGGCTGACGGTGGGGATCGACTTCAAGCGGCTGCTGGGCGGGCGGCTGGTGATCGCGGTGATCGACGCGCAGCGGCCGACGGTGCTGCTGCAGCGCGACGCGTCCGGCCGCAACAACTGGACCTTCAGCCCGCCGGGGGCGGCGCCGCAACCGCTGAAGCTGCCGCCGATCCGCCACTTCAGCATCGACGACGGCCGGCTGACGCTCGACGACGCGCGCCGCAAGCTGCACTTCGTGGGCCAGGTGTCGTCCAACGAGCGGCTCACCGGCTACGGCCGCGGCCGCTTCACCATGACCGGGAAGGGCACGCTGAACAGCACCCCGTTCTTCGCCCAGATCCTCGGTGGGGCGCTGCTGAACGTCGATCCGGACAAGCCCTATCCGTTCACCACCGACATCCGCGCCGGCTCGACCCACGTGCTGGCCAAGGGGGTGATCCCCAAGCCGTTCGACCTCGGCCAGCTCAGGGCCGACGGCAGCGTCACCGGCCAGGACCTGGCCAACCTCTACTACCTGACCGGCTTCGCCCTGCCGAACTCGCCGCCCTACCAGCTGGCCGGCCACCTGACCCGCAACGACTCCAGCTTCGAGATCGCCGGCCTGCACGGCCATGTCGGGGCCAGCGACGTCTCCGGGCGCCTGGCGGGCAAGACCGTGGACGGGCGGCGCAAGCTGACCGGCGACCTCACCTCGCGGCACCTGAAGCTCGCCGACCTCACCGCCGTGATCGGCGGCGCGCCGCGCGGAGCGATCAGGGGGACGGTGGCCTCGCCGACGCAGAAGGCCATGGCCGCCAAGCTGACCGCCGAGGGCCGGGTCTTCCCCGACGCGCACCTCGACGTGGCCCGGGTGCGGCAGATGGACGCCGACGTGCGCTACCGGGCCGAGACGGTGGACGCCGGCCCGCTGCCGATCCGCCAGGCGTCGCTGCACGTCCGGCTGGACCATGGCCTGCTGACGCTCTCGCCGCTGTCGCTGGTGCTGCCGCAGGGCGCGCTGTCGGGGCAGGTGCGGCTGGACG
Source organism: Caulobacteraceae bacterium (assembly GCA_036490095.1). GTDB lineage: Bacteria > Pseudomonadota > Alphaproteobacteria > Caulobacterales > Caulobacteraceae > Acaudatibacter. Next base: position 34,971 of record DASXEN010000042.1, read on the forward strand.
CGCGCGGCGCGACCCCGGTCACCGCCGTCGACCTGACGCTGGCCCGCGCCCAGGTGCAGGAGCTGTTGCCGGGCAACGCCGGGGCCGCGCCGCCGCTGCAGGGGCCGCTGGAGGCGAAGGCGCGGCTGACCGGGACCGGCGATTCGGTGCGCGCCGCCGCCGGCAGCGCCAACGGCACGTTCGCGGTGGCCATCCCGCAGGGGCAGATGCGCCAGCTGCTGGCTGAGCTGATGGGCATCGACGTGACCAAGAGCCTGTTCCTCTACCTCTCCAAGGACCAGAAGCCGACGCCGGTGCGCTGCGCGGTGGCCGAGTTCCAGGCCCGCGACGGGGTGCTGACGGCGCGGCGGATCCTGATCGACACCGGCGTCGTGCAGGCGCAGGGCAAGGGCACGATCGACCTGAAGAACGAGCGGCTGAACCTCGCCCTCACCGGCAAGCCGAAGCACTTCCGCCTGGTCCGCATCCCCGCGCCGATCACCCTGAAGGGCCGGCTCGACGATCCCAAGCTGGGCGTCGATTTCGGCAAGGCCGCGCCGCAACTGGGCGCCGCCGCCATCCTCGGCGCGCTGGTCTCGCCAGCGGCGGTGATCCTGCCGTTCCTGGGCATCAACACGGCCAAGGACGCCGACTGCACCGCCCTGCTGTCCGAAGCGGCCGCCGATGGCGCGCCGGTGGCCGCGCGGTAGGCGGCGGACGGGTTGGGGCCACGGGAAGCGCGGACGGCCGCAGTCCCTCACTCCCAGACAGTGTCATCCCGGAGACCCGCGAAGCGGAGTCATCCGGGATCTGCTTTCTCGATTTGCGCCGAGCAGATCCCGGCTCTCCGCTACGCTCCGGCCGGGATGACATGGGAAGGTGGGCGTTTTGGCCCGGCTTGAGCTCCAAAAAGCGGGCGCGCCCCTACTTTATCGCCCGCAAAAGCTGCGCCATTGAACCGCCGTCGTCGCGGGGCTTTATCAGGAAAGTTAACGCCTCCTCCCGACAGTGCCGCCGCGTGACCGCAACGCCGACCACCTTTCCGACGCCCCAGGCCCCGCGGCCGCCGTTCTGGCGCCGGCATCGGGCGACGCTGATCGCGCTCAGCGCCGTCATCGCCGTGGCCGGCGCGGTGGCGGTGGTGGCCGCGGTGGTGATCGGCGGCTACGTGGCGAGCGCGCCGCAGATCCCGCCGCGCGAGGCGCTGTGGTCGATTCGCCGCTCGCCGGGGATGACCTTCCTCGACCGCAATGGCCATGTGATCGCCACCCGCGGCGCCAAGTACGGCGAGCCGGTGACCATCCCGCAGCTGCCTGCTTACGTGCCGCACGCCTTCCTGGCCGCCGAGGACAAGCGCTTCTACCAGCACGGCGCCGTCGACCTGCACGCGATCGCCCGGGCGCTGGAGGCCAACTTCAAGGCCAAGCGGAGCGTGGAAGGCGCCTCGACGCTGACCCAGCAGCTGGCCCGCACCCTGTTCCTCAAGCGCGAGCAGTCGCTGAAGCGCAAGGTGCAGGAGGCCTACCTGGCCTGGCGGCTGGAGCAGGAGATGTCGAAGGACGACATCCTCGCCCTCTACATGAACCGCACCTACTTCGGCGACGGCGCCTACGGCCTCGACGCCGCCGCGCGGACCTATTTCGGCAAGCCGGCCAGCCAGCTGACGCTGATCGAGGCGGCGACGCTGGCGGGCCTGCCCAACGCCCCCTCGCGGCTGGCGCTGACCAACGACATGCCGGACGCGGTGGCGCGCGCCCACCACATCCTGGCGACCATGCGCCAGCAGGGCTGGATCAGCGACGGCGAGCTGGCCGCGGCGCTGGCCTCGACGCCGGTTCTGGCCGCCGCCCACACCGGCGAGGGCGACGAGGGCTATGTGCTGGACGCCGCGGCCGCCGACGCCGAGCAGCTGACCGGCGGCCAGACGCCCGACCTCGTCATCCGCACCACCATCGATCCGGCGCTGCAGAGCGTCGCCACCGATGCGGTGCGCAGCGTGGTGCTGGGCCAGGGCGCGCATCGGCGCGTCTCGCAGGGCGCGCTGGTCTCGCTGGCGCCGGACGGGGCGATCCTGGCCATGGTCGGCGGCCTCGACCACGACAAGAGCGCCTTCAACCGCGTCACCCAGGCCAAGCGCCAGCCGGGCTCGGCGTTCAAGGCCTTCGTCTACGGCGCGGCGGTGGAGCACGGCGCCACCGAGCAGGAGGTGCGCGACGACGCGCCGATCCACTACGGCAGCTGGACCCCCGGCAACTACGGCGGCAGCTACGCCGGGCCGGTGACGCTGCAGCAGGCGCTGGCGCGCTCGCTGAACACGGTGGCGGTGCGGCTGACGCTGGAGGTGGGGCCGGCCACCGTCGCCGACTTCGCCCGCCGGCTCGGCCTCTCCGACATCCCCACCAACCCCGGCCCGTCGATCGCGCTCGGCGCCTACGAGGTGACGCCGCTGGAGATCGCCGCCGGCTACCAGGTGTTCCAGAGCGGCGGCGGGCGCACCTCGCCTTACCTGATCGCCGAGATCCGCTCGACGCGCGGCGACGTCATCTACAGCCATAGCGCTTCGGCGCCGACGCCGGTGCTGGACCCGCTCTACGCCACCCGCATGGTCGACATGCTGAAGGGGGTGGTCGCCTACGGCACCGGCGCGGGCGCCAACATCGGCCGGCCGGCGGCGGGCAAGACCGGCACCAGCCAGGACTGGCGCGACGCCTGGTTCGTCGGCTTCACGCCGGACGTGCTGACCGCCGTCTGGGTCGGCAACGACGACGGCGCGCCGATGGCCAAGGTCACCGGCGGCGAGCTGCCGGCGGCGATCTGGCGCAAGTACATGCTGGTGGCCGAGAAGAGCCTGCCGCCGCGCGACTTCCCCTGGCTGGTGGCCGAGCCGCCGGCGCCGCCGCAGACCGAGGTTGCCGATCAGCAGACGCCCTACGAGGACGAGCCGGCGCAGATGGACGGCGACGAGGACCAGCCGCCGGTGATGGCCGACGCCGAGCCCGGCGCGGACGATCCGGACCAGGCTGGCCAGGCCGGCCAGGACGGCCGCATCCCGCCGCCGCGCGCCTACGTCCGGCGCGGCCCCGGCGACGGCGCCAACCCCTATGCCGGAGGCGGCGACCCCTACGCCGGGGCCTACGAGCATCCGCGCGCCGACGGCCGCGGCGCCTACGACGTCGGGCCGCCGGGCGACGACCAGGGGCCGCCGCGCTGGCGCGGTCCGCCGCCGGGACGCGGCGATGGCGGCGGCGAGGACAGCGGCCCGCCGCCCTACGAGCGCGCGCCGCCGCCGCCCGATTCGCCGGCTGACGACGGTCCGCGATACCGCTATTGAGACGGACGGCGCCTTGCCGCGTCCGATACCCGAGTTTCGCATGGCCTGGACCGACAGCGGCCCCGTTTCCGTTCCCTCCCGCGGCGTCGTCGCGGTGGTCGCCGCGCTGATCTTCATCGCCGGCGCCGCCGGGGTCGGCTTCGGCCTCCATGCGACCATGCGCACCGGCCCGGTGATCGCCGGATCGGGCGACCAGGCGCTCGACTCGCAGGCGGTGGCCGCGCAGCCGATCGTCGAGCTGCCGCCGCCGCCGGCCCCCGCGCCGGTCGCCGCGGCCCCGAGCAACGCCGCCGTCGCCAAGGCCGCCGACAAGGATCAGGCCGACGACAACGACGTCTCCGCCAAGACCGCCGCCGCCCAGCAGGCGCAGTCCAATCCCGCCCAGCAGCACGCGGACGTCGACGACATCCTCACCTCGCAGAGCGAAAAGCCGCAGGCCCCCGCCAAGCCCTCCACCGACGAAAGCGCGCCCGGCACGCCGGGCAAGTCGGACGTGCCGTTCTAGCCACGCCCACCCCGCTCATCCCACGCCGGGACCCAGCAGGGGGGTGAAGGGGAACCACCAAGGACACCAAGGTCACCAAGGCGCGCGGCGCGCGTCGCTAAGACCTTGTGCAGCCTTGGCGATTGGCCGGGCGCAGAGCGCCCCTTGGTGACCTTGGTGTCCTTGGTGGTGACAAATGCCGCCGAGCGTCTCACCGCGGCGAGACCTACCTGGGGGACGCGTTCTTAGGTCGAGATGTCCAGCAGCGACTGCTGGTCTTCCTCCGCGGCCTTCAGGGCGTCGAGGTTGAAGGCGAAGGCGCGGCTGGCGGCGAGCTGGTTGGTGATCTCGCTGATCGGGTCGATGTCGGGCGCCTGGACCAGGCCCTGGTCGTTGGCGATCGCCGCGGTCGGGTCGTAGGCGAGCAGCTGGGCGGAGCTCAGCGTCACCGCCTGGGCGGCCACGCCGCCGCCGGGCAGCGCCGATTGGACCACAGTGCCCGGCTGGTAGCCCTGCGCCGAGCCCACCGGCGACGTGTCGTCGATGTTGGCGAGGTTCGACGCCGAGACGTTCAGTCTCAGCGTGGCGGCGGCGAGGCCGCTCTGGGATATGGCGCTGACGGGCGGCACGAATCGGGCCTCTACGCCCACCACGCTTAAGCTCTCGCCAAGAGACGTGGTTTCGCCGCGCTTAACCGAATGCGATTTCCATTTTGGCCGAACCCACTCTAGGGAGGCGCGCATGAGGATCCTGGTCACCGGGGGCGCGGGCTTCATCGGCTCGGCCGTCTGCCGCCATCTGGCGGCCGACCGCGGCGATACGGTGCTCAACTTCGACAAGCTGACCTATGCGGCCAACCTCGCCTCGCTGGCCGAGGTCGAGGGGCGAGCGAACTACAGCTTCGTGCAGGGCGACGTGGCCGACGCGGCGGCGATCGCCGCCGCGATCGAGGCGTTCCGGCCCGAGGCGATCATGCACCTGGCGGCCGAGACCCACGTCGATCGGTCGATCGACAGCGCCAGGCCGTTCATCGACGCCAACATCCTCGGCGTCTTCACCCTGCTGGAGGCGGTGCGCGCCTACCTGCGCCGCGCGCCGGCCGACGTCGCGAAGCGCTTTCGCCTGTTGCACGTCTCCACCGACGAGGTGTTCGGCGCCCTGGGCGCCGAGGGCAGCTTCGACGAGGCGACGCCCTACCGGCCGTCGTCGCCCTATTCGGCCTCGAAGGCCGCCGGCGACCACCTGGCCCGGGCCTGGGCGACCACCTACGGGCTGCCGGTGATGGTGGCCAACTGCTCCAACAACTACGGCCCCTACCAATTCCCCGAGAAGCTCATCCCGCTGACCATCCTCTCGGCCCTCGAGGGCCGGCCGATCCCGGTCTACGGCAAGGGCGAGAACGTGCGCGACTGGCTCTACGTCGAGGACCACGCCCGGGCGCTGGCGACCATCGTGACCAGGGGCGAGGTCGGCGAGACCTACCTGATCGGCGGCGCCAGCGAGCGCGCCAACCTGGCGGTGGTCGAGGCGGTCTGCGACCTCGTCGACCGGCTCGCGCCCACCCAGGGCGGCGGGTCGCGGCGGGGGCTGATCGGCTTCGTCGAGGACCGGCCGGGCCACGACCTGCGCTATGCCGTCGACACCGCGAAGATCGAGCGCGAGCTCGGCTGGCGCCCGCAGGTGAGCTTCGAGGCGGGGCTGGAGCAGACGGTGCGCTGGTACCTGGCCCGCGAGGACTGGTGGCGGCCGCTGCGCGAGCGCTACGCCGGCGAGCGGCTGGGGCGCGCGGCCCCGTGAAGCTGCTGGTGTTCGGCCGCAGCGGCCAGGTGGCGCGGGCGCTGGCCGCCCGGGCGGGACCGTTCGAGGTGGCGAGCGCCGGCCGCGAGCGGCTCGACCTCGCCGCCGCCGATCCCGACATCGCCGGCCTGATCTCCGCCGAGCGGCCGGCGGCGGTGATCAACGCGGCGGCCTACACGGCGGTGGACCTGGCCGAATCCGAGCCGCTGGCCTGCGCGCGCCTCAACCGCGACGCGCCGGCGCGGATGGCCAGGGCCTGCGCGGCGGCGGACATCCCCTTCGTCCACTTCTCCACCGACTACGTCTTCGACGGCGAGAAGGGCGCGCCCTACGTCGAGGCCGATCCTCGCGCGCCGCTCAACGCCTACGGCCGCGCCAAGGCCGAGGGCGAGGCGGCGGTGGAGGCGGCGCTGGCGGGCGGCGCGCGGGCGGCGGTGATCCGCACCTGCTGGGTATTCGCTCCGGGCGGCGGCGGGTTCCTGGGGGCGATGCTGAAGGCGGCCGGCCGCGACGAAGTGTCGGTGGTCGCCGACCAGGCGGGCACGCCGACGCCGGCCACGGCCTGCGCCTCGGCGGCGCTGGTGCTCGCCCACGCCCTGCTCGACCGCGACCGGGCGGCGGCGGGCGTCTTCCACGCCGCCGGCCGCGACGGCCTCTCGCGGGCCGACTTCGCCGAGGCGATCTTCGCGCGGCTGCGACAGCGCCCGCAGGTGCGCCGCGTCGCCACCTCCGAGTTTCCCGCCGCCGCGGTGCGTCCGCGCGACACCCGGCTTTGCAGCGCCCGCCTGCAGGCGGCGTTCGGCTGGACCGCACCGGCGCTGGACGCCGCCCTCGACGCCTGCCTGGACCCCGCATGATCGAGCCGCTCGCCATCCCCGGCCTCTGGCTGCTGACCCCGAAGGTGCACCGCGACGGCCGCGGCGCCTTCGCCGAGACCTTCCGCGCCTCGACGTTGGCCGACGCCGGCGTCGACCGGCCGTTCGTGCAGGAGAACCTGGTGCGCACCACCGGCGCCGGGGTGCTGCGAGGCCTGCATTTCCAGCGCCAGCCGCACGCCCAGGACAAGCTGATCCAGGTGCTGTCGGGGCGTATCTTCGACGTCGCCGTCGACATGCGCCCCGGCTCGCCGACGCTCGGCCGCTCGGTCGGCGTGACCCTGGCGGCCGAGACGCCGCAGCTGATCTTCATCCCGCGCGGCTTCGCCCACGGCTACCTGACGCTCACCGGCGACTGCGCGGTGCTCTACAAGGCCACCGGCTACTACGCGCCGCAGAGCGAAGGCGGCCTGCGCTGGAACGACCCGGCGCTGGCCATCGCCTGGCCGGACGTCCCCGTCTCCACCAACGAGCGCGACGCAGGCTGGCCGGGGTTCGAGGAAGCGATCTCGGCGTTGGCGTTTCCTTCTCCCCTTGCGGGAGAAGGTGTCAGCGAAGCTGACGGATGAGGGGTCGCGCCGAACTGCGGGATTTGCCTGCCGGACGCTAAGCCTGAAGCGCCCGTCGACCCCTCATCCGGCGCTTCGCGCCACCTTCTCCCGCAAGGGGAGAAGGCTCGTCAAGCTAAGCCGTCTCCACGTTGGCGATGGCGCGCGGCAACTTGAAGGTGACGGTTTCCTGGCGGGTCTCGATCTCCTCGACCACCACCTCGAAGCGCTCGGACAGGGCGCTCATCACCCCCTGCACCAGCACCTCCGGCGCCGAGGCGCCGGCGGTGAGGCCGAGGGTCTCGATGCCGTCGAACCAGGACCAGTCGATGTTGGCCGCCTCGTCGATCAGCTTGGCGGTCTTGGCGCCGGCTTTCAGGCCGACCTCGACCAGCCGCACCGAGTTGGAGGAGTTGCCGGCCCCGACCACCAGCAGCAGGTCGCAGCGCGAGGCCAGCGCCTTGACCGCGTCCTGGCGGTTGGTGGTGGCGTAGCAGATGTCTTCCTTGTGCGGCGCGGAGATGCCCGGGAAGCGGCGGCGCAGCGCGCCCACCATCTCGGCGGTGTCGTCGAGCGAGAGGGTGGTCTGGGTGACGAAGGCGAGGTTGCCCGCGTCGCGGGGCGTGAACCGCTCGGCCTCGGACACCGTCTGGATCAGCGTCACCGAGCCCTGCGGCAACTGGCCGAGCGTGCCCACCACCTCGGGGTGGCCGGCGTGGCCGATCAGCACGATCTCGCGGCCGGCGGCGAAATGCCGCTCGGCCTCGACGTGCACCTTGGAGACCAGCGGGCAGGTGGCGTCGAGGTAGATCATCCGCCGCCGCTCGGCTTCCGCCGGCACCGCCTTCGGCACGCCGTGGGCGGAGAACACCACCGGCCGGTCGTCCGGGCACTCCTCCAGCTCCTCGACGAAGATCGCGCCGACGGCGCGCAGCCGGTCGACCACGTGCTTGTTGTGGACGATCTCGTGGCGCACGTAGACCGGCGCCCCATACTTCTCGATCGCCCGCTCGACGATCTGGATCGCGCGGTCGACCCCGGCGCAGAAGCCGCGCGGGCTGGCGAGCAGGACGTTGAGCTGGCGCATGTCCGCCCCATGTAGGCCGCCTTGCGATGAAGTAGAAGTGTCGATGGCGCCGCTGGGCGCCGCGCGGGCGGCGGCGATGCGCGCGTTGCGGCGCCGTGCATAAGCCTTTATCTGTCGCGAAATCGCGACACCGCCCTTCGGCGGAGCTTTCCCGTTGAGTCGTCCCATGCGCCGCACCGCCAGCCTAGCCGTCCTCGCCGGCGTCGCCGTCGCCTGGATCGGCGTCCCTGCCGCCCACGCCCAGTATGGCGGCGGCGGTGGAGGCGGCCGTGGCCAGCAACAGCAGCAGCAGGACGACGACGCCAAGAGCAAGAAGCGCCAGGACGAGTGGGGCGCCAACGGCAAGCAGCTGTCGCTGCCACAGCTGCGCAACGCCGGTCCCTGTCCCTACGTGAAGGTGCTCTACGACGCGGCCCGCTACGTCGAGCTGAAGGGCGACCAGCCGGCCACCTCGGCGGTCGGCTTCACCGGCGAGATCCAGAACCTGTCGTCGGCCTGCGAGTACAAGGCCGACCAGCCGATCCGGGTGCAGGCGCGGCTGCTGTTCGCGCTCGGCCGCGGCCCGCAGGCCACGGGCGAGCGCAAGACCTACCGCTACTGGGTGGCGGTGACCGACCGCAACCGGGCGATCCTGGCCAAGCAGTACTTCGAGCTGCCGGTGGTGTTCCCGCCGGGGACCGACCGGGTCGACAAGACCGAGGACATCACCGGCATCGCCATCCCGCGGGCCGACATGAAGGTCAGCGGGGCCAACTTCGAGGTGCTGATCGGCTTCGACGTGACGCCGCAGATGGCCGAGTTCAACCGCCAGGGCGAGCGGTTCCGCGTCAACGCCGGCGAAACGACACAGGCGAGCAACCGCCAGCCATGACCGACCTGAGGACCGACCTTGGCGAGGCGGTCGGGGCCGCCTTCGCCGAGGCCGGCCTCGCGGCGAGCTACGGGCGGGTGACGCCCTCCGACCGGCCGGACCTCGCCGACTTCCAGTGCAACGGCGCGCTCGCGGCGGCCAAGTCCGCCGGCCGCAAGCCGCGCGACATCGCCGAGGAGGTCGCCGCGCGGCTGGCCGGCGACCCGCGCCTCGCCGAGGTCGGCCTCGCCGGGCCCGGCTTCATCAACCTGCGGGTCAGCGACGGCGCCCTCGCCGCGCGCGCCGGCGAGATCGCCGCCGATCCGCGCGCCGGGGCCGGCGAAGTCGCGGTCAGGCGCCGGGTGCTGGTCGACTACGGCGGCCCCAACGTCGCCAAGGAGATGCACGTCGGCCACCTGCGCGCCTCGATCATCGGCGAGGCGATCAAGCGGCTCTACCGCTTCCGCGGCGACCAGGTGCTGGGCGACGCCCACTTCGGCGACTGGGGCTTCCAGATGGGCCTGCTGATCACCGCGGTGCTGGACGAGGCCCCGCCGCTCGCCGAGCTCATCGCCCGCTTCGAGGCCGACCCCAGCGACGGAACCCGCGAGGCCGCGCTCGCCGACGTCGGCGCCGCCGTCTCGCTCGCCGACCTCGACCGGCTCTATCCGGCCGCGTCCGAGCGCTCGAAATCCGATCCGGCCTACCGCGACCGGGCGCGGCGGGCGACGGCGCAGCTGCAGGCTGGCCGGCCGGGCTACCGGCTGCTGTGGGCCCACTTCGCCGCCGTCACCCGCGCGGCGCTGCAGCGCGACTTTCACGCGCTCGGCGTCGATTTCGACGTCTGGAAGGGCGAGAGCGACGTCAATGACCTGATCGAGCCGATGGTCGCGGAGCTGCGCGCCAAGGGGCTGCTCTTCGCCGACCAGGGGGCCGAGATCGTCCGGGTGGCGCGCAACGACGATAAGCGCGAGCTGCCGCCGCTGCTGGTGGTCTCGTCCGAGGGCTCGGCGATGTACGGGACCACCGACCTCGCCACCATCGTCGACCGCAAGCGCTACTTCGATCCCGAGCAGGCGATCTACGTGGTCGACCAGCGCCAGGGCGACCACTTCGAGGTGGTGTTCCGCGCCGCTTGCCTGGCCGGCTACGCGGCCGAGGGCGCGCTGGAGCACGTGGGCTTCGGCACCATGAACGGCCCCGACGGCAAGCCGTTCAAGACCCGCGCCGGCGGGGTGCTGAAGCTGCGCGACCTGATCGAGATGATCTCGGAGAAGGCCCGCGAGCGGCTGCACGAGGCGGGGCTGGGTGCGGAGCTGGGCGAGGAGGAGTTCGAGGCGACGGCGCTGAAGGTGGCGGTGGCGGCGCTGAAGTTCGCCGACCTCTCCAACTTCCGCGGCACCTCCTACGTGTTCGACCTCGACCGCTTCTCCAGCTTCGAGGGCAGGACCGGACCCTACCTGCTCTACCAGGCGGTGCGGGTGAAATCGCTGCTGCGCCGGGCGGTCGACGAGGGCGCGGCGCCGGGCCCGATCGCTGTCGCCGAGCCGGCCGAGCGCGAGCTGGCGCTGGCGCTCGACGCCTTCGACCACGCCCTGGCCGAAGCCTACGACCGGAAGGCCCCGCACTTCGTCGCCGAGCACGCCTATCGGCTGGCGGGCGCCTTCTCGAAGTTCTACGCCGCCTGCCCGATCCTTTCGGCCGAGCCGGCGACGCGCGCCTCGCGGCTGGCCCTGGCGGCTGCGACGCTGCGCCAGCTGGAGCTGGCGCTGCAGCTGCTGGGCATCGAGACGCCCGAGCGGATGTGATCCGCGCGGCCGCTCGGAGGTGGGCGGCGCGCGGCGATCCATGCTAGCCTCCCCGCCGGAGCGAGGGACGCTGAGGGGTCGGGCGCAGCGTATGGCCGCGGCGAAGTTCTGGTCGGCGTTCGCTTTTCTCGCCCTGATCCCGATCGGCTGGCGGCTCGGCGGCGCCTGGACCTTCCTGCTGGTCGGCGCGTTGCCGCTGGTCCTGGTCGCCCTCGACTGGATGGGCGGCCCGGAGTCACAGGCGCCGGCGCCCGCCGCGCCCTACCGCCTGCTGCCCTACCTCTACATCCCGCTGCAGCTCGCCGCGCTGGCCTGGGGCGGCTGGCTGGTCGCGCAGCCGTCGACGCCGCTCCTGGAGGACGTCGGCCTGACGCTGTCGATGGGCGTCGCCTGCGGAGTGTTCGGCTTCATCTCGGCGCACGAGATGATCCACAGCCACAAGCCGGGCGAGCGGTGGCTGGGCCTCGCCATGCTGGCCGGCATGCTCGACATGCCGTTCGCCATCGCCCACGTGCAGGGCCACCACCGCCGCGCCGCCACCCACGAGGATCCCGCCACCGCCCGCCGCGGCGAGAGCCTCTACGGCTTCGTGATCCGCTCGGTGGCGGGGCAGGTGGGCGAGGCCTGGGAGTTCGAGACGCGGCGGCTGGCGCGGAACGGCCGTTCGGCGCTCGGACCCGGCAACCGGCTGCTCGGCTACGCGCTGGTCGAGGTCGCGCTGGTGGTCGCCGTCGGCCTCTGGTCCTGGCGGGCGCTCGCCTACTTCGTCGCCGACGCGGCGCTGGCGATCTTCCTGCTGGAGGCGTTCAACTACATCGCCCACTACGGCCTGATGCGCCGCCCCGGCCCGGGCGGGCGGCTGGAGCCGCTGCGTCCGCGCCACTCCTGGAACAGCCGCCGGCGGATGAACAACGCCGCCCTCTTCAACATGGGCCGCCACGCCGACCACCACCGCTTCTCCGCCCGCCCCTACCATGAGCTGGAGGTGCTGGACGGCGGCTCGATGCTGCCCTGCGGCTACGCCGGCGTGCTGCTGCTGGCCACCATCCCGCCGCTGTTCCGCCGGGTGATGGACCCGCGGGTGGACGCGGTGATGGCGGATGCGGAGGCGGCGCGGATCGCGGCGGAGTAGCGTGTTCTCCCCCAAGTGCGGTCATGACCGGCCTTTGTGCCGGTCACCCATGAACACCGTGCGAGCCATGGCCGTGCGGCCGCACGGCCATCCCGCAAGGGGCGTTCATGGCTCGCCGGGACAAAGCCCGGCGTTGACCGTCGTTAGGGGATGGGGATCGAGAAAGCGCCATCGTTCGCCTGGTGGAGCGTGATTCCGAGGGGCCGGCCCGGACCTCGGAAAAAATGCCTCCAAGCGATCGACGGCGCGATCTGACCGTTTGGCGGTCCGCCGGCGTGGAGTTGGGGACGCGCCCCACGCCGCGCTTGACTCGCATCGCGGGCTTCATCACGTTCCGCGTCGCTCTCGCGGGAGAGGCCGGGTCTTGCACCCGGCGCCGAAGGCGCAACCGCCCCGGAAACGCTCAGGCAAAAGGACCGCGCGGGCATAGAAACGCTGGAAAGCGCCGACGGCCTTCGGGCCGGCCGGCGCGCCGAAGGAGCAAGGGCGCTGCGGCGCTCGAAATCTCTCAGGCGAAGGGACAGCGGGGGCGACCAGTGAGCGGACGGGCCGGTTCGGGCCGTCCTTCAATGTCGCCGGAGCCCGCAAATCCAGTGTCCGACCAGGCGCTCAAGACCACGCCGTTGACCGAGGCCCACAAGGCCGCCGGCGCGCGCATGACCGCCTTCGGCGGCTACGAGATGCCGGTGCAGTACGAGGGCGGGGTGCTGAAGGAGCACCTGTGGACCCGCGCCCACTGCGGCCTTTTCGACGTCTCGCACATGGGACCGGCCTTCCTGCGACTGAAGGCGCGGACCGGCGACGCCAAGGCGGACCACGCCGCCGTCTGCGCCCTGATCGAGCCGCTGGTCTGCGGCGACCTGCGTGGCCTGAAGCGCGGCCAGCAGCGCTACACCCTGCTGCTCAATGACGACGGCGGGGTCGTCGACGACCTGATGGTCGGCCGGCCGGCGGCGGACGCGGCGCAGGGAACACTGCAGCTGGTGGTCAACGCCGGGACCAAGGAAGACGACTTCGCCCGCATCGCCGCCGCAGCCGGCGACGCCGCCGAGCTGGTGCGCGCCGACGACGGCGGCCTGGTCGCCGTGCAGGGTCCCGAGGCGGCGGCTGTGGTCGCGCCGATCCTCCCGGCGGCGGTGGAGCTCTCGTTCATGATGGTCGCCGAGACAGCGTTCGAGGGCGCGGCGGTGACCGTCTCGCGCTCCGGCTACACCGGCGAGGACGGGTTCGAGATCCTGGTCCCCAAGGCCAAGGCCGCGGCGCTCTGGGCGCGGCTGCTCGGCGACCAGCGCGCCCGGCCGATCGGCCTCGGCGCGCGGGACTCGCTGCGGCTGGAGGCGGGCCTGCCGCTCTACGGCCACGACCTCGACGAGACCACCTCGCCGGTGGAGGCGGACCTCGCCTTCGCCCTCTCCAAGCGCCGCCGCGAGGCCGGCGACTTCCCCGGCGCCGCGCGCATCCTCGCCGAGCTGGACGGGAGCCTGGCACGCCGCCGCGCCGGCCTGCGGGTGCTCGAAGGCGCACCGGCCCGCGAGGGGGCGGAGATCGTCGACGAGGCCGGCGTGGTGGTCGGCCGGGTGACCAGCGGCGGCTTCTCGCCCTCGCTCGGCGCGCCGAGCGCCATGGGCTACGTGCCGCCGCCGCTGGCGCGGCCGGGGCAGCGGCTCGGCGTCGTCGTGCGCGGCAAGCGCCAGGCCGCCGAGGTCGCCCGGATGCCGTTCGTTCCCCACCGCTACCATCGCAAGGATAGCTGAATGCGCTTCTCCAAGGACCACGAGTGGGTCGACGCCCAGGGCGACATCGCCACGGTCGGGATCACGGCCTACGCCGCCGAGCAGCTCGGCGACGTGGTGTTCATCGAGCTGCCGGAGGCGGGCAGGCAGGTGCATGCCGGCGACGCCCTGGCGGTGGTCGAGAGCGTCAAGGCCGCCTCCGACGTCTATGCGCCGGTCTCCGGCGAGGTGGTCGAGGTCAACGCCGGCCTGCCGGACACGCCCGAGACCGTCAACGCCGAGCCGGAGAAGGAGGGCTGGTTCGCCAGGCTGAAGCTAAGCAACCCCGCCGAGCTCGACGAGCTGATGGACCGCGCCGCCTACGAACAGTTCCTGAGCACGCTGTGATGATCCTGTCCGCTTTGCGCCCCCTCCACCACGCCGCTTCGCGTCGCGGTCCCCTCCCCCGCTTCGCGGGGCAGGAGCGAGGCTGTGCCGCTTCGCTCCTCACCCGCCCGCAGAGGCGGGGGAGGTGGATCGGCGCGCTGCAAGCGCGGCGAGACGGTGGGGGCGCAAGGCGGCGCCTCGCACTCAGGGGAAAGTGATCTGATGCGCTATCTTCCCCTCACCAACGACGACCGCGCCGAGATGCTGGCGGTGGTCGGCGCGGCGTCGATCGACGCGCTGTTCGCCGACGTGCCGGCGGCCGCGCGCCTGCCGGGCCCCGTCGACCTGCCGCCGCACCAGGGCGAGCTCGCCGTCGAGCGGGCGCTCGGCAAGCTGGCGGCGATGAACCGGCCCGCCGGGGCCGGGCCGTTCTTCTGCGGCGCGGGGGCCTACCGCCACCATGTGCCGACCAGCGTCGACCACATCATCCAGCGCTCGGAGTTCCTCACCAGCTACACGCCCTACCAGCCGGAGATCGCCCAGGGCACGCTGCAGGTGCTGTTCGAGTTCCAGACCCAGGTGGCGGCGCTGACCGGCCTCGCGGTAGCCAACGCCTCGCTCTACGACGGCTCCACGGCCTGCGCCGAGGCGGTGATGATGGCGACGCGGGCGACGCGGCGGCGCAAGGCCGTGCTCTCCGGCGGCCTGCACCCCCACTATGCCGAGGCCAGCTGGACGCTGGCGCACACGGCCGGGATCGTCACCCAGCGGCTGGCGCCGGCGACCGACGCCGAGGCGGCGGTGATCGAGGCCATCGACGCCGACACCGCCTGCGTGGTGGTGCAGACGCCCAACGTGTTCGGCACGGTGACCGACGTGACGCGCATCGCCGAGGCGGCGCACGCGGCCGGGGCGCTGCTGGTGGTGGTGACCACCGAGGCGATCTCGTTCGGCCTCTTGAAATCGCCGGGCGAGATGGGCGCCGACATCGCCGTCGCCGAGGGCCAGTCGATCGGCAACGCGCTGAGCTTCGGCGGCCCCTACGTCGGCCTCTTCGCCTGCCGCGAGGCGCTGCTGCGGCAGATGCCGGGCCGGCTCTGCGGCGAGACGGTGGACGCCGAGGGCAAGCGCGGCTTCGTGCTGACCCTCTCGACCCGCGAGCAGCACATCCGCCGCGAGAAGGCGACCTCCAACATCTGCACCAACTCGGGCCTGTGCGCGCTCGCCTTCACCATCCACATGACGCTGCTGGGCGAGACCGGCCTGCGCCAGCTGGCGCGGATCAACCACGCCCGCGCCCGCCAGCTCAGGGACGCGCTGGCCGCCGTCCCCGGCGTCGAGGTGCTGACGCCGCGCTTCTTCAACGAGTTCGCCGTCCGCTTGCCGCGCCCGGCGGTCACCATCGTCGAGACGCTGGCCGCCGACGACCTCATCGCCGGCGTGCCGGTCTCGCGGCTCGATCCCGACGCCGGGATGGACGATGTGCTGCTGGTCTGCGCCACCGAGACCACCACCGCGGAGGACATCGCCGCCTTCGCCGAGGCCCTGACCGAGGAGCTGGCCCGATGAGCGTCGTCGCCGTGGGCCGCCCGACGCGGCCGGACATCGAGGTCGAAGCCGCTGCGTCCTCGGCCAGCCAGGGCCACGGCCTGGCGCAGGACGAGCCGCTGATCTTCGAGCTGGACGGCTGGACCAAGACCGGCGTCGACCTGCCGCCGGCCGAACTGGACGCGTCCGACCTCGAGGGGCTGACGCGGGAGGCGCCGATCGGCCTGCCGGGCCTCTCCGAGCCGGAGACGCTGCGCCACTACGTCCGCCTGAGCCAGAAGAACCACGCCATCGACCTGGCCATGTATCCGCTGGGCTCGTGCACGATGAAGCACAACCCGCGGCTCAACGAGAAGATGGCCCGCCTGCCGGGCTTCGCCGACATCCACCCGCTGCAGCCGCAGTCCACGGTGCAGGGGGCGCTGAAGCTGATGGACCAGCTGGCCCACTGGCTGAAGACGCTGACCGGCATGCCGGCGGTGGCGCTGTCGCCCAAGGCGGGCGCCCACGGCGAGCTCTGCGGCCTGCTGACGATCCGCGCGGCGCTGGAGGCCCGCGGCGACGCGCGCCGCACGGTGCTGGTCCCGGGCTCGGCGCACGGCACCAACCCGGCCACCGCCGCCTTCGCCGGCTACCAGGTGGTGGAGATCGAGCAGACGCCGGACGGCCACGTCGATATCGCCGACCTCGCCGGCAAGCTGGGGCCGGACGTCGCCGCGGTGATGGTGACCAACCCCAACACCTGCGGCCTCTTCGAGCGCGAGGTGATCGAGATCGCCCGGCTGACCCATGCGGCCGGGGCGTTCTTCTACTGCGACGGGGCCAACTTCAACGCCATCGTCGGCCGGGTGCGGCCGGGCGACCTCGGCGTCGACGCCATGCACATCAACCTGCACAAGACCTTCTCCACCCCGCACGGCGGCGGTGGGCCGGGCGCGGGGCCGGTGGTGCTGAGCGCGGCGCTGGCCCCGTTCGCGCCGGCCCCCTGGGTGGTCGGCGACGTGGACGGCTACCGGCTGATCGAGCGCAACGAGGACGAGGCCGAGCACGCCTTCGGCCGCCTCTGCGCCTTCCAGGGCCAGATGGGCATGTACGTCCGCGCGCTCAGCTACATGATGAGCCACGGCTCGGATGGCTTGCGCCAGGTCGCCGAGGACGCGGTGCTGAACGCCAACTACGTCAAGGCGCGGCTCTGCGGCGCGCTGACGGCGGCGTTCCCGGACGGGCCCTGCATGCACGAGGCGCTGTTCGACGACGCCTGGCTCGAAGGGACCGGCATCTCGACCCTCGACGTCGCCAAGGCGCTGATCGACGAGGGCTTCCACCCGATGACCATGTACTTCCCGCTGGTGGTGCACGGGGCGATGCTGATCGAGCCCACCGAGACCGAGTCGCGGCGCGAGATCGACCGCTTCTGCGACGCGCTGCTGCGGCTCGCCGATGCCGCCAAGGCCGGCGACGTGGCCCGCTTCAAGGGCGCCCCGTTCAAAGCCCCGCTGCGCCGGCTGGACGAGACCGCCGCGGCCCGCAAGCCCCGCCTGAGGTGGACGCCGCCTTCCTGAGAGACGCGGGGCACACGTTGGCCCCCACCAACCATGTCATCCCGGAGACCCTCCCGGACTTGATCCGGGGGGGGGACCTGCTCAGCGCCGCGGTTGGAAGTAGGTTCCGGATGAGTCCCGCCTGACGGGGCTCTCCGGGATGACACTGGTTGGGGGACAAAGGCGGGAGCCGCCAGTCGAATCCGCAGTCCAAAAAGTCGCCCCATCGCCGCGTTCGCGCGGATGAGGTGCAAAATCGCCACGCCCTCTGCGGCCCAGGCGCCACAGCGACGCTGATTCAGCCTCTGCTGACGGAATTGGGCGCAAGCCGGCTATCGGCTGCCGGAATCACAGCCATATGAGGGCGCTCGGGTCGGCGTCGTGCCGGTTCGCGCGTCCTTAAGCGAAGTCATGTCCGTCCAGAGCCTGCGCCAGTCGACCCTGTTCACCGCCGCCCCCTGGCGGCGCGTCGGGCGCTGGCTGGCGATCGGGGCCGGCTACGCGCTGATCGCCGTCGGCGCGGTGGGCGCGGTGCTGCCCGGACACCTCGGCGCGCCCATCCTGGCGGTCGGCCTGGTGGTGGTGCTGCGCTCGTCGTTCCGCGCCCGGCGGCAGTTCATCGGCCTGCAGCGCCAGCACCCGAACATCCTGTTTCCGGTGCGCCGGCTGCTGCGCCGCGAGCCGGAGGTGCTGCCGGTCGCCTGGCAGGCGATGCTGCGCTTCGAGCGGCTGGTGCTGCCGCGCCGCTTCCGCTTCGCCGCGAAGACCCGGCGGCGCTGGTTCCGGTAAAGGCCCGGACCGTCCTGCGTGGTTCGAGACGCGCTCTGGCGAGCGCTCCTCACCATGACGAGGTTTGTTGCAGCCCACCCAATTTCGTCATCCTGAGGAGGCCGCGCGGCGGCCGTCTCGAAGGACGCACGCAGGAGGGGGCCGGCGCTACTGCAGCTTCGTCGCGATGAGCGCCACCGCCGGATCGACCAACGGGTCGGACTTGGCGGCGGCGAGGCGGGCGGTGAGCACGGTTTCGGCGGCCTGGGCGGCGAGGTCGGCGGCGGCGGCCTTCACCTCGGCGGCGGCCTGCGACTCGGCCAGGGCGATGCGGCGCTCGGCCATCTCGCCGCGGCGCTTGATCTGCTCTTCGAGCCTGGCCTTGGAGTCGGCCGCCATGTGCTCGGCTTCCTCCTTGGCCATCGCCAGGATCTGCTCGGCCTGACGCTCGGAGGCCTCGCGCTGGGTCTTGATCTCGGCCAGCAGCCGCTCGGCCTCCTCGCGCAGCTTGGTCGCCTCGTCGAGCTGCGCCTGGATGCGCTGGCCGCGCTCGTCCAGCGCCCGGATGGCGATCCCCGGGACCTTCAGCCAGACCAGGCCGATGACCAGGATCAGCAGCCCGATCAGCTCCCAGAAGTGGGCCGTCGATGGATTCACGAGGTCTGACATCGGCGATCCCCTTCGCTAGGCCAGCGCCTGCTCGACCTCGCCGGCGCTGGCCGCCGATCCGGTGAGCTTCTCGATGATCGCCTGGGCGGTCTCGGCGGCGATGCCGCGCACCTGGTTCATCGCCTCCGCGCGCGCCGCGGCGATGCGGCCCTCGGCGTCGGCGAGCACCTGGCCGAGCCGCGCCTCCTCCTCGCCCTGGCGGCGGGCGGCGTCGGCCGCGGCGGCGGCCTTGGCGTCGGCCGCCAGCTTCTGCGCTCGGGCCCTGGCCTGCGCCAGCTCCTCGGCGGCGGCCCTGGACTGGGCCTCGGCCTCGTCGCGCAGCCGCCGGGCCTCGCCGATGTCGCCGCCGATCTTGTCCTCGCGCGCCGCGATGGCGCCGCCCACCTTCGGCGTGAAGACGAAGTAGAACATCGCCAGCAGCGCGGCGAAGACGAGCGTCAGCCAGACCATCTCGCCCGGCCATTGGCCGAGATCGAACTGCGGCAGGCCGCCGGAGGCTTGCTCGGCGGCCGTGGCGGCGGCATCGGCCATGCTCAGGCGTAGAGGATGATGAGCGCGACGACGAGGGCGAAGATGCCCATCGCCTCGGTCACCGCGAAGCCGAAGAACAGCATGCCGCGCTCGGACGCCGCGGCGGAGGGATTGCGCATCGCCGCCTGCAGGTAGTTGCCGAACAGGATGCCGAGGCCGGCGCCTGCGCCGATGAGGCCGGTCATGGCCAGGCCGGCGCCGATGTATTTGGCGGCGTGAACCGTAGAAGCTGCGTCCATGGAGGTTGGTGTCCCCTAAGTCTGGTGAAGGTTGGTGTCAGTGGCCGTGGTCGAGGTTCACCACGTCGGAAAGATAGGTGCAGGTCAGCGCGGCGAACACGAACGCCTGCACGAACGCGACGATCAGTTCGAGCGCGGCCAGGGCCACGACCATGAAAAGCGACAGCCCGGAGCCGAAAAAGCCGAGGTAGCCGATGCCGCCGAGATGGATCGCCCACAGCGCCATGCCGACGATGAAGCTGCCGAACATGTAGAGCACGACGTGGCCGCCGATCATGTTGCCGAACAGCCGCATCGAGAGCGTCACCGGCCGCACGAAGAACGAGAACACCTCGATCGGTACGACCAGGATCAGCATCACCCAGTGAATTCCGCTGGGAACGAACAGCTTGAAGAAGCCGAGGCCATTGCGGATGAGGCCGACCACGATGACCATCACGAAGGTGATGACCGCCAGGGTGATGGTGACCGCCAGCTGCGAGGTGACCGTGAACTGACCGGGCACGATGCCCCAGAGGTTCCACACCGCGATCATGCAGAAGAGCGCGAAGACGTAGGGCAGGAACGGGCGGCCGCGGTCGCCGATCATCGCGCCCACCAGGTCCCTGTCTATCAGGTCGTAGACGATCTCGCCGAACGCCTGCATCCGGCCCGGCACCACCTTGCCGCGCGCCGCGGCCCAGAACACCAGCGAGATCAGGATCGCGCCGAACAGCATCGTGGCGACGGCGTTGGTGATCGACATGTCGAAGGTGACGCCGCCGACGTGGAAGGCCGGGAGCGGAATCAGCTTCTTGATCAGAAACTGCTCCATGGGCCGGATCTCAGCCACGCGCTTTCAGTCCCCTTTCTTCGCGGTCCGGGCGGCCTTGTTTGCCGACCGCATCGCGGTGAAGGCCGACGCCGCCGTGCCCAGCAGCAAGCCGACCACGATGAACAGCGGCGTCGTGTGCGCGAGCCGGTCGAGGACGTATCCGAGTCCCAGTCCGCCAAACACGCCGCCGATCACCTCGCCCAGAAGGCGGTAGCCCTCGCCCACCCCGCTTTCGGCCGTTCCGCCGACGGAGTCCTTTGGCTTGCGCTCGGCCGTCAACGTGTCGAGCCGGTTTTGGAGGCGCTTCAGCGCCTCCTGGCTCGTATCGTCCGGCTGCGACATGAACGGCTGTGGCCTTCGCCTTCTTGAGGGCGAGCCCCAGCGTCCACGCCAGCGGCCCGGCCAGGTCGGCGCGGAACCTATAGACGCCCGGGCGGGGCGTCAAGGCTGCGTGATCGATCGGCAACCAGTTGTATTAGCTGGATAAATTCTCCGTCGCGCCGACCAGTGGCCAAGCCGCCGCAGCCCGCGCCGCGGCCTCGCTCACGCGTCCGCCTCCATCATCTCGCGGGTGACGCGCCAGTAGCCGTCGAGCCAGGCGAGCACCTCCCTGGCGGCCGGGTGGTCGAACACCGACCAGCGCTCGCGGATGCGCGGCGTCTGCTCGTCGATGCGCCCGAGGCCCTGGTCGTGGAAGAGGCGGAAGTGGCGGCGCATCACCGCCGCCATCTCGTCGCCCAGCACCGTCTCGGCGGCGCGGTCCCAGGCCTTGGCGTACTCGTACGCCTCGCCCCGCTCGTAGCTCTCCGCCAGCGTCAGCGCCGGGATGCGGAACAGCACCGGCTGCAGGCAGGGATTGACCATATGGGCCGTCAGATGCTCGCCGATCGAGGCCGGGCGGCCGGTGAAGGCGCGCAGGTAGAGAAACGGCGACATGCCGATCCCGTCGTTGACCGGATAGTTGTCCCAGAGCGTGGGCTTACGCCGCAGCCGCTCGGCGATGCGCGCCAGGTGGCCGGGGCTGTATTCGCGCGAGCAGACCTCCTCGCCGGTCCAGTAGATCTCGAAGCGCGGGTCGAGGTCGCGGCCGAGCACGTCGAGGTAGTCGGGCGGGTAGTCGCCGTAGACCCGCTGCAGCATGGCGTCGTCGGTGTAGACGGTGGGGCAGACGATCAGGCGGCTGGCCTTGGTGCGCTCGGCGACGAAGTGGGCCATGCGCACCTGCACCTCGGCGAGGTCGGCCTGGTCGCCCTTCATGTCGTCGAACAGGATGGCGAGGTCGGTGACGCCGCAGGCGTCGAAGAAGGCGATCCGGCGGGCCAGCGCCGCGCGGGTCTCCTCGCCGAAGTCGCGGTAGGCCTCGTAGGGGCTGAGGCCGACGCCGAAGCTCATGCCGAGCGTCTTGCAGAGCGCGGCCATCCTGGCGAGGCGGTCGGCTTCCACCTGCGGATGGTCCTCGCGCCAGCGCTTGCGCAGGAATTTGTCGGCCTTCGGCGCGTAGACGTAGGACGAATAGCCCCGCGCCGAGAGGAACCGCGCCTGCGCCTCGCGCATGTCCCATGACCAGGGGATGCCGTAGTAGCCCTCGATGATCCCAAGCGGCGGGCTCATGCGGCCTCCTTCAATAGCGGGGCGAGGGGCGGGCGACCGGCCCGTCCCTCGTGAGCGCCAGGTGGGTCAGCGCCGGCTCGTCGTGGTTCATGCGCCAGGAGAGCAGCTTCTGGGCGTACTGCAGCATCAGAGGCGCGTAGGCCGGGTCGCCGGCCAGGTTGCGCGTCTCGCCGGGATCGGCCTGAAGGTCGAAGAACAGCGGCGCCAGCCTGGTGAAGTGGACGTACTTGTAGCGCGGCCCGCGCACCACGTTCAGCAGGCACTGGTCCAGGGTCAGGCCCAGCGCCGCCTCGGCGCTGGCGTCGCCCACGTCGCGGAAGTCGTATTCCCAGTGCGCCTCCTCGCGCCAGCCGGGCGGCGCGCCGCCGCCGGCCAGGAACGGCGCGAGGCTCAGGCCGTCGCACTGCTGCGGGATCGGCGCGCCGATCGCCTCCAGCATGGTCGGCAGGATGTCGACGTGCTCGGTGAAGGCTTCGACCTTGAGGTCACGCGCCGCGCCGGGCCGCGGATCGCGGACGATCAGCGGGATGCGGTAGGAGCCGTCGAAGTAGCCGCCTTTGCCCAGCAGCCAGTGGTCGCCCATCTCCTCGCCGTGGTCGCTGGTGAAGACGATCAGCGTCGTCTCCCAGAGCCCGCTGGCCTTCAGGAAGGCGAAGAGCCGGCCGAGTTCGGCGTCGACCCGGCTCATCAGGCCGAAGTAGACCGCCTTCAGCCGCCGCAGCCGCTGCTCGTTGTCCGGGGCTCGCGCGCCATGGCGGCCGAGCCGCCACGCCAGCCAGGGATGCTGGCGGCCCTCCGCCTCTATGGTGGCGGCGCGGTTGAAGCCGGGCACGGCCGCGGGATCGTACAGGGCGTTGTAGGGCCGCGGCGCCACGAACGGCGGGTGCGGCCGCAGCAGCGACAGGTGGGCGAAGAACGGCCCCTTCGCCGCTTGCAGGTAGTCGATCAGCTGGCCGGTGAGGAAGGCGACGTCGTCGACCTCGGCGGGGAACTTCAGCGGCCGCGGCTCGGCCGCGCCGTCCTCCCAGTCCGGTCCGCCGTCGCGCCAGCCGTAGGCGTCCTGCGCCTTGCGCGGCGTGGCGTAGCCCTTGGCCGCCAGCCAGTCGGTCCAGGGCCTAGGGTCCCCGTCGAGGTGGACGACGGGGCGCACCCCCGGCAGCGGCCCCTCGTAGGTGCGCAGCCACGGGCTGTCGTCGGGCTCGCCGCGCGGATCGCGGCTGGTGTCGGTGTAGCCGAACAGCACCGGATCGTAGCCCAGCCTGGCGCTCTCCAAGGCCCAGTTGGTGTGGCGCGCGTCCAGCGGCGTGCCGTTGGTTCCCGAGCGGTGGTTCTGCAGGTAGAGGCCGGTGTGCAGCGTGGTGCGGCTGGGCCCGCACGGCGCGGTGTTGGCGAAATGCCGCGCGAACAGCACCCCGTCGGCCGCCAGGGCGTCGAGGTTCGGCGTCTTCACCACCGGATGGCCGAGCGCGGACAGGCACTCCCCCCGCCACTGGTCGGCGGTGATGAAGAGCACGTTCAGCGGGGCCATCGAGCGGGCTTACGCCGCACTCGCAACGGCTGTCCACAACCGCTCTTCCCCGCGGGAGCGGGGACCCAGGCTTTTTCCTTCGCCACGGAAAACACGGAGGACACGGAAACAGCCAACCCCCGCTTTCGTCCGTGCTTTCGTGTTTTCCGTGGTTCAAAAAACCTGGGTCCCCGCTTCCGCGGGGGAGAGCGGAATTTGGTGTCCCGTTAGCGTTTACCGCGGCGCCATCCGGATGGCGCCGTCGAGGCGGACGTCCTCGCCGTTGAAGTAGCCGTTGCGGATCATCTCCAGGGCCAGCGAGGCGTATTCCTGCGGCACGCCGAGGCGCTTCGGAAACGGCACCTGCGCGCCCAGGGCGTCGCGCACCTGCTGCGGCGCGCCGGCCAGCAGCGGGGTGTCGAATATGCCGGGCAGGATGGTGTTGCAGCGGATGCCTTCCTGGGCGAGGTCGCGCGCCACCACCAGGGTCAGGCCGACGACGCCGGCCTTGGAGGCGGAGTAGGCCGCCTGGCCGATCTGGCCGTCCTCGGCCGCCACCGAGGCGGTGTTGACGATCGCGCCGCGGTCGCCGTCCGCGGTCGGCTCCAGGCTCATCATCCCGGCCGCGCTCTTGGTGATGCAGCGGAAGGTGCCGACCAGGTTGATCTGGATGATCATGTTGAAGCGGTCGGTCGGGAACGTCTTGATCTCGCGGGTCTCGCGGTCGCGGCTGGCGGTGCGCGCGGCGTTGCCGGTGCCGGCGCAGTTGACCAGGATCCGCTCCTGCCCGATCGCGGCGCGCGCCTTGGCGAAGGCAGCGTCCACCTGCTCTTCGTTGGTCACGTCGCAGGCGCAGAACACCCCGCCGCCGATCTCCTTCAGCAGCGCCTCGGCCTTGTCCTGCTGGCGCTCGAGGTCGAAGACGGCGATCTTGACGCCGTGCGAGGCGAGGGCGCGCGCGGTGGCCTCGCCGAGGCCCGAGGCCCCGCCGGTGATCACCGCGGCGATGCTGTTGTCGAGTTTCATGGACGTCGCTGGCCTCTTCGATCGGGCGTGAGTTTGTGCGCGCCGTGTTAGACCGGCGAACGCGCGGCCAAAAGTGTCACGTGGCGTCAGGACGGCGGAAATGCCGCCGGAATGTTGGGGCAGCCATGTCGGAAGACTACGCGCCGGTCAGTGTCGGCGGGACCAACGTCGGACGCCTGCCTGTCTATCGCGATCTCGGCGCGGGCGTGTGGATCTGGCCGGTCTCAGTCATCGCCGCACTCGCCTACGGGACCTTCTACTTCCGCCGGCCGCCGTCGCTCGCCCGCACCGCCGTCAAGACCGCCGCCGTGGGCGGGCTGGCGGTGACCAGCGCTCTTGCGGCCTCGCCTTGGCCGCTGACCCTGGCGCTGGCCTTGTCGGCGCTGGGCGACGCGCTGCTGGCCAGCGAGACCGAGCGCGGCTTGCAGCTTGGATTGGCCAGCTTCCTCATCGCCCACCTCGCGTACGTCGCCCTGTTTCTCGGGGTCGGCGATGGCGTCACGGCGGATCGGCCCTGGTCGCCGACGACGGCGCCCGCGACGCATCTGCTGGCGGCGGCTGCGGTCCTGGTCGCCGCGCTGGCGATGCTCGCGTGGCTCTGGCCCGGGCTGGGACGCATGCGGACCGCCGTCGCCCTCTACGTGGCGGCGATCGTCGCGATGGTGACGGCAAGCCTGTTGCTGCCGCTCGGCTATGCGTTCGCGTCGGCGGGCGCGCTCATGTTCTTCGCCTCCGACGCCATCCTGGCGGCTAAGCTTTTTCGGGGAAAGCTGACCGGGTTGGTCGGCGATCTCTTGGTCTGGTGGCTCTACTATCTCGGCCAGCTCGCCATAGTGAGCTGCTTCGGCGGCCAGTCTACGTTCTGATGGCCGCCGCTCAGAATCCGCCGCGCCAGAAGCCGACGGTGATGGCGAGGAAGAGGATCAGGCCGGCGCGGGTGTTCATCTGGAAGAGGGCGAGCGCCTTGGCCGGCTCGTTGAGCCGCAGGCGGTGCGGCTGGATCAGCAGGGCGAGGGCGTAGAGCGCCAGCAGCGGCCAGAACAGCCAGCCGAGCGGGGTGACGAGGCCGGCGAGCGCCGCCAGCGCCAGCGCGGCGACGTAGAAGGCGAAGACGGCGGTCCCGGCCATCTTGCCGAGCCGGCGGGCCGACGACTTCACGCCGGCCAGCGCGTCGTCCTCGATGTCCTGCACCGCGTAGATGGTGTCGTAGCCGAGGGTCCAGAACACGCCCGAGGCGTAGAGCAGCAGCGCCGGCAGGCCGATGAAGCCGAACAGCGCGCCCGGCGAATAGACGGTCCAGCCGGCCGAGAGGCCGAGCCGCAGCCACGCCAGGATCGGTACGCCGCCCGAGGCAGCGGCGAAGCCCAGCAGCGCGCCCCAGTTGAAGGTGAGCCCGAGCCAGGCCTGCGGCCACCAGGTGATCCGCTTCATGAACGGATAGATCGCCACCAGCGCCAATGAGCCGATGCCGAGCGCGACGCTGAGCCCGTTGAGGCTGAGCAGGATCGCCAGGCTGAGGGCGCAGCAGCCGGCGACGAACGCCCAGGCGGCCGGGACCTTGATCCGCCCCGAGGCCACCGGCCGGTTTCGGGTGCGGGCGACGCGGGCGTCGATGTGGCGGTCGATGATGTCGTTGTAGGCGCAGCCCGCGGCCCGCATCAGCGCCGCGCCGACGAAGAACAGCCCGAGCAGCGGCCATTCGGGCGGCCGGCCGATGCTGGCGTCGGCGAGCGCGATCCCCTGCCAGGCGGGCAGCATGAGGAGCCAGATGCCGGTCGGCCGGTCGAAGCGGCCGAGCTTCAGCCATGGCCGTAGCGGCTCGGGCGCGAACCGGTCGACCCAGTTGGCGGGCGCGGCGTCGGGGAGCAAGCTGGTCATGGCGGGGTGGTCGAAAGCTGCCAGCCGTCGCCGGCCAGCCAGGTCGCCTCGTCCTCGCGTCCGTCGAGGCGCAGCGATGCGACGCGGCGCGGCGGCCGGCCGGCCTTGGCGTCCTCGCGCAGCCGCTCGAACGCGGCCTTCAGCCGCTCGCTCGCCGCCTCGGTGCGGCCGCTCATGCAGTGGTAGATGCCGACGCCGCCGACCAGCTCGGCCGCGAACCGCTCGCCCTGGCGCGTCACCAGCAGGTTCGCGCCCCAGCCGCCGCCGGCCCACTCGTCCATCGGCGCGGTGAGCGGCGTCAGCAGCCGCCCGCCGTCGTTCAGCAGCCGCACCCAGCGCACCGGAACCTGGTCGACGCCGCAGCTGGCGACGATGACGTCCGCCGCGCCGTCGGCCAGCGCCATGCCGTCGCCGGCCAGCAGCTCGACGTTCGGCCAGGCGGCGAGGTTGGCGCGCGCCCTGGCGGCGAGGTCCGGCTCGTACTCGATGCCGGTGACGGCGCCCGCCCGGCCGACCATCTCGGCGAGCAGCGCCGTGTAGTAGCCGGTCCCAGCGCCGACGTGGATCGCCCGCTCGCCGGGCGCCGGCCGCAGCCGCTCGAACAGCATCGCCCAGAAGCGCGGCTCACCGTTGTTGAGGCGCTTGCCCGCATCCAGGCTGACCAGCACGTTCTTGTAGACATGCGCCGGATCGGCGTCGGGCGTGACGCCCGGCTTCAGGCCGGGCGTGTAGGTCTCCCACGGGCCGGGGCCGAGGAACCGCTCCCGCGGCACGGCGGCGAAAGCGCGGGCGACGGGCGCGTAGGTCAGCGAGGCGAGGCCGGCGAGCTCGTCTGCGTAGGCCTGTCTCAGACGCTGGAGGCGCTCGTCGTCCATGCGGGCTTTAAGGCGCGAATGGCCGAGGCTGGCAAGCGCCGCGTCCGGCCGCGGCGGCGCCTTGACGGCAGGGCGCGAGCGCGCCTAGGAAGGCGGCTTCAGGTCACAGCGTTCGATCAGGAAAGGAGGGCCGCCAACATGAATAGACGTTTGCTCGCCCTCCCACGGCCGCACCCGGTGCATCCGGCCGCCGCCCGCCCTTCCGACCGATTCTGACGCGCTAAGTCCTTATTCGGTCGGCGCCCGCCCTCCGACCTAAGGACTCCCGCCTTGTACTCCCTCCGCCCTCAGAGCGTTTTGCGCGCTCCCGCCGGCCGTTGTCAGCCGGCGGCGCCAGGCTGCGGTCGCCATTCCGGAAAGCCACGGCCATGACCCTCGTCCTCGATGACGAAGACACTCGACACCGAACCGACCCCAACGCCGCCGTTCTCCCGGCGGTCACGGCCGGCATGGAGCAGTACGACGACGACGAGGCCGACCGCCAGCGTGTGCTCAGCAACTGGCAGGTCCTGAAGTTCGTCGCCGGCTATTGGGGCCGGCAGCGCTGGCGCGTCGCCGCGACCGTCACCGTCGGCTTGGTCGCCATCGCCTTCGAGATCTACATGCCAACCGCGGCGAGCCGGCTGGTGGAGGTCACCAGCCATCCGCCGACGCCCGGCGGGGGCGCCTGGCAAGCCTGGGCGCTGTTCGTGCTCGCCTACGCCTTGTTCGGCCTGATCCGGAACCTCGGGTTCCGCACCTTCTGGAACCCGCTGGCGGCCCAGAACATGCAGGAGATGACCAACGAGGCGTTCAGGCGGGTGCAGAGCTTCTCGTCCGACTGGCACGCCGACACCTTCGGCGGCGCGACCGTGCGGCGGATCAGCCGGGCCATGTGGGGCTACGACGTGGTGTCCGACGCCGTCATCGCCTGGATCGGGCCGGCCATCATCGTGCTGCTGGCGCTCTCGGTGCAGATGATGCTGCGCTGGCCGCTGGTGGGCGGGTTCTCGCTGGCGATGACGGCGATCTACATCACCGCGACGATGCTGTTTTCCAACTTCTACGTCATGAAGGCCAACCGGCGCTCGGTGGCGCTGGATTCGCGCATCGGCGGGGCGCTGGCGGACTCCATCTCGTCCAATCCGACGGTGAAGGGCTTCGGCGCCGAGATGCGGGAGGAGGCGCGCATCGCCCGCGTGACCAACGACTGGCGCTGGGCGACGCTGACCACGTGGAATCGCTACACCACGGCCTGGATCTGCCAGAACCTGCTGCTGGCGGTGCTCGCCGCTGGGCTGACCGGGTTGGTGGTGGCCAACTGGCTGAGCGGCAAGGCGGCGGCCAAGGACGTCACCTTCGTCATCACCACCTTCCTGATCATGAGCGGCTACCTGCGCAACATGGGCGACAACGTCCGCATGCTGCAGCGGGGTCTCGCCGACGTCGAGGACGTGGCCCGCTACGCCCGGATGACGCCGGAGGTGCGTGACGCCGCGGGCGCGGCGCCCTTCATCGCGGGCATCGGCGCGGCGCAGTTCGAGAACGTCACCTTCCGCTACAAGTCGGTGGAGACGCCGCTCTACCGCGACTTCAGCCTCAGCATCCGGCCTGGCGAGCGGATCGCTTTGGTGGGTCCGACGGGGTCGGGGAAGTCGACGTTCGTGAAGCTGCTGCAGCGGCTCTACGACGTGCAAGGCGGGCGGATCCTGATCGACGGGCAGGACATCGCCCTGGTGAGGCAGGGCGAGCTGCGCCGCTCGATCGCGGTGGTGCCGCAGGACCCGGCGCTGTTCCACCGCTCGATCGCCGAGAACATCGGCTATGCCAGACCGGACGCCACCCTGGAGGAGATCGCCCTGGCGGCCAGGCGCGCCCGGGCTCACGACTTCATCGCCGCGCTGCCCAAAGGCTACGACACCCTGGTCGGCGAGCGGGGGGTGAAGCTCTCGGGCGGCGAGCGGCAGCGGGTGGCGATCGCCAGA
>DASXEN010000055.1:0-4002 GCA_036490095.1 Caulobacteraceae bacterium
CCTGCGCCGCCATCATGCCGCTGCGCGCCTGCAGCAACGGGTCGAACCCGGGACGCTTGGTCTCCTCGCCGTGGGTGCCGTAGGTGGTGATCGAGGCGGAGATGATGCGCGGGTTGACCGCCGTCACGTCCTTGTGGCCGATGCCGAGCCGGTCGCGCACGCCGAGCCGGTAGTTGTCCAGCACCACGTCGGCCTGCCGCGCCAGATCGAGGAACAGGGCCCGGCCTTCGGGCTGCTTCAGGTCCAGCACCAGCCCGCGCTTGCCCCGGTTGTAGGCAGTGAAGCCGACGCCGCGATCGCGCCAGGGATCGCCATCGGCCGACTCCACCTTGATCACTTCGGCGCCAAGGTTGGAGAGGATGGCGTCGGCGTAAGCGCCGGCGATCACCGTGCCGAGGTCGAGCACCCTGATCCCGGCGAGCGGACCGGTCTTCGGCGGCGCGGCGGCGGGGGCTGACGCGGCCGTGGACTTGGCAAAAGCCTCGACCTCCGGTGGCGTCGCGTCGCGCACCAGTTGGCGCACCTGGGCCGGCGTCTTCGAGAGCTTGATCGGCGTGCCCGGCATCTCGATCGGTCCGCGCCGCGGGTCCTCGAGCACCAGCCGCATGTCGTTGTTGGCGATGAGCTCGCTGCCCAGCCATTCCTCGCGTGGGCTCACCGGTCCACACGGCACATCGGCATCGCGCAGGATCTCCAGCCACGCGTCGCGCGACTTCTCGCGAAAGCGCGCCTCCATCATCACCGTCACGTCCTCGGGGAAGACGTCCTCGGCAAGCGCGACCGTCAGGTCCATGGCGTTGACGGCGCGTTGGAAGAAGTAGCTGAACAGGGTGGCGAGGAAGAGGTACTTGCCGTCGCCGCACTCGTAGGTGCGGTAGGACGGCGAGGCGCCCAGCGGCTTGCGGCCTGGCGGCAGGATGTTGCCCGACGCGCCGCCGACCAGCGCGACGGCGTGGAAGCCGCTCACCGTCAGCGATTGGCCGTGGCCGCTCTTGCCGCGCTCGTAGAGCGCCGCGCCGGCTGCGCCGGCGGCCATGTTGGCCTGGGCGTAGTGCAGGAAGGGCGCGACGAGGTAGACCGGCTGGTATTCGTAGCTCGACTGCCGCCAGGCGCCGCCGGTCAGCGCCGTCAGCGCGCCGTGGTGCGCTTCCAGCTCGCTCCATTGGCCGCTCGTGCCGTAGGGCGGCATCCAGAGGCTGATCAGCCGCGGATGCCGCTCGGCGACCGTGGCGAGGTCCAGCGCCGCCATCCGCCGGGGGCTGTAGTCGAAGATCGCCACGTCGGCGCCGCCGATCAGCGCCTCCAACCGCTCGCGGCCTTCGGCGGTCTCCACGTCCAGCGTGACGCGGCGCTTGCCGCGGTTCCACATCTGGTAGCCGGGCTTGTCCGCGAAACGGTCGCCGCCTGGTGGCTCTACTTTCAGCACCTCGGCGCCGAAGTCGGCGAACAGCATGCCGGCCATTGGGCCGGCCAGCCCCTGGCTGCAATCGAGAACCTTCACGCCTTCAAATGCACTCATCCGACACCTGCCGCCATGCCGCCGTCCACCGGCAGGATCACGCCGGTAATGAATTTCGCCTCGTCAGAGGCCAGGAAAAGCGCCGCGTAGGCCACGTCCCACGCGGTGCCCTTCTTGCGTCCGAGCGGCACCTGTGCGTCGCGGGCGGCGCGGATGTCGTCGGTCGAGCGCCCCCGCGCCGCGGCGTTGCCGCCCACCGCCATCGGAGTGTCCATCAGCCCGGGCATGATGGCGTTGCAGCGGATCATGTAGCGGGTGTTGGCCGCCGCGGTGGCGCGGGTCAGCTTGTTCACGCCGGCCTTGGCCATGCCGTAGGCGATGAGATTCGACGCCGCCACGGCCGCCATCGACGAGATGTTGACGATCGCCCCGCCGCTCTCCTGCTCGCGCATCAGCGGCAGGAAGTGCTTGATGGTCAGCCACATGCCCTTGAGGTTGGTGGTCATGATGCGGTCGAACACCGCCTCGTCGAGCTGGGTCAGCGATGAATCGCCGCGGCCGATGCCGACGTTGTTGTGCAGGATGTCGATGCGCCCCAGCCGTGCCCTGGCCTCGGTGGCCAGCGCCTGGCAGGCGGCTTCCGCGGTGATGTCGGTCTCGTAGGCGCCCGCCTTGCCGCCCTCGGCCTCGATCATCGCCACGGTTTCGGCGGCCGAGTCGAGCCGGCGATCGACGCACAGCACGGTGGCGCCTTCACGGGCGAACAGCACCGCCGTCGCCCGGCCGTTGCCGATGGTCTCGCCCGGTGTCTGCCCTGCGCCGACCACCACCGCCGTCTTGCCCGCCAGGCGTCCCGGCATCAGGCGGTCTCCAGCTTCAGGCCGGCGAGGAAGCCGAGCACGGCGGCGTTGAACGCCTCGGGTTGGTCGATGTTGGCGGCGTGGCCGGCGGCCGGGATCACCGCCTTCTCGGCGCCGGGGATCTTGGCGGCCATGTAGTCCGACGCGGCCAGGAACGGCTTGTCGTCGGCGCCGACCACCACCAGCGACGGGACCTTGATCTCCGGCAGGCTGGAGATCACCCGGGCGTCGTGCTGGGTCAGCATGCCCCGAGCGGCCTTGGCGAGGCCGGTGGCGTCGCGATGCGGCGCGGTGCGGGTCTCGGCGCCGCCGCCCTTCGGCAATCCCTCTGCCTCCAGCCGCTCGGCGCGCTTGATCGCCGTGGCGTTCCAGCCGGTGCGCGGCTCGTCGCTCTTATAGCCGGGGCCGGTGTCGATGATCAGCAGCGCCTGGGTACGCTCGGGGTGCGCCAGGTGGAAGGCCAGCGACATGTAGCCGCCCAGCGACAACCCCCCGATCACCGCGGTCCTGGCGCCCACCGCGTCCAGGATCGCGGCCATGTCGGCCACGGTAGCGGCCTCGGAATATTGCGCCTGGTCGGCCGGATAGTCGGACTTGCCGTGGCCGCGCATGTCCCAGGTGATCAGTTTGAAGTGCTTGGCGAAGGGCGCGACCTGGCCCTCCCACATGTGCGACGACGACGAATAGCCGTGCGTCAGCAGCACCGGCGGCCCCTCGCCGTGGACCTCGTAGTAGATGTTCACGCCGTCGCGGTTCAGCGTCGCCATCGCGGTCTCTCCCCTATGCCCCGACGAATTTGCCGGGCCGGCGTTCGTTCACTGAGCGTACGCCCTCGGCGAAGTCGGCGGTCTTGCGCAGCCAGGTCTGTTCGACGAGCTCATGGTCGGTCTGCGCCTTGACGGCTTCGGCGAGGCCGTCGCGGAAGGTGGCGCGGGTGGATTGCACCGCCAGCGGCGCGTTCTCGGCCATCTCGGTGGCGAGGCGCAGCGCGGTGGCTTCCAGCTCGTCCAGCGGCGCCAGCATGTCCGCGAGGCCCCACTCCAGCGCCTGCTCGCCGGTCAGCCGCCGGCCGGTCAGGCACATCAGCGCCGCGCGCTGCTGGCCGATGACCCGAGGCAGGGTGTGGGTGATGCCAAAGCCGGGGTGGAAGCCCAGCTTGACGAAGTTGGCGGTGAAGCGGGCCTCGGGGGCGGCGACGCGGAAGTCGGCGACCAGCGCCAGGCCGAGGCCGGCGCCCACCGCCGCCCCCTGCACCGCCGCGACGATCGGCTTCTTGGCCGAGAACAGCCGCACCGCCTCGACGTAGAGCGGGTTGATCCCCTGCATGCCCGACGCCCCGACGCCGCCTGGGCTGACCAGGTCGGCGCCGGCGCAGAACACCTTGCCGGCGGTTCTGAGCACGCTGGCGCGCAAATCGGTCTCGGCGTCGACGTCGAAGAGCGCGTCGGCGATGGCGCCCATCGATTCCACCGACACGTGATTGTTCGGCGGCCGGTCGAGGGTGATCACGGCCACGTGGCCTTCGACGCGCACCGAAACTTCGCCGTACTGGGATTTCATGGGTACCTCGTTCGATTGTTCGTGCGGCGGCGGCCCCCTCCACCCCTTCGGGGTCCCCCTCCCCCAATGGGGGAGGAGATTCTGGCGGTGGCTTCGGCAATGCTTCTCCTCCCCCACAGGGGG